>CAMAMO010000037.1 GCA_945836915.1 uncultured Mediterranea sp.
AAAAAATACAATGAATTGATTGTCAATGTGATAAATATTTTGTATCTTAGCAGACCTTTTTTGCACTTTTATTTTGAATTATCCATTTATTAGTGTCCCGATTTAAACGGGATACTAATGGGTTTTATACTCCCTAATATTTTGTATTCCGCTCGGTTTGTACTATCTTTGCCCACTCAATCATATAAAAGAAAATTATGAAGTACCCTATCGGAATACAGGGCTTTCCATCAAGCAGGCTGGGCGCATAACGTTTGCCGAGATACAGGAGCACTGGCTCGATACGGAGATGAGCGAAGGGGTTGACTTGGCCCGCTCAAACTGGCATCATTCAATTTCTTTACGAACAAGTAATTATAAGTAGATATGTTAGGCGCAATTATAGGAGATATTGTAGGAAGCCGTTGGGAGTTTGACTCAACAAACGACTATCACTTTGAGCTCTTCTCTTCAGAGAACAACTTTACAGACGATACCATCTGCACCATAGCCGTAGCTGATGCCCTTTTGCATGGCTCGGATGACTATGGCAAGTTTATTCATGCCTGGTGCCGCAAATACCCTCATCCTATGGGCGGATATGGCGGACGCTTTGCAGCGTGGGTGATGAATGACCATCCGCAGCCCTACAACTCCTTTGGCAATGGTTCGGCTATGCGCGTCAGTCCGATAGGTTGGTGGTTTGATACTCCTGATGAGCTATTAGAGCAGGCATGCCTCTCGGCTAGATGTACGCATAGTCATCCTGAAGGCATCAAAGGTGCTCAGGCCGTGGCGTTGGCCATCGGTGGCTGCCGAGCGTTGCGCCTTTCTTCCAAGGGAAAGACCATCTCGAAGGAGGATATCTTAAGGAAGGCTTTGCTTCCTGCCATTCAGATGTATGAACCCTCTCCGGAGCATTTTTCGGTTGACCTTGAAGCATGTCGAAACACGTTTGACGAGACTTGCCAAGGTACGGTGCCTGTGGCATTGTGGATTGTGCTCCATTCCCAAGACTTTGAGGATGCTCTCCGTCAGGCAGTAGCCTTAGGGGCCGATGCAGATACCATAGGCGCTATCGCCGGCAGCATAGCCGAGGCCTTGTGGGGTATTCCAGAGTGGATAAAATGCAAAGCGCTCAACTACCTTCCAACAGAGATGATTGATGTGGTGATGAAGTTTGACGACAGACTTCGTTCAAGAAGTTTTTGTTAACTTGCCACTGTATTCAGTTAGTTTCAAAACAACGACTCAATGTCATGATTACGATGAAGCGTCTTCTACTTTTCTTTTACCTTTTCTGCGCCACTTTGCTGGCTGCTACCAGATTGCAGGCGGAGGATATGCAGCGTGCTGACTCTCTGAAGAAGCAGGCTGAGGCCATCTTATACTCCAATCCTAAGCAGGCTTTGGATTTGGCCTATCAGGCCATTCAGCTTTGCCCGGACAAGAAACCTAATAGTCAGCGGGCAGAGATAGTCATGCTCTACTGTCATGCCGAACAATTGTTGGGAAACTTCGATTTGAGCATTCAGCACCTCTATGATGTAGAACCCTATATCATGCCCACTGAGAAGCGGCTCCATGCCCGCTGGCTCTCGCTCATGGGACGTGTGTATGGCAAACTGGATGATTATAAGAAAGCCATCGAACTGAACGAACAGGCAACAGCCGTCTATCAGGAGCTGGGTGACTCGCTGGCTGTAGCCGGCTGCTACAATGATCGGGGAGTGATACACAACTTCTGGAGTGAACACGAAGAGGCGGAATGCTACTTCTTGATGGCCTTGGAAATCAATCGGCTGAAAGGCAACCTGAGGGGTATCGTAGCCAATCTGAACAACCTTTGTCTTTATCCTGGAGACACGGAGGCGAAGTTGAACTACATCCAAGAGGCTATTACCATCAACAAGCACCTGAATGACAAATGGTCGCTGGGGGAAAACTACAACAATTTAGGTAAACAGCTCTACTTTGGAGGACGTTACAGAGAGGCACTGGAGGCTTTGGAGACAGCCTATGAATATGCCTCGGAGATTGGTGCCCGCGAATTGCTGTGCGACAACTACGAATATCATGCAAGGCTCTATGCCAAGATGGGGGCTTACAGGCAGGCATACGACAATGTATTAAAAATGAATGATATGAGGAGCAAATTGCAGAGCAGCAACCGCCTGCGTAACATCGAGCAGGACATCGCCTACAAGCAGTATCAGCAGCAGAAATTCGAGGCCGAGCAGCAGCAGCAAGCTTATAAAATCAAACTGCTAAACCGTAATCTTTGGATATTGGTCATTCTCTTTGTGCTGGTAGTGGCTTGTGGATTTTATGTCAATAAGCTGTCCAAGCGCCGGAAAGACCTGGAGTTGATGAAGGCGCGCTATCAGTTGCAATGTTCGGAACGAGAATTGGACGAGCTGAAGCTACACCAGAAGCAACTGGAACTACAAAGTGTGCAGGATGCTTTAGAGGCCAGCCGCCAGGAGGTTACCACCTTTGCCGTTTTCCTGCAGAGCCGCGACCAGTTGCTTGACAAGATACGTGAGATGATTAAGGAGGGTTACAAAATGGATGCGGCCAGTTTTGTACCCCATCTGAAGAAATTGAATGCCTACATCAGTCAGTATCAGAGCGGAAACACAGCTAATAGCACCCTTATGCAGAATATTGAGGAGAAGAACCAAGCTTTCGTGCAACGGCTAACTGAAAAACATCCCGACTTGACGCAGGGCGAAATCCATCTGGCCACTTTGCTACGGGTCAACCTATCGACCAAGGAGATTGCCATGATTACTGGCACTACCCCAAAAACCGTCAATATGAACCGATACAGACTGCGTAAGGCACTGGATTTGGAAGGGGAAGAAGACTTGGTGGAATATCTTTCTCACTTCTGATGAAAAGCCCTTTTGTAGATATGAAAGCAATTTGTTATATACTGATAATCAGTATAAATATGGATGAATTGTAGATAATAAACCTGCTTAATTTTGAGTTTTGTAGATATTATGATGAGGAGTTTTTTTTGGTCAAAATAGACTAAATATCGTTCTTTGCACCATGTGAAAACTAATCTTATTATTAACCTATTTAAAATCTATTACACATGGGAAGAATAACTAAGTATTCCTATTTGCAGAGAGCGATGTTTATATTCTTGCTCTTTGTGGGTCTGCTCCCGCTGACTTTGTCGGCTCAGAGCATTCAAGTATCCGGTATCGTCACAGATACATCGGGCGAAAGCGTCATTGGTGCCAGTGTGCTGGAAGTGGGTACGACCAATGGTGTCATCACCGATCTGGATGGTAAATTCATGTTGACTGTCAAGAAAGGGGCTACATTGCAAATCAGCTTTGTAGGCTATGTGACGCAGAACGTTAAAGTCAGTGGTAACCAGCCGCTGAAGGTCGTGCTGAAAGAAGACAGCCAGGCACTGGACGAAGTGGTGGTTATCGGTTACGGTACACAGAAGAAGTCGGACGTTTCTGGTTCAGTGACGACCGTACAGGGCGACAAGCTCAACAAGATGCCTACCGCTAACGCCGAAGCCGCCTTGCAGGGTATGGCGCCTGGTTTGGCCGTAAACTTTGGTAGCGGTGCTGCCGGTTCTGCCGCCTCGCTGCAGGTGCGTGGTGTTACCTCTTGGGGTACGGACAACTCTCCGCTGGTCATCATTGATGGTGTGCCGGGCGACATGTCTTACCTCAACCCCGAAGACATCAAGTCGATGTCCGTCTTGAAGGACGCAGCTACGGCCGCCATCTACGGTGCACGTGCTGCTGCGGGTGTTATTTTGATTGAGACGCATCGCGGTACTGAATCGAAGCCCAAAATCAACTTCTCAGCCTACTGGGGTATGGACGACCTGCCCAAGAAGCTGGATATGTGTAACAGTGCCGAGTTCATCAAGGTACGCAAGATGGCCTTGAGCAACGCAGGCATCAACCAGAGCCGTTGGCCGGCCTACATCGCTGCTTACGATCAGGATCCATCGCAGTTTGCTGACACTGACTGGCAGGACGAGTACTACCGCCGCGGCTTCGTACAGAAATACAACGTGGGCTACACGGCCGGTACAGAATATAGCAACGTAGCACTGAGTGCCTTCTACTCGAAGGAAGATGCTGTAGTAATAGGTACGGGAGACACGAAGTTTGGCTTCCGCTTGAACTCTGACGTAAAACTTGGCAAGTGGAAAATGGGCGAAAGCATCAGCTACAGCCGCTGGGAGTCCGATATGGAGGCTGGCTCCGGATTCCCTGGCATCTATCAGGTGACAAATATGGAACCGCTGGCTCCGCTTTACGATTCGAATAACGACGGAGGCTACGGTGGTGCTATCTCGGGCATGGGTATGAGCGACGCCTGCAACATGCCGGGATATAACAAACTGGTGGATTACACCGGTGCCAACGACTACATTTCTGCTTCAGGCTATCTGCAGTTCGAGCCCATCAAGGACTTGGTAATCAAGGCTCAGGCCGCCAGAAGTATCTACTTTGGCGAAACACATACTTTTGTGCCTACTTACGAACTGGGTGTGAGAAAGACCAACTATAACGCTTCGCTGACAGAATCACGCACCAAGACTATCAATGATCTGCTTGAATTGACGGCCAACTACAGCAAGACCTTCAACGAGGTGCACAGTTTACAGGTGCTGTTGGGCGCATCGCAGGAGGAGAAGAAATACAATGGTATCAGCGCCTACGGACAAACGTTTGACAACAACAATCTGGATGTGCTGGATCAGGCACAGGAGAACTACAGCGTGGGCGGTTCGAAGACGCGTAGCGGGCTGCGCTCGGTATTTGGCCGATTGAATTACAACTACAAGATGCGCTATATGCTGATGGCTTCGTTCCGTTACGACGGCTCTTCACGTTTTGCTGACGGCAACAAGTGGGGCTTCTTCCCCTCTGTATCATTGGGTTGGAATATCGCTAACGAGGGATTCTGGGAAAACCTGAAGGAGACGGTCAATACGTTTAAGCTTCGCTTGAGCTATGGTGGTTTGGGTAATCAGAATATCGGTCTATATAAGTACATTCCGACGTTGACCAACAACGTGCGCGCACTGAACTATCCATTTGACGGAGCCAACTCATCGCACGGCTATGCTATCACCGAACTGCCTTCGGTTGGCATTAAGTGGGAAACCACCATCTACAAGAACATCGGTATCGACATGGCACTGTGGAACAACAAACTGGAACTCTCTGCCGAGGCTTATATCAAGGATACCCGTGACATGCTTTCTACCAAGAACATCAGCCTATGTACTGGATTCGGTTCGCTGACGGTGAACGACGGTAAGCTGCGTACCACCGGTTTCGAAATGCAGGCCATCTATCATGGCAATGCGGGCAAGCTCAAATATGATCTGGACATGAACCTGAGCCACTACAAGAGCAAGTTAAAGTCGATGGCTGACCCCAACTACCTGTATGAGTATCACGTAGCCCGTACTTACGTAGGTGGTGAAATCGGTGAATTCTGGGCTTATAAGACGGCTGGCATCTTCCAGAGTCAGGCTGAAGTGGACGAATGGAACAGCAAGCACGGATATACCGACAGCAAGGGCAACTGGCAGCCGCTGCAACCCAGCGCCAAGCCGGGTGATATCCGCTTCATAGACCAGAACGGCGACGGTCTGCTGGATAGCAATGATAAGATTAAGCAGGGCAGTGGTAACCCCAAGGTGGCTCTTGCATTCAACATCAACCTGGCTTACAAGAACTTTGACTTGGTGGCCAACTTCTACGGTAATCTGGGCGTGAAGCGATACAACTACACGAAATATCAGATGCAGCGCATGGACCAGAATTTTAACTATGGTAAGGAATGCGTGAACGCATGGACTCCGGAGCACCCCAATACGGACATTCCGCGTGCAGTACAAGGTGACCCCAATGGAAACTCACGCATCAGCGACCGTTTCATTGAGAACGGTGACTACCTGCGGCTGAATAACCTGCAATTGGGTTACAACCTGCCCACCAAGCTGTGTAAGCAGTGGGGCATCAGCAACCTGCGCTTCTACATCGGCGGTACACGTCTCTTCACTATTACCGGCTACAAGGGTTACGATCCTTCAACGGGTTCATCCGCGGGTCAGATGGGTGTGGACTATGCTTCGTCACCGCTGAGCCGTACCTACATGGCTGGTATCAAATTTGGTTTCTAACGAAAAACATAACAACACAGAACGATATGAAAGTATTGAAGAATATATTGCTTGCTACCGCCGTGTGTGGCGGTATGTCACTGACGGCCTGCACAGGTTCGTTTTTGGACGAGGATAGCAACCCAAATGTGCTGTCGCCATCTACCTTCTGGCAAAGCGAAACTGACATCCTAAAAGGACTTACCTCAGCATACGCTGCGTTGCAACCTACACAGTCTTGGGCGGATCCCTACGAACGCTACATTGTGATAGATAGCTACCGCGGGGACGACTGCGACTTCCGAGCCGACGTCAGCTCTTGGATGGCACTGGCTATGTTTACCAACGAATCGACCAGCGGCTTGACCCAGACTGAATGGACATACCTCTATAAGGGTATCAACTATGCCAACCAGTGTATCGATAACATTCCTAACGTGCCCGATGCGGTAACCACGGCTGAGTTTAAGAAACAGACCGTGGCTGAGGCTCGATTCCTGAGAGCTTACTTCTACTATCGCCTTTTCATCAACTTCGGCGAGAACCTGCCCCTGTATCAACATCAGCTGGAGGGAACGGACGAGGAGTTCTATCCAGCCCAGGCTGCACCGGGTGAAATCGTAAAATTCATCGAGAGTGAACTGCAGGCTGTACAATCCGATCTGCCAGAAGCGTATTCGGCAACCTATGCCGGACGCGCCACCCGCTATGCCGCAGCTGCCCTACTGGGTAAGTTCTATATGTTCCGTCACGAAATGGCGAAGGCCGAGACCGAACTGAAGAAACTGATAGGAAAGTTCTCGTTGATGCCTAACTACTTCGACAACTTCGATGGTATGCACAAGAACAATGCCGAATCGGTGTTCGAACTGCAGTTCTCTTGCGATCGAGGTGCCGGCCAGCGTGAATACAACCTGTTTGCTGTACACTTGGCTTCGGAGGCTGCATTCGACGGCGGCTACGAGGAGGCCTATCCTACACCATGGCTGTTCGAGACTATGAAGAAGGACTTGACCGTAGATGGTAAGTACAGCGAACGACTGCTCCGTACCATCGTGTTCGACCACCCAGACTGCCACGCAGCCTATTATGGCGAAGGTGAGTCATTCTCCGACTACCACACCGAAGGACAGATTTTCTGGAACAAGTTTGTAGTAGATACTCCGTCAGAAAGCCAGTGGTGGGGATACAGCGACTTTAACTATCCCATCATCCGCTATGCCGACGTACTGCTGCTCTATGCTGAGTGTCTGAACGATCGTGGCGCCACGGATGATGCCATCGACTACATCAACGAAGTGCGTGCCCGTGTGAATGTAGTGCCTCTGAAGAAAGGTATGAGCAAGGCCGAGGTATTAAAACATCTGCAAGATGTGGAGCGTCCGTGCGAGCTTGCTCTGGAAGGTTCACGCTGGTATGACCTGATTCGTTGGGGCATCGTGGATAGTGCATTGAAGGAGCATAACAAGCCATACGCCTCTAACTTCGTTGATACCAAGCACACCATGCTGCCCATCCCCCATAAGGAATTCCTTATGAACCCCGACTGGGTACAGAATCCCGGCTATAGCAAGTAACCGTCATTTTGGTTGCTGCAACCGATAGGCTGAAAAGCACAGAGGCACCGAGTGTGCCTCTGTGCACCAGCTACTACGGACTACGCTCCGTCCGGTATGGAATGCGGAATAGTCCATCTCCTTTTTCCTTAAATTACCAAAACTTATAACAAGATGAATACCAGCACTCTATGTGGTGTGGCTTTATGTTGCCTTATTTCAGCATGTTCCTCATCGCCACTATCCACTGAAAATGAAGCGCTTCTCCTTCAACAAGACGATTTCTACAACCTAATTAATATTAAGAATGTACCTACCCAGCCGCGCAATCGCTACGTTGATTTGCATCTGTTTGCCGACTGTGGTGCTTGGTCGGGGTATGCCCTGCCTGAAAACCAAAGTAGCCAGTATGCCGGAGCCTTCATCGGTCCGATGACCATGAATGGCTATGGATGGATGGCAGCTACCCTGGCACAACCTATCATACAGGTGGATGGCAAGCCTTACGACCTGGCTCGCAACGTTCAAACTACGAAATATCTGCCTGGCCGCTTGGTGCAGGAGTTTGCCGACGAACAGCTGCATATCCTTACCGAACTCTGTTTTGCCACCTCACGCACGGCCGTGGTGCGTACGATGGTGAAAAACATCGCTGACACTCCCTTGACTCTTTCTCTGCGTTGGGAGGGAGGTACCTTCCCCGGCATTGCCCAGTGGCAGACTGAGGGAAAGGTTGCTACGGCCTTGCGCCTGCGTGACTCGGCCCAAGTGGCTACCCACTTCCTGACAGCTGAACGCGTGGAGCGTGTAGGCAAAGACAGTTTGCGCGTTACTGAACAACAGGCGCTGCTGTTGAAACCAGGCGAAAGTTACCGCTCTCGGTATGCCCAAAGCGTGATGCTCAAGCAGGAAGACCTGACTGGTGAAGTGGCCCAAGCGGCTACTATCGATATAGACCAATGCTTCGACCAGAACGCACAGCGTTGGAACGGATGGCTGAAGAAACTGTTAACCGGTAAGAGCAGCTATCTGAACGAGAACAAATACCGCAAAGTGCTGGTTAAAGCCATGATGACGCTGAATAGCAACTGGCGTTCAGCGGCAGGCGATCTTCTCCATGCTGGTAGCAACCCCTCTTATACAGGCTTCGTGAATGGCATCTGGTCTTGGGATTCTTGGAAAATCGCTTCTGCCAATGTGATTTACAACCCAGAGATGGCTAAGGATGAGATGCGTACCCTCTTCGACTATCAAGCAGAGGATGGCATGGTGCCCGATTTCATTGGCTATAACCGGAAATATAATAACTGGCGCGACTCCAAGCCCCCCGTGGCAGCATGGGGTGCCATGAATGTCTATAAGGCTACGGGCGACAAAGAGTTCCTGGCCGAGATGTTTGATAAGTTGTTCCGTTTCCACCAGTGGTGGTATGCGAAGCGTGACCACAACCGGAATGGTGTGTGCGAATATGGATCAACAGACGGTACCCTGATAGCCGCTTGTTGGGAGAGCGGTATGGACAATGGTGTCCGCTTCGATGATGCGGTGATGCTGGAGAACGGCGAGAAGGCCTGGTCGATGAATCAGGAGAACATCTGCCTGAACTCTTTCCTCTATGCCGAGAAACTCATCCTGGCCGAGATGGCTGAGATACTGGGTCGCAAGGCACTCGTTGCCCAACTCCGTCAGGAGGCCGACACATTGGCAGAATATGTACGTACCCGCATGTGGGATGACCAGACGGGATTTTTCTACGATATCCGACTTGATACGGAAGAACCCATCAAGGTTATGGGTGCCGAGTGCTGGTTACCCCTGTGGGCAGGGATCGCTACCCAGGAGCAAGCCAAGGCAGTTATGGAGAAGATGATGGATCCCTTGAAGTTCAACTCCACCTTACCTTTGGGCACCTTGGCTGTAGATCATCCTCGATTGCGTCCAGTACGTGGCTATTGGAGAGGTCCTGTTTGGGTAGATCAGGTCTATTTCGGCATCACCGGTCTGCGTCGCTATGGCTTCAAAAAGCAGGCTGACCAGCTTTTACGCAAGTTTATCGACCATGCGCAGGGTCTGACCACTGACGGCCCCATCCACGAAAACTATAATCCTCTGACGGGTGAGGCTTTGAATGCTCCCAACTTTGGATGGTCTTCTGCATTAATCATGAAAATGTTACTGGAGGAATAAATATGAAAAAATCTATCTGGCTGGCACTGGCTCTGATGGCTCCGTGGACAGCGGTGCAAGCCCAATACGATGGTACTCCGATGCAAAAGTCGCAGGAAGAGGCCAAGAAGACGGAGCAGGTGTTGCGAGTAGGGAAATATCCCCACTCTGACAACGATTGGGAGAATTTCGACATACTGCATATCAACCGCTTGCCATCGGCAGCCTCTTTTATGGGCTACCCTACGCGTGCGTTGGCACTTCAGAACGACCGCGCCCACTCTCCGTGGGTAGTGATGCTGAATGGTACCTGGAAGTTTCGCTATACGCCTCGCTGCGACCAGCGCCCGATGACGTTCTGGCAACAGGGATATGACCTCACTGGATGGGACAACATCCAGGTACCCTCCAACTGGGAAATGGAGGGCTACGGCTATCCCTTCTATGTAGGTGCCGGTTACGGCATCAAGAAGAATCCGCCTTTGATTGCCGTGGAGAACAGCCCTGTAGGCTCCTATAAGCGGACATTCACCGTGCCAGCTAACTGGAAAGGGCAGCAGATAGTGCTCTATTTCGGTGGTGTGGCTTCGGCTTTCTATGTTTGGGTTAACGGTGAGAAGGTTGGCTATTCGCAAGATTCGAAGACTCCCTCCGAGTTTGACATCACGCCCTATGTGAAGAGTGGTGAGAACGAGGTGGCAGTAGAGGTATTCAAGTTCAGCGACGGCTATTATCTGGAAGACCAGGATTACTGGCGTTTGGCTGGCATCCAGCGCGATGTCTATGTCTATGCTCGTCCCAAGGTTCACATTCGCGACTTCGAGGTAGTTACCGACCTTGACCGCACCTATACCGATGCCGATTTGCATCTCTACGTAGAGTTGGGGAATGCCGGAAAGGGAAAAATTAAAGGGGCTGAAGTCGAGGCTGAACTGCAGGATGCCTCAGGGAAAAGTCTCTATAGGGAACGAAAGGCTTGGAACACTCGCGATAGTGTGATGCATCTCATGAAACACATTGAGAAGCCTCTGCTTTGGAGTGCAGAGAAACCTCACCTCTATCGCTTGATGCTGACACTGCGTGTGGACGGAAAACCGCAGCAGTACGTCACTCGCTACATAGGCTTCCGCGAGTGTGAGATACGCCATGCCCAATTGCTGGTCAACGGCAAACCCATCTACATCAAGGGTGTCAACCGTCATGAACACGACCCCCAGCATGGACATGTCGTGAACGAAGCCTCCATGTTGCAAGACATCCGGTTGATGAAGGAGAACAACATCAACTGCGTACGTACCTCTCACTATCCAAACGACCCGCGTTGGTATGAACTTTGCGACCAGTACGGACTCTACGTGGTAGATGAGGCCAATATCGAAAGCCATGGAATGGGGTATCAACCCGATAAGGCTCTGGCCAACCAGCCAGAGTGGCAAAAGGCCTTCATTGACCGGACGGAACGGATGTTTGAACGCGATAAGAACCATCCCTGTGTCATCATCTGGAGTCTGGGTAACGAGTCGGGCGAGGGTTGCAACTTTGCAGCCACCTATCGCTGGATACATGCGCACGACCGTTCGCAGCGTCCCGTCCACTCTGAAGATGGCATCAAAGGTCCCTATACGGATATCTACTGCCCCATGTACAAGAAGATTGATGTCTTGCTGAACCATACCCTCTATCTGCCTACGAAACCTCTGATACTCTGTGAGTATGCTCATGCCATGGGTAACAGTGTGGGTAATCTGCAGGATTACTGGGATATCATCGAAAAGTATCCCTCGTTGCAGGGAGGTCACATATGGGATTGGGTGGACCAAGGCTTCAGTGCCAAGCGGGAGGATGGTACTCCCTACTGGGCCTACGGCGGCGACCTGGCTCCGAAGGGCACGCCCAGTTCGGCAAACTTCTGCATGAACGGATTGGTGGCTGCCGACCGTTCGCTGAAACCGCACATTCATGAAGTGAAGAAGGTCTATCAGAATATCGCTTTCCGATTGGCCGACTATCATGAGGGATGGGTGGAGATTACCAACAAGTTCTTTTTCACTAATCTGAACGACTTTACCTTCGGATGGAAACTGGAGGGTAACGGTGAGGTGCTGGCCGAAGGCCATATTCGGGATGTTGCTCTGGCACCTGGAGAGAAAGCATTGTTCCGTACCTCTTTCCCGAAAATCGACATTCGTCCGGGTGTGGAGTACTTCCTGCGTTTCAGCGCCTGTCAGAAACAGGACGATGGAGTGCTCAAGGCTGGCATCGAACTGGCCTCTGCACAAGAGAAACTTCCCTTCTACCAGCCCCTGCCAAAATGTCGGGAAGCAGGCGAAGAGGTACACATGGTTGAGGATAGCGGTAGGTTGACCTTGCGCGCTGGCACCTGGCAGGTGGCTTTTGACAAGGCTACAGGCTCTCTCTGCTCCTGGCAGCAAGATGGCAAAGAGTGGATGGAGGCACCGTTGCGACCGAATTTCTGGCGTCCCGTGACGGACAACGATATGGGTAACGGCATGCACCGAACCTTACGTGCCTGGAGGGGAGCGGGAGCCAACGCACGCTTGCTGCAGATGGTTCATCGGCAGGCGGCTCCTACTCTGTATGAAGTGGAGTCCACCTATTGTTTAGACAGTGTAGCAGGTTCCACCTTCAGCATCACCTATCGGATGGAGGGCAGTCGCGCCTTGGACGTAGAGTGCCTGTTCGTTCCGGCAAACGATACACTGCCACTGATGCCTCGTCTGGGTGTCAGCCTGACGTTGAAGCGTGAAGCCAACCACATGAGCTGGTTCGGCCGTGGCCCGCACGAGAATTATTGCGACCGTAATACCTCTTCTTACGTCGGTCTCTATCGGGCAGACGTTACTCAAGATTGCTTCCTTTACGACCGTCCGCAAGAGGCTGGCAATAAGACGGATGTGCGCTGGATGAGTTTGACCGATGCCGCAGGTAAAGGTCTGAAGGTCATTGGCCAACCTTTGCTCAGTACCAGTGCTTGGCCTTATGATCCAGCTTCGTTGGACGAGCCTGGAGTGCGCAAAAGCCAGCGCCATCAGTGCGATGTACGCCCTGGCAAAGGTGTTACTTGGAACATCGACCTGAAGCAGATGGGTGTGGGTGGCGACACCAGTTGGGGAGCTTTCCCGCATCAACCCTATCTGATTCCGGCCGAGCGGCAATCTTTCTCGTTCCGTCTCTGTCCGATTCTCTAATAGGTTTCGAAGAGACTGATAACTGCTCGCGATATTTTCTCCATTATCTGCTTTACCTAAACCTTTAGAAACTAGTGCAGTTATCAAGTTCTTTTTTGCAGCTCAAGTTTTGGCTTAGCCGAAACTTGAGCTTTTTTTAAGGTCCCACAGCAACTATCGGTTAACCTAACTGTATGCAAAAAACGCTCACCTATCTTTTGGTAGAGATGATTGTTGTGGTGATGACGTATATAGACAGAGCCTTTTGCGTAGACTTTGTTAATTAAACGGATTGATTTCATACGAAAAACCGATTGAATTGTTTTGTTTTGCGGCCAATTTGCACTATCTTTGCCCTCAAATCTGCTTTTTTTGATCATGGCTAAGAAAAATAGTATAAAAGATACAGACTCGAAAGTGGGCAATGAGCCTAAGGGACCGGGATTCTTCGCAAAATGCCGCATGGCGATGGGTAATGAAACCTTTCATTTTGTCTCTGGCTTGCTGCTGATGCTCTTCGCTTTCTACTTGATACTGGCTTTCGCCTCCTTCTTCCTGACGGGGGCGGCTGACCAGAGTGTGCTGGAGAATGCTACGCCCGAACAGCTGGCCTCCGTTGACAACGGTGTGCGTAACTATACCGGCAGCCGCGGGGCACAGGTGGCCCAGTTCTTTATCAACGATTGCTTTGGTGTGGCTTCCATCTTCATCGTCCTCTTCCTGGTGATGGCGGGGTTGAAATTGATGAAGGTACGACCGATACGCCTCTGGAAGTGGTTCGTAACCTGCACCCTGCTCTTGGTGTGGTTCTCGGTCTTTTTCGGCTTCGCCTTTGCTTGGCAATATGAAAGTTCTTTCTTCTACTTGGGCGGCTTGCATGGCTATAACGCCAGCCGCTGGCTGGAGTCGCAGGTGGGTGCACCGGGCGTCTGGCTCATCTTGTTGGCAACGGCTCTCTGCTTCTTTATCTATCTGAGTGCTCGCACGATTGATATCCTGCGCAAGGCGTTCGCCCTGAACTACCTGAAACGGAAACCCAAGCCGAAGGGGGATGCAGCTGAACCTCAAGAGGGAGAGACACCGGAGGAGTTTACTACTTCGTGGACGGCGCCGGCTGCCAACGAACCGCGTGATGAGGCGATGGTGGATCCCAGCGAGGAACAACACGTAGCGGAAACGCCCGTGGAGGAGCAGCCTACTGGGAATGAACCAACTGCAGAGGATGTATCTGCTGAGGATGAACCCAAAGCGGACGAGCCTACCGATGAGGTGACCATTGATTTAGGAGGTACGACGGAGCGCCTTGCAACACCAGCCCGCGAGGTGGAGATTGAGATTGATTCGCCAACCCCTGATCCCATTGTTGAGGTGGATGAGGAGCCGGGCTTCGACGTGGAGGCGGCTGAGGAGGAGGAGATGTGCAGCCAGCAGTTGGAACCTTATAACCCCCGACTGGACCTGGAGAACTTCCACTTCCCCACACTCGATTTGATGAAGCACTATGACGTGGATGGTCCGACCATCGATATGGAGGAGCAGAACGCCAACAAGGAGAAGATTATTACGACGCTGCGCAGTTTCGGTATTGAAATCAGCAGCATCAAGGCGACTGTGGGTCCTACGGTGACACTCTATGAGATTACTCCTGAACAGGGTGTGCGTATCTCGCGTATTCGTGGTTTGGAGGATGATATTGCCCTTAGCCTCAAGGCGCTCGGTGTACGTATCATTGCACCTATTCCAGGTAAAGGTACCATCGGTATCGAAGTACCTAACAAGAGTCCGCAGGTGGTCTCCGGACAGAGCATCATCGGTAGTCGTAAGTTCCAGGAATCAACCTACGAGCTGCCTATCGCCTTAGGTAAGACCATTACCAACGAGGTCTTCATGGTGGATTTGGCCAAGATGCCCCATATCCTGGTGGCCGGTGCTACCGGTCAGGGTAAATCGGTTGGTCTGAATGCCATCATCACCTCCTTATTATATAAGAAGCACCCCGCCGAGCTGAAGTTTGTGCTGGTGGACCCCAAGAAGGTGGAGTTCAGCATCTATTCGGTGATTGAGAACCACTACTTGGCCAAGCTGCCTGACCAAGGGGAGCCGGTGATTACCGACGTGACCAAGGTGGTGCAAACACTTAACTCCATCTGCGTGGAGATGGATACCCGCTACGACCTGTTGAAGGCGGCCCATGTGCGCAACGTCAAGGAGTATAACGAGAAGTTTATTGCCCGCAAACTGAATCCCGAAAAGGGGCACAAGTACATGCCCTATATTGTGGTGGTGATTGATGAGTTTGGAGACCTGATTATGACAGCGGGAAAGGATGTGGAGTTGCCTATTGCTCGTATCGCCCAGTTGGCTCGTGCGGTAGGTATTCACATGATTATCGCCACACAGCGACCTACGACCAACATCATTACCGGTACCATCAAGGCTAACTTCCCCGCCCGTATCGCCTTCCGTGTGATGCAGATGATTGACTCGCGTACCATTCTGGACCGTCCGGGTGCTAACCAGCTGATTGGTCGTGGCGACATGCTCTTCTCGCAGGGCGGTGACCCTGTGCGTGTGCAGTGCGCCTTTATTGACACCCCCGAGGTGGCCGACATCACCAATTTCATTGCCAAGCAGCAGGGCTATCCTTCGGCCTTCTTCCTGCCCGAGTATGTGGATCCGAACGCTGAGGGTAGCGATATGGGCGATGTGGATATGGCCCATCTGGATCCGCTCTTCGAGGAGGCGGCTCAACTGGTGGTTACCCATCAACAGGGTTCTACCTCGCTCATCCAGCGTAAGTTCTCCATCGGCTACAACCGTGCCGGTCGTATCATGGACCAGCTGGAGAAGGCGGGTATCGTAGGGCCGGCTCAGGGCAGTAAGCCGCGTGAGGTGTGCTGCGTGGATGTGACCGATTTGGAAATGAGACTGAATAGTATCTTATGATGACGAGCGTGAAGAGACGGATCATATGGCTGTGGCTCCTCACGGCGTTGTTAGGGGGTACCTGGAGTCAACTCCCTGCGGCAGA
>CAMAMO010000038.1 GCA_945836915.1 uncultured Mediterranea sp.
GTGCTGAGGTGCACCTCCTGCCCTATCTGACGGGCATAACTCATCACCGCCACATCTGCCGCAATCACCGCCGAGATGCCAGCCTCCTTAGCCGCATCAATGATGGTTCGCATCAAGGGGATGTCGTTGTCATAGATGATGGTGTTGACGGTGAGGTAGCTCTTCATGCCGTGTTCTTCGCAGGTTTGGGCTATCTCACGCAGGTCGGTGATGCTGAAGGTGTTGGCCGAACGAGCCCTCATGTTGAGGTTTTCAATGCCGAAATAGATGCTGTCTGCCCCTGCCTGGATGGCAGCAGCCAGCGATTCACGACTCCCTACAGGGGCCATAATCTCAAAGTCTTGCACGCGGTTTTGGGTCATTCTGATAGCTGTTTGTGCGCCAATGGCGCTATTCTTTCGGCAAAAATACGATGAATTCTTCAAAATCCCAACCTCTTTTACTACTTTTGCACCGTAAATGTAGATATTAACCCCTGATAGATAGCGAATAGTCATGAAGATAGATAATGTAGAGTTGCCACGTGAAGCGGTGCTGCTGGCCCCGATGGAGGATGTTACTGACCCAGCTTTCCGCCTGATGTGCAAGCAGTTTGGGGCCGATATGGTCTATACGGAGTTCGTCTCAGCCGATGCGTTGATTCGCTCGGTAAGCAAGACGGAGCAGAAACTGCGCATCAGCCAAGCGGAGCGACCTGTGGCCATACAGATTTATGGTCGCGATGTGCCGACCATGGTCGAAGCGGCCCAGATTGTGGAGCAGGCTCAACCCGATGTGCTTGACATCAACTTTGGCTGCCCCGTGAAGCGCGTGGCAGGCAAGGGTGCCGGAGCGGGTATGCTGCAGAATATCCCCCTGATGCTCGAAATCACGCGTGCCGTGGTTGATGCGGTAAAAGTGCCGGTGACGGTCAAGACCCGCTTGGGCTGGGATGAGAGCCATAAGATTATCGTTGACCTGGCAGAGCAGTTGCAGGATTGCGGCATCCAGGCTCTGACCATTCATGGCCGCACTCGCTCGCAGATGTACACCGGTGAGGCCGACTGGACCCTGATTGGCGAGGTGAAAAACAATCCACGCATGCACATCCCCATCATCGGCAATGGCGACATCACCACCCCCCAACGTGCGCGCGAATGCTTTGACCGCTACGGTGTGGATGGTATCATGATTGGCAGAGCCAGCTTTGGCCGTCCGTGGGTCTTCAAGGAGGTGAAGCACTATCTCACCACGGGCGAAGAGCTGCCGCCCTTAACCGCTGAGTGGCGACTGAACGTGCTACGCCAACAGGTGGACGACAGCGTGCGTTTGCTCGACGAGCGTCGCGGTATTCTCCACGTCCGTCGTCACCTGGCTGCCAGTCCCCTCTTCAAGGGCATCCCCAACTTCCGAGAGACCCGCATTGCCATGCTCCGTGCCGAGACGCAAGAGGAGCTTTACCGCATCTTTGAGCAAATCGCTCCCCTGCTGGGCTAATAAAAGAACCGGTGAACCAGCCCTTGTCGAAGGGGGCCGATTCACCGGTTATTATTTTTATAAGTGACGTTTTACTTTATAGGGTGAGTTTTTACTTCAGTTCGAAGGGAACGATGCCTCGAATGTCTGTGCTTGAAGCGCCGATGTAGGCCTTGAACTTTCCTGGCTCAACTTTCCAATCGTGGGTAGCCTCGTCGAAGAATTTCAGGTCATCGGCTGTAATTTGGAAACTGATTTCCTTCTCTTCTCCTGGCTGCAGAGCCACCTTAGTGAAGTGCTTCAGCTCCTTCTGCGGACGGATAACGCTGCACTTGTCATCGCCTACATAGAGCTGCACAATCTCTTTACCGGCTACGCTTCCACTGTTCTTTACCTTCAGCGTAATGGTCAGTGTGCCATCGGCATTCATCACCTTAGCGGAAGCCATCGGCTTAGAGTAGCTGTATGAGGTATAGCTCAAACCGTGACCAAAGGCGAAAAGAGCAGGAATCTTCTTGGTATCGTGCCAGCGGTAACCTACCAGAATATCCTCTTTATACTCCTCCTTGATGCTATCGCCAGGGTATGACAGTTCGTCGAACGCATGGGCACCGCAATCGGTCAGCTTCTTGGGGAAGCTGAAGGGTAGCTTACCGCTGGGGTTCACCTTACCACTCAACACATCTGCCAAAGAGTAACCACCCATTGAACCAAGATACCAACCCTGAACAATGGCGGGCACTTTATCGACCCAAGGCATCTCAACAGCGTTACCGCTGAGCAAGACCAGTACCAAATTGGGATTAACAGCCTGAAGTTCGTTGATGAGTTTCTCCTGTCCGAAGGGCAGACCATACTGCTGACGGTCGCCACCCTCACAATCCTGGAAGTGGTTCTTGTTAAGGCCACCAACCAAGATGACCAAATCGGCCTCCTTAGCCTTCTCTACAGCCTCGGCTCGCAGTTTATCCTCCACCTCCGGAGCTATCTCATCGGCACGGCCATACATAGGGCGACCTGCAGCATAACCTTGAGCAAAACTAATCTTATCGCCATAAATAGCTTTCAAGCCAGCCAAGGGTGAAATCATATCCTTTACCTTCAATTCAGATGAACCACCGCCCTGATTGAGCATACGGGTAGCGTTGTCACCTACTACAAGAATCTTGTTATAGCGCGAAGCGTCGATAGGCAGCAGGGGGTTGCCCTTCTTCACCACTGGTGCGTTCTTCAGCAATACGATACCTTCGTTACCGATTTCACGCGCAGCCGCATAGTGCGACTCGGTACAAAGAGCACCCAGAGGTTTCTTTGTATTCATGGCCGTACGGAAGATGAGACGTAAGATGCGTGAGGCTTTGTCATCGATGGTACTCATCGGCACTTTGCCCTCTTTGAGCAGTTTCAAGTAGGGATTGGCCAGATAGTAGTCGTGATAGGTAAAGGCACTCTCTGAGGTGAGGCCATTGGTGTAGCTACCCATCTCGATGTCGAGGCCATTGACTGCGGCTTCGTAGGTGTCGTGCGCACCACCCCAGTCGGTTATCACTACGCCGTCGAACTTCCAGTCTCTCTTCAAGATGTTATTGAGCAACTGCTCGTTATGGCAGGCATGTTGGCCGCGGTATTTGTTGTATGAGCCCATAATGGTCCATGAACCACCCTTCTCAATGGCAGCCTTAAAAGCGGGAAGATAGATCTCATAGAGTGCACGGTCGGAGAGATAGACGTCGATATGACCTCTCCAAAGTTCCTGGTTGTTAAGGGCGTAGTGTTTGATACAAGCGGCTACACCGTTCTTCTGCAACTCCTGAATGTAAGGTACACACATCACAGAGGCCAAATAGGGGTCTTCGCCCATGTATTCAAAGTTACGTCCGTTCATCGGGGTGCGGTAGATGTTGACACCGGGGCCTAGAAGCACATCCTTTTCACGGTAGCGAGCCTCTTCACCGATGGCTGTACCATAGAGAGCTGACATCTCAGGGTTCCAAGTAGCGGCCAGACAGGTCAGTGCGGGGAAGGCGGTGATGCTGTCGTTGGTCTGATTGGCATAGCCCCAATCGTTCCAGTTAATCTCAGCTCTTACGCCGTGAGGGCCGTCGCTCATCATCACCTGAGGAATACCCAAACGGGGTACACCAGCACTGGTAAATTTACTCTGTGCATGGCAGAGGGCCACCTTCTCTTCGAGCGTCATACGGCTCAAAGCATCCTTTACGCGGGCTTCAATGGGCTGGGTCTCGTCTTGATAAACAGGCTTCTGCTGTGCATTGACGAAGAGTGAGCAGGCACAGAGAGCCAAAGAAAATAGTTTTGTTCTCATGGGTGTTAATAATGTTTGTTTATACGATTTTGCAAAGATAATATTCTTAGAGTAAAAGAGCAACAGATGAGGTGAGATAAAAGAAAGAAGGATAAATAAAAACCATCTTCTGATAAAATAATACCATCTGTTACTCCTTTAACTATACTATTTGCAGGACAATTGACAGGTCACCTCAGGGAGTCCTTCCGCCTTGGCCTTCAAACGGATGGCACCAGCTTGGCCATTGTTTTGAATCACCACCAGACACTTTCCATAAAAAGCCTTGCGTTGATTGGACTTGAAGCGCTCCATAGAGATGGGGCTGCCATTATCCACTCCGGCAATGAAACCAGCACCCTCTACTTGAAACTGTACCTTATCGTCAGCCCATGGGCAAAGATTGCCATCGGCATCAACCACCTCAACAGTAATGAAACTGAGGTCGCGACCATCAGCTGACAAAGCGCTACGGTCTGCCGTAAGGCGCAGGGTAGCAGGAACGCCAGAGGTGTGAATCTCCTCTTCGGCTACCACTTTTCCCTCCTTTCGGGCTACAGCCTTAACGGTACCAGGTTCAAACACCACGCGCCAGCTGACGTGGTAGGGCGTCGAGCCTTGCCAAGAGTCAAGCTGTTGGTCAGTGTGTGGCCGTTGCTCTCTATCGAGAGGCATTTTACTGCGAACACCCTGAGAGACGCCATTGATGAAGAGCTCTACCTCGTCAGCATTGTTGTAATAGGCCCACAGGTCGATGGTCTCGCCCGCTTTCCAGTTCCAATGAGGATAGAGGTGGAGCACCTGCTTATCTGGGCGCCAAACACTTTGGTACATGTAATAAACATCCTTGGGGAAACCGGCTAAATCCACAATGCCGAAGTAGCTGCTTCGCGCTGGCCAACCATAGGGAGTGGGTTCGCCAATGTAGTCAAAACCGGTCCAAATAAACTGCCCGCAGATGAAGTCGTTCTCCTCTACATGACGTAAGGAGCCTTCATGGTGGCTGCCCCAAGGTACCCGGCAGTTATCATAGGCGGAGCAGGCGAAGGTGGAATCGTAATAGGGTTTGTCCCATCGTTCCGGACAGATGATGGATTGGTCGCTGGGCATGCGGTAGTAGCCGCGAGTCATCAATCCGCTGACGCTCTCTGAGATGATGAAGGGTTTGCCAGGGAAGTTCTTGGGTACATCAGCAAACCAGTCGTCGTGGTAGTTGAAACCGATGAGGTCGAGGGCTCCGCTACGGAAGAGGTGATTGCCTGGGTCTGGCTCGTTGCAACCAGCGGTAACCGGACGGGTAGGGTCCAGTTCACGAACTAAATCGGCCAGTTTCTTTGTGAGCAGAGAGTTAACGGAGAGTTCACCTTCATGGGCCAGCATCTCCTTGCTATGACCGAAGTTCAGAATCATATTGGCCTCCTCCAGACTCAATGTATCGGCATTGGCATCATTCCACTGCTCCAGGACCTCATTGCCAATACTCCATACCATGATAGAGGGGTGATTGCGGTCGCGAACTATTAAATCGGTAAGGTCACGCTCATGCCATTCGTTGAAGTAACGGGCATAGTCGTAATTGGTCTTTTTCTTTCTCCACATGTCGAAGGCCTCATCCATAACTATGAAGCCCATGCGGTCGCAGAGCTCAAGCAGTTCGGGTGCCGGAGGATTGTGTGAACAGCGAATAGCGTTGCACCCCATCTCTTTGAGAATCTCCAATTGGCGTTCGATGGCCCGTTCATTGACCGCTGCCCCCAGACAACCCAGATCGTGGTGCAGACAGACGCCATTGATTTTCATCACTTCGCCATTGAGCGAGAAGCCTCTTTTTGCGTCAAACTGGAAGGTACGTATGCCGATCGAGGTCTCATAGAGATCCAGCCGCTCTCCGGTATGGGCTTCGCTGACCAAGCTCTTTACTTTATATATATAAGGGCGTTCAACACTCCACAGCTTCGGTTGCTCCACACGAAGTTGCTGTTGCAGGTTACAAGCCACGCCCACGATAGCGGCCGTAGTATCCTTGCTCTCTGCCACGACCAAACCATCGGCATCAATCAGCTGGGTAGTCAGAACTACTTTGGCACACTGCTGGTGCTGTTCTTCAGCCGATTTGGGCATGATGACCTCATAGCTGTTCTCCAGGGAGGTGCGTACGGTAAGTTCAGCCATATTCCGCTCTTCATCGATGCGGTCAGTGGTGACGTAGGTGCCCCATTGGGACACATGGATGGGGTGGAGTTTCCTCAGCCAGACGTTACGGTAGATACCGCAACCGGAATACCAGCGGGAGTTGGGCTGCTCCGCATTATCCACCCGAACGGCTACCACGTTCTCCTCGCCCCACTTCAAGAAGGGGGTAAGGTCGTAACTGAAGGAGATGTAACCATAAGGTCTGGTACCCAGTCTATGGCCATTGATATAGACCGTAGCATTCATGTACGCTCCATCAAAGTCAATATAGATACGGCTGCCTTGATCGGCTTTATCGGCTACGAAATGCTTGCGATACCAACCTACGCCGCCAGGTAGTGCTCCGCCGCCGGTGCCTGAGGGGTTATCTTCACTAAAATCTCCTTCGATGGCCCAATCATGGGGCAGTTGCAACGAGCGCCATGACTGGTCATCAAACGCCATATTCTCTGCTCCCTCCGGATCACCAAGGAGAAAGAGCCAATCCTCTGTAAAACGGATGCAGCGCTCATGAGCTTGCTTGGCGGATGGGCCGCAAGCTATGAGGGCCCATACCACACTCAACCAAATGATTACTCTTTTCATAATAAACCAATTTATAGTTTACGGTTAATCAAAACACTTAAAGGTAAAGGTTAATCTGATTACAGCTTCACCGTTACCGCTTCACCGCTATAGGCTACTTGGGCCTTCTTCTCACCTTCGGGTGTGATAAGTTGAATCAGGAATGTGCGCTCGCTGAGCATTCCTTCGAACTGACCTTGACGGGTGGCGATAGTTACACTACGTTCAGCTTCGTTGTAGCTGATGTGAATCATCGTATAGGCTCCCTTCTCGTAGTTGTAATTCACCCCCTCGTCTTCGTAGAGAGTAAACTGACCATCAGCTCCGGCATAGATCTTCAGCAGCAGTGTTTCAGGCTTCTTCTCATCACTCCACTCCATATTGGGACCCATGGGAAGGATGCTGCCACCGCGTACATAGAGAGGTACCTGCTCATAAGGAGCGGCTACGGTGAGCTCCTGACCACCAGCTACAGTGCGGTTGGTGTAGAAATCATACCAAGTGGCTCCCTTGGGGAAGTAAATGGCTCGACTACGGTCACCATAACGATAGACAGGAGCTACCATCAGTGCCGGGCCAAAGAGGAACTGGTCGCTGACGTTATTGACACAGCTATCAGCCATAAAGTCCATCACCAGCGGGCGCATGATGGTGTAGTCGTTAAAGTGAGTCATGCCAGCCAATGAGTAGATGTAGGGCATCAAGCGATAGCGCAGCTGGGTGTAATAGAGAATACTCTTGTAAGCTGGATGATTCACCGGTGCAATCTCCCAAGGTTCGCGCAATGGCCATTGACCGTGGGCACGATAGAGGGGGCAGAAAGCACCAAACTGGAACCAACGGGTGTTGAGCTCACGCCACTCCTTCAAATCTTCGTTCTCACATCCGGTTTGATCATAGAGAGCTTGCGCCTTCATGTAACGGTTTTCTACGCAGAAGCCACCGATATCCATTGTCCAATAAGGAATACCGCTTACGGCAAAATTCAAACCGGCTGAAATCTGCGCCTTCATATCCTCCCAACGGGTAGCGATATCACCACTCCATGTAGCGGTAGAGTAGCGTTGCAGACCTGCAAATCCTGAACGGGTCAGCAGGAAGACGCGCTTATTTGGATCCACACTGCGCTGACCGTTATAGATAGCCTCAGCATTCATCAAGGCGTAAGCATTGAAATACTCGGCTGATGGACCTAATGCGGTAGGTCCGCAGAGATCCTTACGGTACTGCAGATCGGTACAGTCGCGTACGTTAGGTTCGCTGGCATCCATCCACCAAGCGTCAATACCCAGAGGATAGAGTTTATCTTGCATCTGCTTCCAGAAAAGTTTACGCGCCCCTTCGGCGTAGGCATCATAGAAAGAGCCTACATAGCCAGGACCAATCCAGTCTTTGATGCTATCTACCGTGGCTTGCTGATACATCCAACCCTTTTCATCAAACTGCTTGTAATGTTCGGTCGAGGCGTAGAACTTCGGCCAAACAGAAATCATCACACGTCCGTTAAGGGCATGGATATCATCAACCATCTGTTTGGGATTGGGGAAGCGGGCCAGGTCAAAATCGTGGCTACCCCAAGCATCTTCAGGCCAGTAACTCCAGTCCTGTACGATGTTATCGATGGGGAAGTGACGATGACGGAACTCCTTCATAGTGCCTACAATTTCATCTTGAGTCTTGTAACGTTCACGGCTCTGCCAGTAGCCCATGGCCCATTTAGGCATTACCTGCGCCTTACCGGTGAGGGTACGGTAACCGCTAATAATCTCATCCATCGAATCTCCGGCAATGAAGTAGTAGTCCTCTTGTTTCTGCATCTCGCTCCACCAGGACATTTTATTCTGCTCTTCATTGGCTACAGGACTCAACGCACGCAGGCCGCAATAAGAAACGGCTCCATCTGGAATCCATTCAATCTTTAACGGCACCCGTTTGCCAGCCTCAAGCGCCACTTTAAACTTGTAGCTGTTGGGGTTCCAAGCCGTACGCCAACGTTCAGGTACTACCAGTTCATTATTAATATATACTTTGGTATATCCTGCATAGTAGAGAATAAAACGGTAATCACCCGATTCCTGGGGTTCAATCTCGCCTTCATAGGTCACCGACGAGCCATAGAAGGGGAAGCCATCGGGCAGATTAATCACTTTACTGAGATGAGCCTCACGGTCGAGGTGCTCGAAGTAGATGGAATCTTCACGGCGAACAATGGTCTCTTGGTTCTTGTCGGCAGGGCGATAGGTTCCTGTAATGGCTCCCTCACGACCCTCTTTATCATAAAGGCGGAAGAGTTCACCCAGCTGACTGTAGGGGCGTGCATCGCCGAAGCGGCAGAGTGAATAGCTATCCCAAAGCACACCGTAGCCTTTGTTGCTGACAATAAAGGGGACAGAGACCTTGGTATTGTATTGGAAGAGCTCCTCGTTCATACCTTTGTAGTTGAACTCGTCAGCCTGATGCTGACCCAGTCCATAAAGGGCTTCATCCTCTGCCGGCGAGGCAAAACGTTGACGTATGGAGTAGGCTTTGGTACCTTCAACCTCGATGGGAGTGAATTCTCGCGACTCTTCACTCAAGATAGCTGAACCGTCAGGACGAGTAAAACACACCTGACCAGTAGTCAGATTGATACGGGTATGGAGCTTGCTTGTCGTTACAACCACCTCGCCGTTCTCCTCAATCACCTCAAAGGGCGTAGTAGCAGGTTCATCGAGTACAACCAGACTCTTTGCATCGCTCCAACGCTTTTCCGGAGTGGCCGATACATGCATCAGGTTTTCACCTTTTACCTCAATACGCACTTGGCGCGCATCGCCTTCGGTTTGTGGATTCAGAGTCACAACGACTCCACGATCTGTTACTTGATAGCCGTTACTGGTGCACGAAGCCAGTATGCAGAGGGCTAACAGCATGAAAAAGAAGTTCTTCATTTCGATATGATTTGATTAATGTTATTGGCATTTTTAGTAATATCCCGACCTACCATTACGCTAAGGCAGAGTATCACACTGCAAAAGTAGCCATTTCACCGAAATCAGAAGGGTATCATTTGTGTCGCTCTAAGGTATAGGATGTGATAAATCCAGGTTTTTATACTCCGAGGGGAGTACGCCATACTCCTCTTTAAAGTATTTACTGAAGTATTTGGGGTTATTAAATCCTACCTCATAAGCCACTTCAGCCACGGACAAGCCACTTTCGCGCAGCAACGTAGCGGCTCGTTTCAAGCGGATGTGACGAATAAACTCCAGCGGACTCTTGCCTGTAAGTTGAGTCAGTCGTTTGTAGAGATGACCACGACTCATAGACAACTCGTTGCTCAGCTCCTCCACCGATAGTTCGCTGCGACCCATATTGGCTTCCACATAGCGGGTGGCCTTTTCAACTAATTTCTCATCAACCGATTGAATCTCCTGATGGGTCAATTGCGGTTCAATATAGCCACTCTGTGAAGGATTGGCTGTGGTAGCGTTCCCCTCTATGACTCTTATAGCACGGCGGTGAGTGATGAACCGCCATCCGTAGCCGATAAGCATCAAGCAGAGAGCTCCTATGGCAATAAGCCACCATGGGAAAGGCTTCTCGTGATGCAAATGCAGCGTATAACGTTGGTCCATATTTTGCGGAGAGAATAGGCTTACTCCCTCCACACCGCCAACTGCCATGCGTCCATCGGCCAAGCAGAGGAGTGAACGCTGGTTAAATGTTCCGGAGCAGAGCCCATCGCTCGCTTCATAGATTCTGCATTGAAAAAGCTCCTTTTCATCGCTGTTTTTATGGCTTAATGAGATTTTTACTCTCAGTAGCTGCACCCCGATGGAGAGCCACATATCGCACTGCTTGTCTTCAGCTACAGCGGATACAAAGGCCGAATGACATGCTTTTGGCAGAGGTAACTGTAACAGTTTGTCTTCGTCTGGCAAATAGATTTCAGCCCCTTCGCTTGTAGCCAGCCAGAGCCAACCGCGGCTATCCTCGCAGAGTTGGTTGATACAGAGACTGTGTAGCTTGGTATCTCCTTTGCGATTTCCAGCGTAATTGGTAATCGTCGAGTCGCGGAAAGAGAGAAAAGCAAACCCTTTGTCGGCAGTACCTATCCAGAGCCCACCTCGTCGTGAAGGAGCTAGGGTATGGAGGTAATCAGAGATTAATCCATGCGTAGCGGCATTGAATCTCTTCCATTCACCAGTGGCAGGATTAAAGCGTTGCAAACCGTTGCTCAACGTAGCTATCCAAATCATGCCCAATGAATCTTTCTGCAGGGCCCAAACGTTGTCGTCAGCCAATGACTGCGGATTTTGCCTGTCGTGGCGGTAGTGATGAAAGGTCGAGCCGTCAAAATAGTCCAATCCACCGAGGAAAGTACCGACCCATAGCTTTCCGTTATTCTCAGGCAAGAGAGAAACCACCGCATTGGTAGTCAACGACTGGGGTAACTGGGAATCATGACGCCATCGGCACTCTCCCTCATGATGAGGGATTAGAGACGCTGATGAATCATTAGGCTCTATGTGTGAAGGATTCCAACATTGAACGCCATCATCATTGTAGCCAATAAAAAGCCTCCCTTCCTCGTCTTGCGCAATGACATTAACATCGCCTCGCGGCCCTTTGTCAAACAGAAAGAGTTGTGGGTGATAAAGCGCCATACCATTCTTGTAAGTACCTATCCAAATCAAGCCATTCGCTTCGCAATTCATGGTGGTGATAGTATTGCCTGGCAGTGAGAGGTCGTTGACCTCATTATATAGAGCGGTATGCCCGCCATCGACTGGGTCTATAATCTCAATACCACTTCTATCCTTACCTATCCAAAGGCGTCCTTCAGCATCTTGAACCATAGTTCTGACGAAATCGTTCTCTGCCGTCAGATTCTCCTTGACCAAATGGCCGCGAGATGTATCAAAACGCCACACGCCATGAACGCCATAGACCCACACTTCACCTTGTCTGGTAGCAAAAAGGTCATAATTCTCCGTCGAACTGTCACCCAGATAGTAACTAATGGTTTCATCCACAATCCATTGATTAGCATCATAGTTGAATGGTTTTAAGATAGCGTTGTTAGGGTAGGAATTCAAAGGGTATCTGGCTACAACGCCATGGTTGAAGACCGCCCAAAGTTGCTGCTTCACCACCGCTAAAGCCACTATTTCATGCCGCTTTATCTCTTCAGGAAAGGGGATTGGTGTTACGGTTGTTGGCTTTTCAGGCAGTGGATAGATGCCTTCGCCAGTCACCCCTACCCAGAGGTGATTTAATGAATCGACAGTCATTCTACTTGGCAACGATTTTAGCCCAAAACGGCTCAACAGGCTTGATACTTTGGAGACAAATTGGTTTCTTTTCAAATCAAAATAGGAGTAGTGATCGTTACTCCTCGTCCAAAGCCTCTGTGCATGGTCCTCAATCATACTGTTAATGTAGCTATTGCCCGACTTGTTGGGGCGGTAGGTGTGAAACGAATAACCATCAAAGCCTACCAGACCTTCAGGAGTAGCTATCCAGATATGTCCCCGTTTATCGCGATGAATGGCGTTGATTTGCCCAGCAGGCCACCCTTCATCTCCACTCAGCCGCAGAAAAGAGTAGCAATTGGCCACTGCCTCAGGCAACGGCATCATGAGCAAGAGCGTCAATAATAGGGCAAAACAACGTGTAATCATTCCAAAATCGGAGGGCATTTGTATAATCTTCTGCAAATAAAATAAAAAAACTTCAAACCACCAATTTTCACAGCCAATAATTCGCTATCTTTAGCTGCTTTTATATATGACACATGAACGCCACACTGTCTCTCTATCTCAAAGCTTTTCTACGCCTCCTTTTCCCCGAATACTGTGCGGTTTGCGGAAAAGTTTTGCGCTATGGTGAGCCAATAATGTGTCATCATTGTGAGCTCAACCTGCCTTTGGTTCGCTTTAACGACTTTACCGATAATCCAGCAGCCCGTCTATTCTGGCATAGTGTAGAGGTAGAGCGTGTAGTGTCTCTCTATTATTACATGCCTGGCAGCCCCTATAAGGGACCTATCATCAAAATGAAGTATCACCATCGCCACGACATCGGCCGCTATATGGGCCGTTTAGCCGCTCTTGTATGGCAACCGAAAGGTTTTTTCGAGGGGATTGATTACATCGTCCCTGTGCCGCTACACGCCAAGCGCATCGCTTATCGAGGTTATAACCAGAGCGAGATGATTGCCCGGGGCATCTCATCCATTACGGGCATTCCTGTAAAGACTCGCTGCATCAAACGCAACTCTAATACCGCTACGCAAACCCATAAGAACAGATTGGACCGCTGGGATACGATGAGGCGGATTTTCGCGCTGGTGCCCCGTTACACCGAAGGCTTGGAAGGAAAACATTTGCTCTTAGTGGATGATGTACTGACCACAGGAGCTACCACAGCCTCGTGTGCACGGGAGCTGCTTACCATCAAGGGATGCCGAGTGAGTATACTGACCTTAGCTATGGCTCACCAATAAGTAGAGGTTTGGCCAAGCAATTGCTCGTAGATGCCGCTGGTCAGCACCTTGATAGCCTGCTGCACACTCTCGTTCGAACTGTTCATTATGGCATAGTATTCGTTCATATCCCACAGGTCTCGGGCGATGAGTGCTTTAATCTGCAGCTCCAGCAGGGGTTTTGAACGCTGATATTGCGCTTCGTCAAAGGCAATGCCAGCCGCATCAGCCCGCTCGCGTAGGTCGGCCATCAGCTTCTCGTTCACCTCGAACCGCTTTTGATAGCTCTCAAAGTTCTTGTATCTACGCTCCAGCTCCTTGCGATGCAGCTCGATGTAGCGCGCTACACAAGGGTTGAAGAGCCCTTTGATGGCAATCTGACGGTGGTAAGGGGTGTAACGAGCGGTATCAACGGGCACAAAGAAGTCGGGCATAATGCCACCGCCTCCATAGACCGTGCGGCCCAGTTTAAGTGTCTGCACCTTCAGCGAATCAGCAAAGTGAATACTGTCTGCATGAATCAGTTCACCGCGATTGATGCGGTTAATCAAATCACTGTGATAGCTTTCAAGCATCTCATCACCAGGGGCTTTATTGTCATAGGGCTTCTGTATGCAGCGACCGGCTGGGGTGTAATAACGAGCCACGGTCAGACGAATCATCGAGCCATCGGGCAGGTCGATAGGACGTTGAACCAATCCCTTACCAAAGGTGCGACGGCCCACCACGACGCCACGGTCTTGGTCCTGAATAGCTCCGCTCACAATCTCACTGGCCGAAGCACTGTACTCATCGACCAATACCACCAAGCGTCCTCGCTGAAAACGGCCATTCCCTTTGGCCAGAAAATCACTCTGACGGGCAGCGCGCCCCTGAGTGTAAACAATCAGATCCTTCTGGTTCAGCACTTCGTTAGCCAGGTCGATGGCAGCATTAAGATAGCCACCGCCGTTGCCTTGCAAATCGAGCACCAAATCCTTCATACCCAAAGCCTGCAGTTTGGTCAGCGCGGCGGTAAACTCCTCGCCTGTACTGCTGGCAAAACGGTTGATGCGGATGTATCCGATGCCTTGACCCATCATGTGAGCTGCATCGAGGCTATGGATAGGAATTTTATCACGCACTACGGTGAAATGGAGGATTTCATTCACTCCGCGGCGCACAATGTCAAGACGAACTTTTGTACCCTTCGGTCCACGCAGCCGGCGCATAATCTCCTCGGTGGACATCTTGACACCGGCAATGGCTGTATCGTTAACGGCTGTGATGCGGTCGCCAGCCAGCATACCCACCTTCTCTGAAGGTCCACCCGATACGGGTTGAATCACCAGCAATGTATCTTCAATCATCTGGAACTGCACCCCAATGCCTTCGAAGTTTCCCTGTAGCGGTTCATTCAACTCCTTTGTTTCTTCTGCATTACTATAGGCGGAATGAGGGTCCAACTTTGCCAGCATACGGATAATGGCCTCTTCCACCAGTTGCTCTTCATTCACCTGATCCACATAGAGGTGAGAGATGGCAAACTCTGCCATCTGCAGTTTACGCAGAGCCTGATTACTATTCTGAGCCTGCAAAGTAAGAGTACAGACAAGGGTCAGCAAGCCGATAAGCGTCAAAGCGCCACTTCTCATTTTCTTCATAATCGCTTTCAATCTGGGGGGAAAGATTCCCCCTGTTATTCTTTATTATCCTTACTTTTCGGCAGGAACATACTGACGTCCTTGCCATACTTCAACAGTTCGCGTACAATAGTAGAACTGACACAGGTCAGTTCTGGTTCGGTGAAGAGCAAGATAGTTTCTATGCCAGTGAGCTTACGGTTGATGTCGGCAATGGTCTCTTCATACTCAAAGTCCTTAACCGTACGGATGCCGCGGATGATAAGGTTGGCTCCCACCTGCTTGGCAAAGTCGATGGTGAGGCAGTCGTAAGCCATCACCTGCACGCGCGGATTGTCCTTGTAGTAACTGCGGATGGTTTCAAGCCGTCGCTCGGTGTCAAAGTGCCACCGCTTGTTTTCGTTGACACCGATGCCAATCACCACCTCATCGACAAAGGTCAATGCCCGTCTGACCACCGATTCATGGCCTACGGTAAAGGGATCAAATGTCCCTGGAAATATCGCTCTCATATCCTTTATTCTATCGCTTAGTATCAGGCTTCGTCTTTCACCAAATCCTCCTCGATGACGAGGTTCTGAATGATGAAATTCTGCCTTTCCATCGTATTTTTACCCATATAAAACTCTAACAAATCCTTTACCAAGTCTGTCTTTCGCAAGTTAACCTGTTCCAATCGCATATCCTTTCCGATGAAGTACTTGAACTCGTCGGGCGAGATTTCACCCAAACCTTTGAATCGGGTGATTTCCGGATTGGGCCCCAGTTCGTCAATAGCTTTGAGCCGCTCCTCTTCGGTGTAGCAGTAGGTGGTTCGCTTCTTGTTTCGTACGCGGAACAGAGGTGTCTGCAGGATATAGACGTGGCCCTTCTTGATTAAATCGGGGAAGAACTGCAAGAAAAAGGTAATCATTAGCAAGCGGATGTGCATACCATCCACATCGGCATCGGTGGCCACAATCACCTTGTTGTATCTCAGTCCCTCCATGCCCTCTTCAATGTTCAGGGCCGCTTGCAGCAGGTTGAACTCCTCGTTTTCATAGACCACCTTTTTGGTCAGGCCGTAGCAGTTGAGGGGCTTACCGCGCAGGCTGAAAACCGCCTGAGTGTTAACGTCGCGGCTCTTGGTGATGGAGCCGCTGGCCGAGTCGCCCTCGGT
>CAMAMO010000039.1 GCA_945836915.1 uncultured Mediterranea sp.
TGAGGTCCATTCCCAAGGTTTCTGGTTTGCTTGTATTTCATTTCTGGTTTGCTTGCATTTCATTTCCAATTTGCTTGCATTCCAGCCGCGATTTACTTGCATTCCATTTCCGTTTTGCAAGCATTCTATCAGGCGTTGACCCAAGGTCAAAACAAGCAACAGGCCCTGATGACAGCCCAAGCTGCCGTCAGAGCCCAGCATTTCAAGCGTGCTGATGGTTCCATGCAGAGCGGCACAGATCCCTACTATTGGGCAGCCTTTGTGCTGATGGATGCCGATTGATTACTCTATCACTTCGGCTCCATCCTGTGCCGACATGGGAATGGGGTTGTATTGCAAGCGGGCTATTACGGGGTTGTGGTCGCTACAGAGCTCTTGACGGGGAGAGAAGGTCTCGATAGAGCGCAGACGCGACGAGTGGAAGAGGTAGTCGATGCGCAACAGGCGCCAACCGCCACGGATGGTGTACATGTAGCCGCTGCCAGATTCCAAGAAGGCATCAGTGAGCAGCTGGCTCAGTTGATGGTAACTGTAGGAGGAGGGCAGCGAGTTGAGGTCGCCGCAGAGAATGACGGGGTGCTCGGTGGTGCGGATGCGCTGACAGAGGCTATCCACCTGAGCGGCACGCTTCACCAGGTTGCCGTGAAGGGTTTCGGCTGCATCTTGGGTGGTCTCAATCTTCTTCCGCGTATCGCCGTAATCAAGTCCCTGTGCCCACGTGGTGCGCCGCTGGGAGACGCTGGTGGTTTGCAGGTGATTATTGAAAAGCGTTACCGTACCGCCGGGGGCCTCGACGTCGCACACCAAACTGCAATTGGCACTCTCGGGGTAGAGTATGTGCTCGGTATGCTTCAGCGGATGGAGGCTGAAAACGGCCAGCTGCAGATGTTCTGGGGCCACAGGTACGTAGCGATAGGGCCAATGGCTAAAGGCGGTGTAGATGCTGTCGAGTGAGAAGGCTTGATTACCTTCGAACTCTTGAAAGCAGATGATGTCAACCTTCTCGTCCTCTAAATAATGGGCCAACTCCTTGCAACTGTAGCCAGTGAATTCGTGTCCAAAACTGTGGACGTTGTACGTAGCGATGGTTAGGGTGGGGGCGTCAGCTACCACGATGGGTTTGTTGTTGAACTGGATGACGCTGTTCAAGTAGTTCCAGTTTGCTGCAATGGCCAGCACAGGGATGAGAAAAATCCCCTTGCGCATCAACAGCAGTAGTACGGCCAAGACCAAATTGACCAGTAGGAGTACGGGCAGGGCCATACCTAACAAGGGCATAAAGGTGTTCTCTGCAGGGTGGTAATTCCCTGCAAACGAGGCGGCTATCGTAAATCCGGCCAGGATGAGTACGAGGCAACTGATAATAAATTGGGCTAATCCCTTAACTGCACTTTGTCCCATAAACTATGTGTGGCGTTGGTTGATTGACGTTCTGGCGCTTATTTGTTGACGATGTTAGTAGGTTTTCCTTCCTGATATGATTTGACGTTCTCAATCAGAATTTGCATCAGGCGTTGACGGGCTGCGCTGCTGCCCCAGGCAATGTGGGGGGTGATGTAGCAATTCTTAGCGGTAAGCAGCAGGTTATCTGCACAGGCTGGCTCCTCAGAGAGAACATCCACAGCTGCAGCGGCAATGGTGCCAGCATTGAGGGCGGCAGCAAGGGCGGCTTCATCAATCAATGGTCCGCGGGCGGTGTTGATGAGTATAGCTGTAGGTTTCATGGTGGCCAACCGTTCGGCGTTAACCAAATGGCGCGTAGAATCTGTCAAGGGGCAGTGCAGGCTGATAACGTCACACTGGCGGAAGAGTTCGTTGAGCTCCATCTTATGAATTTCAGCTTGCAGTTGCAGGGGCGACTTGGAGGTGTAGGCATAGACTTCCATGCCAAAGCCTAAGGCAATACGAGCTGTGGCCAGACCGGTGTGACCCAGACCGACGATACCCATCTTCAAGCCATGAAGCTCGAGCAAAGGCATGTCCCAGAAGCAGAAGTCGGGTGATTGGTTCCAGCGTCCGTTATGCACCGCTTCATTATGGTGTTGCACCTGCTGGGCAATGTTGAGCAGATGGGCAAAGACCAGTTGGGCCACGGAGTTGGTGCTGTAGGCGGGAATGTTGCTGACCAAGATACCGCGCTGACGAGCGGCTTCGGTATCAACTACATTGTAACCTGTGGCCATTACGCCGATGTACTTCAGTTGGGGTAGGGCAGCCAGTTGCTCCTCACGCAAGTTGGTCTTGTTAGTAAGTACTACTTCGGCTCCAGCCGCACGCTCCAGCACCTGACTGGGCTGGGTACGGTCGTAGATTTCACATTCGCCTAACGCCTTCAGTTCGTCCCAACTAAGGTCTCCTGGATTGGCTGCGTAGCCATCTAATATCACAATTTTCATACAATCTATATATTATATTTTTTCTTTATCTATATTTGTTATCTTATTATTGTTCAATAGATTAATATTTTTTTAATTCACCCCAAAGGGATTTCATGCGCTCTTTGTGCTTCTGTTCAGCGGCGTTGAGTTGAGGTTGCCACAGCTGTTTGGCTTTTAGGGCGTCGGGCATAAACTGCTGACGTACGAAGTTGCCAGGATAGTCGTGTGCATACTTGTAGTTTTCACCGTAGCCTAACTGTTTCATCAGCTTGGTGGGTGCATTGCGCAGGTGTAATGGGACAGGTAAATTGCCTGTCTGACGTACCAGTTCCAAGGCATCGTTGATGGCGCAGTAGGCCGAGTTACTCTTAGGACTGGTGGCCAGATAGATGGTAGTCTCTGCCAGCGGTATGCGTCCCTCGGGCCATCCTATCTTCATGATGGTGTCAAAGCAGGCGTTAGCCAGCAACAGGGCATTCGGATTGGCCAGACCGATATCCTCAGAGGCAGAGATGACCAGCCTTCGGGCAATAAAGGCTGGGTCTTCACCTCCCTCTACCATCCGAGCCAGCCAGTAGATGGCAGCGTCGGGGTCGCTGCCACGGATGGATTTGATGAAGGCGGAGATAATGTCGTAATGCATCTCTCCCTCCTTATCATAGGCTAAGGGGTTTTGTTGCAACCGGTTGGTGACCAGTTCGTCGGTAATCACTACAGGCTGACCTTCTCCCTCAGATTCAACCACCAGTTCTAGTATGTTCAGTAGTTTGCGGGCATCGCCGCCACTGTAGCGCAACAGGGCAGTGGTCTCTTTGACCTCTATAAGGCGCTCACGGAGTATCACGTCGGTGGTCAGCGCTCGTTGAAGCAGCTGAAGCAAGTCCTCTTTTTCAAGCGACTTAAGCACATAGAGCTGGCAACGTGAGAGTAGGGGGCGGATGACCTCGAACGAGGGGTTCTCAGTAGTAGCACCAATCAGGGTGACTACGCCCTGTTCTACAGCGCCCAGCAGTGAGTCTTGCTGCGACTTACTGAAGCGGTGAATCTCATCGATGAAAAGAATGGGACTGTTTTGCGAGAAGAAGCGGTTGCTCTTTGCCTTCTCTATCACTTCGCGCACATCCTTGACGCCGCTGGTTACGGCGCTTAGGGTGTAAAAAGGGGTCTCTAACTTGTGGGCAATAATCTGGGCTAAGGTTGTCTTTCCCACACCGGGCGGTCCCCAAAGAATAAAAGAGGAGATGCGTCCGGTCTCTATCATTTTGCGCAATACGCCTCCGGGGCCAACCAGGTGTTGCTGGCCAATATACCCATCTAGTGTCGTAGGACGGAGGCGTTCGGCTAATGGCTGCATAGGCGTATCGTTGGGTTAGAATATCATCATAATCATAAATCGGATGCCGCCGCGCTGCGTACCTGGCAGGTTTGTGTAGGTTAACCGGCGAACATACTCAATGTGGAGCAACTTAAAGATGTTGTAGATTCCAGCACTAACCTCTACGTATGGGGTGTTATCCATCACGTGGCTGGTATAACGGCCGTTGCGCATGGGGAAGAGGAAGAGGTCTGGGTTGTTACTCTTAAAGGGGTTGTTCTTGTCTGTCAACGTGCCCCACATGCCCTTGACTTTGAACATCTCACGCCACTTCAGTTTCTTGATTAGTGGCAGGCGGTTGAATAGCTTGCCATTGAGGTCGTACGTCAGCGAGAGGGAGGCATAGCGATCGTTGAGGAACTCCATGTTGTCAATGAGCGAGAAGGCGTCGTTGAGTGAGGAGACGTTGTATTGCGTAATATACGAGAGGTTAGCCTGAGGCAGACAGAGCAGGGGGAAGGGGACGGTGTTCCACTGGGCACCGGCGCTGAGCTTCATGTCCAGTTTACCCCACGAGCCAAACCACCAGCGTTTGCGCACTCCAATCTCTGTAAGGTTAAAGTTGTAGTCGCCTCCCAAGACTCCCTTCACGCCCATGGTGTGTGAGAGGGTGAAGGTGGGTGCATCCAGCGATACAGGTACGCGGCGCTGTTTGGTGTTGACAAACGTCTCACCAGGGGCGTATCTGAAGGTAATGCCCAGTTCCGTGGTGGTAATGTCGTGTACGCGGGTGTTAGTCATATCCCATACACCTGGGGTGCGGCCATTGTTGTTCCAATAGGTTAGCATGCCAGCTGGCTGGTCGTTACGCCTACGAGCCATCGCCTTGACAGAGAAGCCAGTATTGGTTTCTAATTCATAATCCAACTGGGCGTCGCGGATGTAGGACATTTGGTCCACGGTGGTCCACTTCCAACCTACAAAGAGGTTATCCTTGTCAGTAGCCAAGTATTTATCCATGGGTGACATCACGTCGTAGGTGTACTTGAATGAGAGGTAGTGTTTGGGAAACTCCCACAGCACATATTCGCGTTTGTTGAACGAGTAGGCCACTTCGCCCTGATAGAACCACTTCTTATCCTTGGTACCATAGGCGCCGTAGCCACTGAAGAACCAGTGTGGATCCAGATTTCCAGTGGTCATACCACTCAGACGGAATCGGGTACCGTTAACGTAGTTGCTGGTTATCATGGTGTTGATAGGCCCTAAATCCACTTTGCTGGGGTGGTCTTTATCGCCTAACTCTACAAAGTTTTCAATCAATGCCTTGGCTCCGAAGATGACATACTTAAAGCCGGGAATCTGCTCGATGCGGTTCATGAAGAGGTCCATGTTACTCTCTTTCTTCGTCAGCGGTACTTGGCGCACTTTGGCCCAATACTCTTCGCTCTTGCCCATCATATTGGCCTCTTTGATAACGTTACCTTTGAGGCGGAACAGACGTTGTTCTATCTCGTCGAACTTATAGTCTGAATATTTTGTTGTGCGTTGAATTTCAAGGCCTTGTATAGATTTCATCAGACTAAGTTCAACGGTCATATCATCGTCTGTCAGCACCCAGTTGCTATCGGGCATCTGCTCAAACTGCTGAACGATGTCGAGGTTCTCCACAAAGTTGACACCTGTCTTTTTAGGCAGGTTCATGGTGCACTTCTTCACCGCATAGGTAGAGTCGTTGACCACGTAGAGATGGCCTGTAAAGCCAAAGTCCTGGGAGTTCTGAGGCACGAAGGTGAGGTGAACGCAAGGTTGCTTGTTCACCTGTATGGTGTCCATGATATAATATTTATAGAAGGTGATGGCCCCTTTGCCGATAGGGCTGACAAAGCGGCGCTGAAGCAAGCGGATATCATCGTCGTAGATGTTGACATCACAGAAAACATCGTTCAGAATGGTGCCGAGCATATCGCCCGTGCTGAAAAACTCTTCAATACCCGTGGAGTTCATTCCTTCGATAATGGTTTTCTGACTGCGCGGATCTTTTCGGAAGATGGTACGTGAGGAGGTCTCTTTGATAGAGATAGGCAGTATCTGCTTGCCCGTTTTCTCTGAGGTCTCCACTTGATCTTTAAAGAAAGAGAACTTCTTATAGATACCCTTCTCCAGCTTCTCGGGGGTGATGTCGTTGATAGACATCTTCATCTTCTCATACTTGTGGTACTCATAGAAGTCGTTGGTTTCAAGCTTCAGCCCCTTCTTACTATCAATGACTCGGCGCATGAAATCTACGGCAGGGTTGTTTTTACGGGAGTATTTCTCCTTCTTAGGTTTAACAACCACTTCGGAGAGCAGAATGTCGTCAGAAACCAATTTCACATTGAGGTTTTTTGTACCAGGGGCAAACTTGACGCGCTTCGTCTTGTAACCGATGGCAGAGAAGGTCAGTTCGTTCCAGCCTCGATGGGTTTCAACCTCGTACTCTCCTTTGCCGTTAGTAATGCCACCCACACCTTTACCCTCATACTGTACCGTGATGTACATCAAGGGCTCATGAGTCAGCGAGTCGGTGACTACACCACGAATCTGAGCCTGAGCACCCAAGGGAATCAGAAGAAAAATACAAGCGCTAAAAAAGAGATATATAATAGATTTCATTGCTTACACTTTTACATATTTGGCACAAAAGTACAAAAAGTTTTTTTTATTTCATCATGAACCATACGAAACTTTGTAGTATATTTGCAAACGAAAAGAGTAACGTTAAGGGGTTGAAACGCACTAAGCGCTCTCTTGATTAAGAATTTATTAAACAACCTAACCTGTAATTATTAAAAATAGAAGATGATGACAATGCCAACTTTTGTTCAGGTACTCGACTTTGTGGGTACCTTTGCTTTTGCTATCAGTGGTATCCGCCTGGCTTCTGCCAAGCGGTTTGACTGGTTTGGAGCCTACGTGGTAGGCTTCGTTACCGCTATTGGTGGCGGTACAATCAGAGATTTACTGCTCGATTTAACACCTGGCTGGATGACCGATCCTATCTATCTAATCTGTACGGGTATGGCTCTGCTGTGGGTCATCCTTTTTGGTAAATACTTGATTCACCTTCATAACACGTTTTTTATTTTCGACAGCATCGGCCTGGCCCTTTTCACCGTAGTTGGTTTGGGAAAGACATTGGCCTGCGGTTATCCTATCTGGGTGGCTATCATCATGGGCAGCATCACCGGTGCGGCTGGCGGTGTGATTCGTGATGTCTTTATCAACGAGATTCCGTTGATTTTCCGTAAGGAGATTTATGCTATGGCTTGCGTTGTAGGTGGTGCGGTCTATTGGATCTGCTCATTTTTCGTACCCGATGCGGTGATTGCACAAATTGTCTGTGGCGTCACGGTTTTCATCACACGTATTCTGGCCGTGAAATACCAAATCTGTCTGCCCACACTAAAGGGCGAGTCGGATTAAGATTATGCCCTCTTTAACCTATCCGAAAGGGTTAGTGACTTTTTTTAATAGAAAATAGTTGCAACCCATTACGGAATAGTGTACTTTTGGCGAAAAATTTGAATTTTAGGAATAATATGGCTGAAACATTGGACATCCGCGAACTCAATGAGCGGATTGAAAGACAAAGTGCTTTCGTTACAAACTTGACCACTGGAATGGATCAAGTCATTGTGGGACAGAAACATCTGGTAGAATCATTGCTCATCGGTCTGCTGGCCGATGGTCACGTTCTGTTAGAAGGTGTCCCTGGATTGGCCAAGACATTGGCTATCAAAACCCTGGCTTCGCTTATCGATGCAAAATATAGCCGAATACAGTTTACTCCTGACCTTTTACCTGCCGACGTGATCGGTACCATGGTCTATAGTCAGAAGGACGAAACCTTTCAGGTAAAGAAGGGTCCTGTGTTTGCTAACTTTGTTTTGGCAGATGAAATCAACCGTGCACCGGCTAAAGTGCAGAGTGCGCTGCTCGAAGCAATGCAGGAGCGCCAGGTTACCATTGGTAAGGAGACTTTCCGTTTGCCCGAACCTTTCTTGGTGCTGGCTACACAGAACCCTATTGAGCAGGAAGGTACCTATCCGCTGCCCGAAGCGCAAGTTGACCGCTTTATGCTGAAAGTGGTTATTGATTATCCTAAGTTGGAAGAGGAGAAACTGATTATTCGACAGAATATCACTGGCGAACGTCATGAACTTCGTCCCATCATGAAGGCTGACGAAATTACCGAGGCGCGCAAGGTGGTACGTCAGGTTTATCTGGATGAGAAAATTGAGAAGTATATTGTGGACATTGTCTTTGCTACCCGTTATCCTGAAAAATATGGCCTTAAGGAACTCAAGGGAATGATTGGTTTCGGCGGATCTCCGCGTGCTTCTATCAATTTAGCACTGGCTGCCCGTAGTTATGCTTTTATCAAACGTCGTGGTTACGTGGTGCCCGAGGATGTGCGAGCTGTGGCACATGACGTGTTGCGTCATCGTATCGGTCTGACCTACGAGGCTGAAGCCAGCAATCTGACCTCGGACGAGATTGTGAGCCAGATTCTGAACAAAGTAGAAGTACCCTAATACATTATTATTATTTGGAGTAGAAGATTGCAGATAGATGGAAACGGTTGATCTACTGAAAAAGGTCCGTCAGATTGAAATCAAGACACGTGGACTGAGCAGCAACATCTTTGCTGGGCAATACCACTCTGCCTTCAAGGGTAGGGGTATGGCCTTCTCAGAAGTACGTGAATATCAGTACGGTGATGATATTCGCGACATTGACTGGAATGTTACGGCCCGATTCAACCGCCCCTACGTTAAGGTGTTTGAAGAGGAACGCGAACTTACAGTCATGCTGTTGGTCGATGTGTCGGGCAGTCTGGAGTTTGGCACGATGAAGCAGATGAAGAAAGACATGGTGACTGAAATAGCAGCTACCTTGGCCTTCTCTGCTATACAAAACAATGATAAAATAGGTGTCATCTTCTTTTCGGACCGTATTGAGAAATTTATTCCGCCCAAGAAGGGGCGCAAGCATATCCTCTACATTATTCGCGAATTGATTGAGTTTAACCCGGAAAGCCGCACTACTGATTTAAATGTAGGATTGGAATATCTCACCCATGTAATGAAACGCCGCTGTACAGCTTTCCTCTTGTCCGACTTTATTGACCGTCATGATTTTACCAACGCCCTAACCATTGCTAACCGTAAGCATGATTTGGTGGCTATGCAGATTTATGACAGGCGCGCTGAAGAGTTACCTGCTATCGGACTGCTGAAAGTGAAGGATGCAGAAACCGGGCAGGAACAGTGGATTGACACCTCGTCAAGAGCTGTTCGCACAGCTCATCATGATTGGTGGGTACAGCAACAGGAACAGTTGGCAGAACGCTTTGCCAAAAGTAGTGTGGATAGTGTATCGGTGCGCACAGATCAGGATTATGTCAAGGCAATGATGGCGCTCTTTGCCAAGCGAAACTAATGTAGATGCTGAATAAACGTTTGTATGATAATAAAAGTAATGAAAAAAACTTTTCTTTTATTGATAGGCGTGATAACCATCTGTTTTGGTGAGGCGAAGGCTCAATCGGTAACGGTGGATGCCTCGATAGACTCGCTGCAGATTTTGATTGGAGATCATGCAAAGGTCAAGCTGCAGGTCTCAGTCGATGCAGACAAGCGCGCCTTTTTACCTATTTATAAAGACACTTTGGTGCGAGGCATTGAGATTATTGAGGTAGCTAAACCCGATACGCAACTGCTCAATGCGGGGAAAAGGATGGTGTTGACTCAAGAATATACCGTCACGTCGTTTGACTCGGCACTCTATTACATTCCCCCTATGGAGGTGAAGGTTGATGGTAAGTCATACCATTCAAAGGCATTGGCTCTCAAGGTCTTTTCAATCCCTGTTGATACGCTTAACCCCGATCAGTTCTTTGGTCAGAAGCCGATTGTTGAGCCTCCCTTTGTGTGGAGCGATTGGTATGAAGCGATGGCTTGCACACTTTTTCTGATACCAGGTGTGTTAGTGCTGATTTATCTTATCTCATGTATTCGTAACAACAAGCCAATCATCCGAAAAATTAAGGTTGAGCCCAAGTTACCGCCGCATGTGGTGGCCATGAAGGAGATGGAGCGCATTAAGAGCGAAAAATCATGGCAGCGAGGAGACCAGAAGGGTTATTACACAGAACTAACTGATGTATTACGTACCTACATTAAACAGCGCTTTGGATTCAATGCCACTGAAATGACCTCGAGTGAAATCATGGAGCATCTGTTGGAATGTAAGGATAAGGAGGCGGTCAAGGAGCTGAAAGAACTCTTTATCACCGCTGACCTGGTGAAATTCGCCAAGCACAATCCGATGATGAATGAGAACGATGCCAATCTGGTTAGTGCCATTGCCTTTATCGATGAGACTAAGGAAGAACCAGACCCCAATGCTAAGCCAGAACCTACTGAGATTACGATTGTTGAGAAACGTTCGCTCCTCTCAAAAGTGATGCTGGGCGTTGGAATTGCGGTAATATCTATTCTCATTATATGGGCTATTATTTATGTAGGAGGTGAGCTTAAAAACTATTTTGCATGATTTTAAAAACGAAGTATCATGGTTTTTGCCAACATTGAATATCTGTTATTATTCTTGCTTTTGATACCATACATTGTGTGGTATGTTATGAAGCGTAATCGCTGTGATGCATCGCTGCAAATGGCTGATACGTCGCTCTATGCCCATGCACCGAAAAGTTATAAAAATTATCTGATTCATCTGCCTTTTGCGTTGAGGGTTATTACCTTAACGTTGATTATCATCGTCTTGGCCCGACCACAGACCACTAACAGCTGGCAAAGCAGCGAGGTAGAGGGCATTGATATTATGATGGCTATTGACGTTTCAACCTCTATGCTGGCTGAGGACCTGAAGCCAAATCGACTGGAAGCCGCAAAGGAGGTGGCTGCAGAGTTTATCAATGGCAGACCGAATGACAATATCGGTATCACGCTCTTCGCAGGAGAGAGTTTTACGCAATGCCCTCTGACAGTAGATCACGCTGTATTGCTCAACTTTATCCATGGCACGCGTACGGGATTGATAGAGGACGGAACAGCTGTGGGTATGGGTATTGCCAATGCAGTTAGCCGATTGAAGGAAAGCAAAGCCAAGTCGAAGGTAATTATTCTGCTGACAGATGGTACTAACAACCGAGGCGACATTTCGCCGCTTACGGCTGCTGAGATAGCCAAAAGTTTCGGCATTCGCGTCTATACCATCGGTGTGGGTACCAATGGCGAAGCTCCTTATCCTTATCCGGTTGGTGGCGTGGTACAGTATGTTAATATGAAGGTGGAGATTGATGAAAAGACATTGGCCCAGATTGCAACGACGACTGAAGGCAACTACTTCAGAGCTACAAGCAATACGAAACTTAAGGAGGTCTATCAAGAGATTGACAAACTGGAGAAGACTAAACTTAATGTCAAAGAGTTCAGCAAACGTGAGGAGGTTTACCGATGGTTCGCCTTGGCAGCCTTTTTTACTTTCTTGCTCGAACTATTGCTTAGAAATACCATCTTGCGCAAAATTCCTTAATAATCAGTCTATTAGTCAAAACAAAAGATATTATGTTTCGATTCGAAGAACCTGCATACCTCTATTTGTTATTGCTCATCCCCCTGTTTGCGGTGGGCTACATCTATTCCGTCTATCGTCGCCGACGCGCTATTCGCCAGTTTGGCGATCCACAGCTTTTGGCAGCGTTGATGCCTGACGTATCTCCTTATCGTCCGCATGTTAAAATGATAATCCTTTTCTTCGTTGTGGGACTGATGTCTCTGCTATTGGCTCGTCCGCAGTTTGGATCAAAATTGGAGACCGTTAAACGTAAAGGGGTAGAGGTGATTATCGCTTTGGATATTTCTAACTCCATGTTGGCACAGGATGTTCAACCCAGTCGTTTGGCCAAAGCTAAACGGCTCATCGCTCAACTGGTGGATAAGATGGAGAATGATAAAGTGGGCATGATTGTATTTGCTGGCGATGCGTTTACCCAACTGCCTATCACCTCAGATTATATCTCGGCAAAGATGTTTCTTGATGCGATTAATCCTGAACTAATCACCAAACAAGGTACTGCGATTGGAGCGGCCATTCAATTGGCAAACAAAAGCTTTACGCCTCAAGAAGGGGTAGGGCGTACGGTGGTTCTTATCACTGATGGAGAAAACCATGAAGGTGGAGCCAATGAAGCTGCTGAGGAGGCTGCCAAGAAGGGAATACAGGTTAATGTGCTGGGTATCGGATCACCCGATGGCGCCCCCATCCCCATTGAGGGTACAAATGATTACCGCCGTGATCGTTCAGGCAATGTAATTGTTACCAGTCTCAACGAGGGCATGTGCCAGCAGGTAGCTAAAGCTGGAAATGGTATTTACGTAAGAGTAGATAATAGCAATACGGCTCAGAAAGCAATTACTCAAGCAATTGACAAAATGGCAAAAGCTGATGTGGAGACACAGATTTATACCGATTTTAATGAACAGTTCCAGGCAGTAGCGTGGGTTATTCTTATCCTTCTTTTGGGTGAAATGCTCATTTTGGAAAGAAAGAATCAGCGTTTTAAGAATGTTCATCTATTTGGAAATACAGGAGGAAATAAAGAATGAAACAACAGCATAAAATCATAGGATGGAGCTTCTTGATGCTAGCTTTGGCTACTACTGCAACGGCTCAGAAAGAGGAGCGTAACTTCATCCGGCGTGGAAACCGGCAATACGCAGACAGTGCGTTTGTCAATGCAGACGTTAGCTACCGGAAGGCCATTGAGGCTAATCCGTCATCGGCTATTGCCATGTATAATTTGGGAAACACCTTGACACAGCAGAATAAGCTGGAGGATGCCATGAAAATGTATGTGGATGCGTCTAAACTGGAAAAGGATAAAGAGAGACTGGGACAAATCTATCATAACATGGGGGTGATTCTGCATTCTCAGAAAGAATATGCCAAGGCCATTGAGGCCTACAAGCAATCGCTGCGAAACGAGCCTCATAGCAATGAGACCAAGTATAATTTGGCTCTGGCCCAAAAAATGCTAAAGGATCAACAACAACAGAATCAAGACCAGCAACAGCAGAACCAAAAACAGGATCAGCAGCAACAACAGAACCAAAATCAACAGCAAGATAATAAAGAACAAAAGCAACAAGAAGACCAACAGCAAAATCAGCAGCAACAGCAGCAAGATGAGAAGATGTCGAAAGAGAATGCTGAACAACTGCTTCGCTCAGTAATGCAAGATGAAAAGGATGTGCAAGAGAAGGTGAAGAAGCAGCAGGTCATGCAAGGTGGAAAGTTGCTTAAGGATTGGTAATAACACAGATTAATCGTAGTAAAATGAAAAGATATCTCTTCTTATGGATTGCATTTCAACTCATTGGATGCGCCGCTTTGTGGGCTGACGATAAGCTCACCTTCACGGCATCTGCCCCTGAGGCCGTTGTCGTTGGTGACCAATTCAGACTCTCATTCACAGTCAATACCCAGCAGGTAAGAGATTTCAAAGCCCCAACAATTAAGGGCTTTGAAGTCTTAATGGGTCCTCGCAGTTCCCGACAGAGCAGTATGGAAATAATCAATGGTAAAGCTACTCAGAGCAGTAGCATCACATTTACATATATGCTACTAGCCGAGAAGGAGGGTGAATTCACCATTCCTGGTGCTACAATTGTGGCTGATGGTAAGCCTTTGGTATCTAACTCTGTTCATGTTAACGTGCTTCCTGCTGAACAACAAAGCGGACGGGGTTCCCAGCGAGGCGCAAATTCGCATGGTAATAGTAATCAAGTAGGATCAATTTCTACCAGCGACTTGATAATTACAGCTACAACATCTAAAACGACAGTGTATGAGCAAGAGGCCTTTCTCTTGACTTATAAAATCTATACGGCTGTTGATTTACGTGGTTTTGACAACATCAAGTTACCTGATTTTAATGGTTTCCATTCACAAGAGATTGAACAACCCAATGATCGGAGATGGAGATTAGAGCATTATAAGGGGAGAAATTATCAGACTACGATTTACCGGCAATTTATCCTCTTTCCGCAACAAACGGGTGACATTACCATTGAAAGTGCTCGTTTTGACGCTTCAATTGCTCAGGCGTCTCAGGTAACGGATCCTTTTGAGGCGCTCTTTAATGGAGGCGGTGTAGTGGAGGTCAAGAAGTCTATTTTCACACCGAAAATTACAATGCATGTCAATGCCTTGCCTTCAGGAAAGCCTGATAGTTTCTATGGTGGAGTGGGGGACTTCAATATCTCTTCTTCAATCAGTACAACAGAGGTTAAAACCAATGATGCTATTACGTTAAGATTAGTAGTATCCGGTACAGGTAATCTTAAGTTAGTGGCAAATCCAGAGATTAAATTCCCTGAGACTTTCGAGGTTTATGATCCCAAAGAGGAGAGTAAATTTAAGTTGACAAATGAAGGGTTGGCTGGAAATAAAGTGATAGAGTATTTACTTATTCCACGTTCAGCTGGCTCTTTCAAAATCCCAGCTACAGATTTTAGCTATTTTGATACGAAGTCAAAAACGTATAAGACCTTGAAGACCGAGGAATATACCATTAAAGTGGAAAAAGGTGAAGGTAATGCCACTCAAACTATTGCTAATTTTACCAATAAAGAGAACCTTAAGGTACTCAATGAGGATATCCGCTTTATTCGCCTAAACGAAGTATCACTTACACCTCGCGGTAATTATTTCTTTGCTTCTACCTCCTACTGGCTATTCTATCTGATACCATCATTGGTCTTTGCGTTATTTGCTATTCTGTATAGAAAAAAAATCGCAGCTAATTCCAATGTGGCTAAGATGAAAACAAAGAAAGCCAATAAGGTTGCCATCAAACGCATGAAGCAGGCTGGTAAATTGTTGGTGGATAACAAGAAAGAGGCCTTCTATGATGAAGTTCTTAAGGCACTGTGGGGCTACGTAAGTGATAAATTAAGTATTCCTCTTTCCATGTTATCTAAGGATAATATCGAAGACGCCTTACGTTCACATCAGGTGGATGATAAGCAGATTAAGGAATTTATCGCTATCCTCAATGAATGTGAATTTGCTCGTTTTGCTCCTGGCGATCCTAGCCAGGCGATGGACAAAGTTTATAAATCGTCATTAGAGGTTATTGAAGAAATGGAAAGTCAAGTAAAACGCTGATAATTATCATTATGCAAGAAATGAAAAGATTACTGCTGATATTGTGTGGCCTCTTGATAACGGTCACTATGTTTGCTCAAACTACTGAGTTTGAAAAGCCTGAAAACTCAGAACAGCCTCGTCAGGCAACTAAGGTTGCTGCAGATAGTGCCTATCTGAACGGCCGCTATAGAGAAGCTGCAAATATATATGAAGAACTTTTACAAGATGGAGAGTCGGATGAACTCTATTACAATTTGGGTAACGCCTACTATAAATGTGATGAATTGGCTAGAGCTATTCTTAATTATGAACGTGCACTTATTGTTAATCCGGGCTTTGCTGACGCTAAAGCCAACCTACAAATTGCACGTGCTAAGACGATAGATAAAGAGATTGACCAACCAGAAATCTTCTTCATTACTTGGATAAAACAGGCCATGCATTGTTATAATTTACATTTTTGGGCTATATCAGCTATTGTGACCTTCTTTCTTTTTCTCTTAGCAGTTGCTATGTTTTTTATCTCGAAAGTGGCCTTATGGAAAAAAATTGGTTTCTTTTCCGGACTTATCTTATTGACTCTCACAGTGGTTTTCAATCTCTTTGCAGCCTCATTAAAGAGCGAGTTGACACATCGCAATAAAGCAATTGTCTTATCACCCAGCATTACGGTAAGAAGTACGCCAAGTGAAAGTGGCACAAGTCTCTTCGTCCTGCACGAAGGCCATAAAGTAGAAATAAAAGACGATTCTATGCGTGAATGGAAAGAGATTTCTATAGATGAGGATAAAGTGGGCTGGGTACCAGCTGAAAGCATTGAAGAGATTTGAACATTTTTT
>CAMAMO010000040.1 GCA_945836915.1 uncultured Mediterranea sp.
TCAATCAATTCTTTTATTTTTTCTAATTGATTACTCATGCTTTTTCTTAAGATTATTATTGATAAGACAATGATTTATTTGCAAAGATTGGGATTTTCGCACAGTTCAGTCAATACACCGAGAGTCGATTTGGGATGCAAGAAAGCGATATTCAAGCCCTCAGCACCCTTACGAGGCGCCTTGTCTATCAGTCGGATACCAGCAGCCTCAGAGGTAGCCAAAGCTTCAGCTACGCCATCTTCTACAGCAAACGCTAAATGATGCATACCGCCGTTACCGTTATTCTTCTCAATGAACTTGGCAATAGTACTCTCAGGCGAAGTGGGCTCCAGCAGCTCAATCTTAACGTCGCCCACCTTCAGGAAAGCGGTACGTACCTTTTGGTCCTCCACTACTTCAATGTTGTAGCACTTTAAACCTAACACGTTCTCGTAATACGGCAGAGCCTCTTCAATACTCTTGACGGCGATGCCCAAATGTTCAATGTGTGAAATCTTCATGACAGTACACTTTTATTGATAAATTGTTATTTCGCATAGTTTATCGCACCATGTATTGCAAAAAACACAAAGCATAGTACAAAACACACCACAAAGTTAGCAAATAAACGATACTTGCCACAATAAAAAACCACTTTTTTTCATTTCATGAGGAGAAAAGGAGCAGTTTTTACTGCAAATAGTGCCATTTTGCTCAGCTGAGAAAGCAAAACGAGCATCTGTTAATGATTGAAAAGCCTCAGCGATGCCTCCAAAAATCGGGACTGAGAATGAGCAATACGCAGAAAAGTTCCAGTCGGCCAATCAGCATCAAGAAAGAGGTAAGCCATTTGGCTGCATCGGGCATAGAGAACCAATTGAACATCGGACCGTAATCACCCAATGCAGGACCTACATTACTCAGCGCTGAGAGTGACGCACTCATTGCTTCAACCATGCCAAGTCCCATCATTAATAAAGCGATCCATCCAATGATGATACAAAGCAGATAAAAAATAACGAAAGTGGTGACTGCCGAAACCACCGGATTTGAGATGACCCGTCCATCAGCCTTAACAGGCAGCACAGCATTAGGATGGAGTTTACGGCGAAACTCCATTTTGATACTGCGCAGCAGGATGAGCAATCGCATGTTCTTCAATCCACCGGAGGTAGAGCCGGTGCATCCTCCAGCTAACATACAGAACAGCAACAACATCCAGGTAAACGAGGGCCAAAGTAGGTAGTCATCTGTTGCAAAGCCTGTTGTCGTAATGATAGAGGTAACCTGAAAATAGGCGCTTCGGAAAGCAGGCTCCAGTTCGTAGTTATTGCAAATGCATAGTGTTGCTGTAATAATGGCCGTAATGATAAAAACAGTACGGATATAGAAACGGAGTTCATCATCTTGGAACAGCCGCTTAACACGCCCCCTCAAACAGAGACAGTAGAGGGAGAAGTTTACACCAGACATCATCACGAAAGTAGCCACAACGTAATGGATATAGGGCGAGTTCCAATAAGCGATGCTATCTTGCTTAGTGGAATATCCTCCAGTAGCTGTGGTAGTCAAGGCATGATTGATAGCGTCAAACCACCCCATACCTCCTAAGCGAAGCAATATCGCCTCACTCATAGCCAAGGCGAGATAAATCATGCCAATCCACTTGACCGTGACTGAAATCTTTGGAAGGATACGTTCTTTCTTCACACCCGTAGATTCAGCAGAGAAAAGTTGCAAACTCTCACCTCCAAAGAAGGGGAAGATAGCAATGGTGAAGAAAACAATACCTACTCCCCCTACCCACTGCGTTAGGCTGCGCCAAAAGAGCATTCCATGCGAAAGCGACTCTATATCGTTAAGTATCGAGGCACCCGTAGTGGTAAATCCTGAAACCGTCTCAAAAAAGGCATCTACCGGTCGGACAATGCTCCCGCTAAGCAGGTAGGGTAACATTCCAGACAAACTGAAGATAATCCAGCTGAAGGTCACAATACAGTAGGCATCGCGCCGTGACAGCTGACGATCAGCCCGATGAAAGATGGCTTGTAACAGACTTCCCACCACGACATTTAGCACCGCTACCTCAAGAAAGACCAAATAATCGGCCTCGCGATAGAAAAGTGCCACCACCGTACAGATTAGGTAGAGAATCGCCTCGAAAAGCAATAATCCACCCAGCAACCGGAAAATCATCTTCCAGTTGATAAAACTGTTTCCACGTGATTCTGTCGTGGGGTTAGGTATGGCTAAATCCATATAACTCATCTCTTTACATGAACTATTTACAGTTACTTCAGTCTTTGTGAGGCCCAAGTAAGCCCTCTATGGGGCGGTAAAGATAGTAGTTGTAGATGGTTTTGCAAAAAGAATAATAAAAAAATTGTTAGCCAAAGCGTTCTATCAATTCCAAACACATACGGCCGTTGTGATACGGACATTTCCAGAAGCCAGCCTTGTCGTCAGTACGGTTGATAGAGCCATCCGCTTTGATACTCCAATACCATTCACCCTCTTTTTGATCCAAAAGATGAGATTTGATATAATCCCAGCAGCGCAGTGCACGCTCCATCATAGCCTCATCGCCAAAGTATTGGTAGAGGTTGGCATGGCCAACTACCGACTCTGCCTGTACCCACCAGTGGCGATCAGCATCGGTATGGCGCTTATCCAGATGCGTCTCATAAATCATCGAACCATCAGCCTGCACCCCTTCGTCAGCCGCTACAGCGATAAACTTCACCAGCGGCTCAACACGTTTCAGCAACGCTTGGTCGCCCAGAACGAGCGCAGCTTCATGAATCAGCCACGAAGCCTCAATATCGTGACCATATGAAATGATGCGGTACTTACTATGCCAATCATCATCAAAAAAGAGTTCCAGATGGCCACTCTTAGCATTGAGGATTTTATCGATAAAGAGTTCAATTAGATTGGCCAGCTGACGCTTCAGACGCTCATCTTTCCATACGCGGTAAAGGTTAGCATAGGGTTCCAAGATGTGCAGATGGGTGTTCATGGTCTTACGTTCATTCTCATCCTTCTCACTCAGACGCATATCGGCAATTTCCTGCCAAGTGCGACTCAAGGCCTCGCAATAGCCATTCTTTACTGCATCAAAGCTATGAGCTTCAATACTTTCAAACAGCTTGATAGCGTGCGCCAAAGCCTCCTCATCGCCCGTTGCACGGTGGTATTCACTCAAGCCATAAATAGCAAAGCCTAATGCGTAAATCTGCTTCTTGGTATCAAGTGGCTCTCCCTCAGCCGTAAGCGACCAATAGACGCCACCCTCTTCTTTATCATAAAAATAGTCGATAAGATAACGTTTCGCCCGGGTAGCCATTTGCAGATATTCGGGCCGTTTCAGAATGCGATAGGCCGATGAAAATGTCCATAGGATTCGTGCATTCAGAATAGCCCCCTTCTCAGCATCAGGAATCAATTGCCCTTCACCGGTGATTTGGCCATAGAATCCACCATGAGCCTCATCCACCATTTTATTCATCCAAAAAGGAAGGATATTCGTGGTGAGCACCTCTTGGGCCTCTGCCACCAATTGTTTTATATCCATGTTTAGTTCATTAATTTGTTCTTCTACTCTTAAGTTGGGCGTTAATTTCCTCCATACGGTTATGGTTCAAAGGATAAATGAAGACTACCAACATAGAGAGCACCGCGATAGCCGCTGGAATAAAACTCATCAAGTAACACAGGCCGCCGAGAGCCTCTGGGGTCTGAATCGCATCTTCTGCGGTGTTGTACCCAAAGAGACTCAGTAACGCCATGACAGCCCATCCGGCAAAGGCGCCACCAAATTTCTGTGCCATCGATCCCGACGAGAAAATCAACCCTGTAGAGGCCGTTCCATCCTTAAGTTCTGCATAGTCGGCCACGTCAGCATACATACTCCAAATCAGCGGTGAAATGATGCCGGTGCAGAGAGAGATAAGCACCTGCAGAATCAGAATCAGCCACCAACCCAGCGGGGTGTTAGGCACGAAGAAGAAGAGCACGCTCAAAACAGCCAGCGAGGTTAGGGCTAATGTATAGGTACTCTTCTTACCCAGACGCAAGCTGACAGGAACTGCTAACGCTACACCAATCATATTGCACACCTCACCGACACCCAAGAAGAGGCCGGCATAGAAAACGATGTTGAAAGCGCCGAAATCAAGTATGGCATTGGCACCGATGTAGTCCTTAAAGAAGTAAGCCGCCGTAGCGCCACGTACGGTATTGAAGAAGTTAAAAAGCAATGAAGCGCCATTAAGTGTCCACCATGGTGCATTGCGCACCAGCGAACGGATATCCTTACCCACCGACTGCGAAGTGATACTCTTGACATGCTCGCGGGTCAACGTGAAGCAGATCAAGAAGCCCAGTAAGCAGCCCAATGCAATAACCACCATGGCATACTGCCAACTTTGAGCCAATGAGCAATCCATTGACTTGAACCAGTTACAGAGGGGTTCCCAGGAGTAGAGGGCGATGAAGCTGCCACCATAGGCAAAGAACATGCGGTAGGATGAGAAAACCGTCTTGGTGTTCGAATCATCCGTCATCACGCCCAGCATTGCGCCGTAGGGCACATTGATTGCCGTATAGACAGTCATCATCAGTATGTAAGTCACGTAGGCCCACACCAACTTGCCCGTAGGACCCATATCAGGTGTTGTAAAGAGCAGGATACCAGCTATAGCGAATGGAGCCGCAATCCAGAGCAGGAAGGGGCGATACTTTCCCCAGCGTGTCTGGGTACGATCAGCAATCACACCCATCATAGGGTCAGAAACCGCATCCCAAATGCGCGTAATCAACATCAACATACCGGCATCTGCCAGCGAGAGGCCGAAGACGTTAGAATAGAAGAAGGGGAGATAATAGGAGAAAATCTTCCAGAACATCGAGGAGGACATGTCTCCAAAGCCATAACCGATTTTTTCTCTTAATGGATTCATGGTATTCAATAAATAGGGAAAATAATAAATAGTTTTGCCGATTTACTTCTTTAATAATTTCATGTTCTTGTCAATGAGCTTTTTCAGCGTCTCAACAGAGGCGGTCGTTGTAAAGTTGTCGGCTGGCGTGTTCATGCAGTAATCCACCAGTTTGTCAATGGTCGATGTAGCTACATGCATACGGGTGTCGCTTGATGCGTAGTAAATAAAGACCTTACCATCCTCGTCGGCTATCCATCCGTTAGTAAAGAGTACGTTGCTTACATCGCCGATGCGCTCCTCGCCTTCAGGCACCATAAAGGCTCCGGCAGGTGAAGCAATCACGCGAGTGGGGTCATCCAGAGCCGTCATATACATGTAGAGCACATAGCGCAAGCCGGCTGCACAACCACGCACACCATGAGCCAGATGCAACCAACCCTTAGGCGTCTTGATGGGATGCGGACCTTCACCGTTTTTCACCTCTTTGATGGTGTGATAGTAACGTTGGTCAATAATCTTCTCCTCCTTCACCTCGGCATGGGTGATGTCATCAACCAAAGCCCAGCCTATACCGCCACCACTACCAGCATCGATAAAGCCATCCTGCGGACGGGTATAGAGAGCATACTTACCATCGACAAATTCGGGGTGGAGCACCACGTTGCGTTGCTGACTCTTGGTCTTCAGGTCGGGCAGACGCTGCCAAGTTTTGAAATCCTTCGTACGTGCAATGGCCGCTGTAGCCGTAGCTGAAGAGAGGTCGCCAGCAGGTGCGTTAGGGTCATGACGTTCAGCGCAGAAGATGCCATAGATCCAGCCATCCTCGTGGGCCGTAATACGCATATCATAGATATTGGTAGCGGGAATAACGTCATCGGGCATAGTTACAGGGTAGTCCCAGAAACGGAAGTTATCCACCCCATTGGAGCTCTCGGCCACGGCGAAGAAGGATTTACGGTCAGCACCCTCTACACGGACCACCAACAGATACTTGCCGTTCCACTTGATAGCGCCAGAATTCATGGCGGCATTCATGCCGATACGCTCCATCAAGTAGGGATTGGTGGTTTCATCCAAGTCGTAACGCCAGAAGATGGGTGTGTGAGCGGCGGTTACTACCGGATATTTATAACGGGTAACGATGCCGTTACCTTCAGCTACAGGCTCATTCTTACGGGCAATCAGCTCTTCATGCTTAGCAAACAGTTGCTGAACTTTTTCATTGAAGCTTTCCATATTGTTTTGTTTTTTTGGTTGACAAGTATATTTTAAACTGATTAATTATTGGCGTTATTTCAAATCTACATCTCCGGCAAAGAGAGTCTTGGGATTCTTGTAGAAAGCGACGAAGTCCTCAGCCGATGGATGTCCGGGATATGGCGCATAGTAGTGATTCTCTTTGTCATGGGCGTTGCGCCATACCAGCAGGTAACTTAACGGATAGCGCTCTACAGCGGGCAGCAAAGTGCCTGTCCACCACGTAGCATCAGGAATACTTTCGTAACCTATTTCCGTTACGGCAGCAATCTTCTGATGACTCTGAGCTACGGCAGTCGTAATCTGCAACATACGGTCCAGACCGGCAAGGAACTGGTCACGATCAAACTGATAAGTATCAAAGCCTATCACATCCACGATATCATCACCGGGCCAACGCTGCAGATATTGTGTGGTATCCTGAGGTTCTGTACCAGGGGAATAGGCGTAGAGCAGGTGGTTGGCACCATGAGCCAGCAGGGTGTCAGCCGTCATACGCCAAAGGGCTTTGTATTCATCGTCTGAGCAAAGAGCTTGACCCCACCAGAACCAGCTGCCGGTATGTTCATGCCAAGGGCGGAACAGCAAAGGAATTTTCTCTCCATCAGGGGTTGTAAAGCTGTTAAGATAATTGGCCAAGGTTCCAAGCCATCCGGCAAACTTCTCATGACAGGCTCCGCCAGGCAGGATGGAGCGTACCACGGTAGAGTCGCTGTTATCCCAGGCGGTACCGCCAGTCTTGGGATTACGAACGTGCCAGCTCAGTGATACCAAACCGCCACGCTGATACTGGTTAACTGCCTCACGACGGATACGGGCAAAAGGTACATTATCCAAACTGGCCTCACCACCGAGTTCCAGTTCACCCAGGTCAAAACTCATCACGGCAGGATAAACGCCACAAACGCTTTTAACATCCGATCGCTCTTCATCACCCACCCAGCCAATGCCGTACATGGGGTCATCATGATGACCAAACATGATTCCTTTATCCACCTGACTTTTCAAATTAGCCAGCAACCGTTCAGCCCGCTCCGTGCGAACCGCTTGTGTCTCTTCACTCTTTGGTTTGGCACCGCAGGCCGTCAGCAGTGATGCACCGATTAAACAGGCTGCCATTTTGAGCGCATAGCGCTTGATACCTTCTTTTTGCATGATATTTTTTTAAGATAAACAATAGTTATACATGAATCATGCAGCAAAGATAGAGGGTTATTCGGTCATAATATGATATAATTTTATCCCTTTCCTATATTATTCTGAAAAGGCACAAAAAGTGCTCTAATCGCGCACCTCAATCTGCACTCTTTTATCTGACATCAGCTTCTTTTCCAAGCTACGACGCCTGATACGAATGGGTTGTTGGGTAAAGTCGGGCACGTTATACGAATAGAGATTTTCATCCTCATAATTCCATGGGCGACGCTGTGGCAACTGGAAGGGCTTGCTGAAAGTGCCACCTTCGTTACGGTGGGTGAAGTAGAGACGGGTGTAGAGTCCCCCACCCCTTCGGCTGCTGAAGACCATCCAGCGCGAGTCGGCACTCCAGTTATGGAAACTCTCCGTGTCGTCGCTGTTAATTTCGTTGAGCGGACGGGTAGTGCCGCTCTCCAAGTCGAGTAGCCAGAGGTCAGCCTCTTTATGCCAAATGGAGAAATTGCCGTAATAAGATTGGGTATAGACCAGATAGCGTCCATCGTATGAAGGCCGGGGGAAGGAGATGCTTCTACCCTGTGTAGAGACCTTGACAAGGGTGTCCACCTGTTGACCAAACGTTCCCGTTGATGGGTCAAAATCGATGGCACAGAGGTCGTAGCGAATCTCTTTATACTCTGAAGGAATCTCTTTTGCCTCGGCTGAGCAGAAGAAAAGGCGTCGGCCATCGGCTGAGAAGACAGGGAAAGTTTCAAACGACTCCTTTCGCTGGAGTAGTGGCGAGCGGAGCAAAGTATGACTCTCAGGGTGATAAACCACCACATCGCTGGCCAGGTCGAACACCTCGATGCGCTCCTCTCTCACGGTGTGAAAGGATTGGCGCGTGTTATTGACCGAGTAGGCAATGTAGTTGCCTGAAGGGTGCCAGTAGGGATAGACGCAAGCGGAGAGGGTGGAGTCTGTTTTGGTATTGAGCAACTCGCGTCTGCCGTTGCGTTGCATTAGGGTGGCCCCATGCTTGCCTCGGATGTGGAGGCTGAATTGGGCGGGATTGGTGCGATTCAGCGCATGGCAGTTCATGCACATGCCTGGCACCTGGGTGTTCTCCAGCAACGGCCGCTCGTCGTAATCAGATAGCGAGCGTTCGTAAATGCCCATGTGACTATAGACCTCGTAACCTGGCGCAATCTTGCGATAGGCTACGCCGTAGGGAATGGAATCGCCTGTCACCGCCATGGCAAAGGGGCGATAGGTGGTCCAACCTTGGTCGGTTTTGGCGCTGACGGTGAAGTGCAACGAGTCACCGATATTCTCCGCCAACAGTTCCTGCCAGGCCTCCATGGGGAAGATGACCTCCTTCTCATTCAGATGAAGAGCGCCCTGACGCCCACCTTCCACGGTGACATCCACGCGCTTGGTACCCTCGGGCAGAGAGAAGTTCATTGGAGCGATGTTGCAGGGAATAGTAACGCCTACATAATCGGGATAGATGGGAGGATAGTCGTTCACCACCGATGCCTCCTTCACCGCATGGCTACATGATGCAACCAGTAGCGCAACGGCCAAGAGATAGATATTCGGATATTTGTTCATAATGAGTTGACAAGTTAACGAGTTGGTTAATTTGAGAGGGTCTCTGGATACATCAGGTAGTACCAATAGGTGGCTCCATATTTAGTTTGCAGAGTAGCTTTCGCTTCGGGGGTTTTAGCCATGTGAAGGCGAGCAAAGTCGCTCATCTCTTGCATCACCAAGGGGGAGAGACTCCAAGGCATACCTTCAAAGGTGCCGTGCTGCTGCGTCCAAACCAAGGCAAGCAGCTCCTGATAGTGGCGCGGTATGGCTTTGTAACCCACCTTGCTGCCCAGCGGATAGTAGCGCATAAAGCGATCTACGTCTCGCTGCTCCATCACGTAGGCCATCAGATACTCATAAGCCAATCGGTTCTTGGGGTTGTGGGTGAAGAGCAGGCCAAACATATCGGCCAGTTCATCCTCGCTGAAGAGGTAGTCGTCCGTATAACGCACTTGGCGCAGCCAGCCCCACTCGGCATGGGCGTTAATCTTCGCCTCATCACCCATCGCCTCCTCAGCCTGCTCGGCCCAGCGGTCGTAGAAGAGGGTTTTCTTCAGCATCCGCAGGTATTTGGCGGCCACTTCATACTGGCCGTTGATCAGGTTGGTTTCTGCCAGACGCTTCACCGCACGGGCACTCTTCTTATAATTAGGTATGGCCTCCATTGTTTCAAAGGCGATACGCTGCGCGCTGTTAACCATACCGATGTGGTAGAACACCTCGCCCAACGGTAGCGGTGTGAAGTAGTCGCGTACAAAGGTGGGCAGCAGTCCCTCAAGGCCGTTTTGGTAGTAGGTAAACATCCGTTCGGGCATCTGTCCGCTTTTGGCCAGCGCCAGGTTCAGACAGGTCACGCTCAGCGGCGATTTGGGCCTCTTCTCATCAGCCATCGCTATCACGCGGCGCCATTGGCGGTTGCGCACCAGGTAGTCGTATTGCATCACCTCCTCCTTCTCCATATCCATACGGGTGGCACTCCAGCCAAGGGCGGCCAGCAAGAGAAGGCACTCCGTCATCCGCAGGAGGTTCAACGCTCTCTTTTTCGGTTGCCAACGGGCAAGCCAGCCCATGAGGTGCGGCCAGAGGGCAATCAGCGGCCAGAAAGCGAGTTGCATCCAAGGAACCACTTCGGGGTAGCGGTAATAATCTACGCCACACAGTAATCGGTAGGCTGGATAGTGCGCAAAAAGAACAGCCAGCATAGGTACCGAAACGGCCAGCAGACCTACACCCCAAGCGATGCCTATGCCCGACCAGAGGTCGCGACGGCGCACATTACGCACCATCTCATAAACCACCAACCAGCCGGCAAAGAGGAAGTGGGCCGGACCAGTCATCCAGTAGAGAGACGGAGTGACCAACACCACAAAGGCTGTACGATGCCACTTACCCTCCGTGTTGACATAGCTCAAAGCGGCCAGTAGCGCCATAATAAGCGCCACCACATAGGCCAGCATCACACTCTCGTCAAGCAGATAGCCTCCTAACAGCAACACCGGCAGGAAAGTCCATCCGTAATCACGATCCGTGGCCCCCATCTCCTGGGCCAAAGCCCAGATGAGCCGCTGGATGGTCATCAGCAAGAGCGCCATCACCACCGCTCCCATCCAGGAGAAGAGGAACCATTGCGTCAGGAACTCGGCCAGATAGTCGGCCACACCGCCCGGCGTACGCCAGATGCTCCACCAGTAGTCAGCGTCCCATAGGAAGAGTTGAAACTGCTCTTGGAAGGTGAGATGGGCCGGGTAACAGAGGCCCCAGAAGAGGAGCGCCGCCACACCCAGCGTCAGCGTGGCCACCCCTTTGCGGTAGTTATGTAACAGATTTATCGCTTTCATCATTTCTTAAAAATATAAAAGTCACTCCTCCCAGCGCATCGCTTCAGCCGGTTCAGTCAGCATCTCCTCCACCTGAGAGGACGAGATAGTAACCGGCGTTTGCGACAGGTCGGGCAGATTATATGATTTCAAATTCAGGTCATCGTGTTCAGGGTCCTTCTGCGGCAGCACAAAGGGTCGATGCACCCTACCCTCGGCATCGACATAGGCCAGGTAGATGCGTCCGTACTGTCCGTCGCCTCGTTTGCTGGCAAAGGCAAACCAGCGACTGTTGCTGCTCCAGCTGTGGTAGGTTTCCGAGCGGTCAGAGTTGACCTCTGTCAAGGGATTCACCTCGCCCGTCTGCAAATCCATCAGTTGCAACTGCGTCTCGCGATGCCAGATGGGAAAGGTGCCATAGTCGGCCAAGGTGTAGAGCAGATAGCGTCCATCGGGTGAGGCCTTGGGGTGACAGACGGAGCCGCCCTGCGTACGGGCGTTCCAAAGCGTGTCAACCCGCTCTCCCCAGCGGCCCGTAGCGGCATCAAAGGTGATGCGGCAGAGCGAGTAGCGCAAACGCTTCACCTCCTGAGGGAGAGGCTTGACGAGGGGAGCTGAGCAGAAATAGACCCAAGCGCCATCGGCCGAGAAGGTGGGGAAGGTCTCCAGCCGGGTGGTGTCAGAGACCAGCGGCGAGGTGTAGAGACGGTTGGCGTCAAAGTCGGCCATCACCAGGTCGGAGGTGGTGTCATACACCTCCAGCCGTCTGTTTCCTTGGGCATGAAAAGCAGGGATGATGATGTTGGTAGAGAAGACACCATAGCGTCCTGAGGGGTGGAAGTCGCCATAGACTGCCCCGGAGTTCATCGGACTAGCCTTCAGCGCCAGTTTGCGCAGCTGGCCTTGACGGTTGAGTAGGGTTCCCCCTCCGGCTCCACGCAGGTGGAACATCGAGAGGTCGCCTCGCTGGCTGCCGTGGATATGGCAGTTCATACAGCGCCCACCCAAGCGGCTGTTATCGGCTATGATGCGTTCGTCGAAGCTCTCCAGATGACGTTCACAGAGTTGCAGTTCGTTCCACACCTCATAACCGGGTTCAATCAATCGGTAGCTAACGTAGCCATCCACCGGTTCACTCGCCACCAGCCACGTCATGGGTCGGTAATTCACCCACCCTTCTGACCTCTTTGCCGTCAGCGTCGCCGTCAGCCGCCGTCCGCGTTGATTGGCCAACATTGTGCGCCACTCCTTCTGGTTGAATCGCACTTTTCGTCCACGGCTGTTAAGCTGCATCAACGGGGTTTGCTCTTCGTCAGCAATCACCAGCTGCAGGGCCTCCACCCCCTCGTCGCGGAAGAGGAAGTTGAGGGGCGCAATATTATAAGGTATAGTGATGTCATGATAAGCCGGATAGATGGGGGGCGCCTCATCCAGAGGCTTCACCTGCGAGGGCTTTGGCGTACAGCCGTTCAGAGCCAGCAGCGCCAAGAGCATCAAGCCAAAGAGAAAAAAATGGCGTTTAGTTTTCATCGTTACCTCCTTTCCGTTGGGCAAAGTGGAAATAGAACCAGTAGGTGTCACCATAGCGGGTTTGCAGCTCGCTATCCATCCCCTGACCGGCCTTGTAGCGTTCGGTATAGTCGCGGAATTGGGCCAGCTTCCGTTCATTGAGCTGCCACCCAGCCACCTGCGGGTTTTGGATAGCCTCGGGCTCCATCGAGAGGTAAATCATCATCCCCTCAGCATAGATGCCTGTCGGGGTCTTTGCGCCGCAATAGGCCAGATAGTCTCGACCAAAGCCCCTCACATCCTTACGCATCAGGTCGTAGCAGAGTAGGTAATCCAGCTGCATCTGGCGCAGGTAATCACTCTGAGTGGATTGGAGCAGATGGCGCAGCGAGGTGGGGATGTCGTTGCCTAAGCGCAGCGTGTCGCCGGCGGGCAGGGCCTGACGGCGCTGCGTCAGCCAGAGCTCCACCGCTTCAGTACGACTGTTAGTCATGCGTTGGCGGGCCCAGCGTCGGTAGGGGATGGTGTGACTCAGCATCCGCAGGTACTTCATGGCTGCGGCCTCATCGCCTTGAATCAGGTTGATTTCTGCCAAACGCTTCAGCGCCCTTCCGCTGCCGTGGCTGGGAGAGAAGATCATCCCCAACATGGCCGCATGCTCAGCCATGGTGTAATCGCCTAAAGAGAACCACACCTCGTTGGCCGCATAGATAGTGAAGTAGCTGGACGAAGGGTCAACGGGCAGAAAAAGTCCCTTCTCACCCGCCCGGTAGTGAGTCATTAAGTGCTGAGGCAGGGTGCCCTCCGAGGCATGGAGCAGGTAGCTGTAGTAGGCCGCCATCTGCACGTTGCCCTCACGCTGCTCCTCCTCGAGGAGGGGATAGAGGCGTTGATGCCGGCCAAAATAGTAGTCGCAATCAATGGCCAACGTTCGTTCCAACGCTCTATCGGGTCGGCCGCTCATCACATGCCAAGAGCCGCTTCCCCAAGCCAACCCGCTGCCTATCAGCAGGATAAAGAGCAGCAAAGCACTCAGCAGAGGGTGATCGGACCGGCGCCTCCAGAGGGCTCTTAAGCCGCAGAGGCTCCACACCCATCCCGTCAGCGCCACGGTGCCACTCAGCGGATAGCTCAGCACGCAGCATCGCCCCGCCTCCCATAGCAGCAACGCCGCCGCCAGCAGCCAGCTCCATCGCTTCAAGTAGGACCTTGTCAGGGTCAGCACCCCAGCGCCCCAAGCCGTAAGCAGTAGCGCCACAATCAGCGGCCCCATCAACTCGTAGTAGTAGAATTGGGTCAAGCAGCGCCCCATCCACTCGGCCAGGGCGCCGGGTGCCATGAGCCAAGGCATCCAGTCGCTCCACGCCCAGAGGAAGAGTGAGGTCTGTTCGCGGTGGTAAAAATGGTACGGAATCGTCAGTTGGAAGAAGAGAAAGAGCGCCAGGCAAACCACCAAAGCCGCCAAGCCTCTCTCCCACCCTTTCAACCCACGATGAGCCCTATATTTGATTGTCCAATTCATGCCAATGATTTAATTGCCGCAAAGATAGTGCAAGCCGTGAGAAATACAAAATGAAACACACTATTATTTTCGCAAGCCACTTCTTCAAACGACTTTTATCATACATAAGCCACTTTTTTAAGCGACTTTCATATAACAAAGGCTTTGGTTATTATCTAACGTATACGTATTTATTTAGAAATTCATTTGTATTTTGATTATTAACTACAAATTTGTCTGTTGCTTGAATATCTGTCATTTACAGTACGATAATATTCCGCGGCTGAAACACATGTATTTCAGAGATGAAATGCAAGCATTCCACGACCGAAATGCAAGTAAAACGGAAACGAAATACAAGCAATTCAGAAAGGGCTTGCAAGCACTGCAAAAACAGCCGCTTTGCACCACATTGCCCTTAGCATTCCCTTAGCATCCTCTTAGCATCCTCTTAGCATCCTCTTAGCAACCTAAGGGAAACGTAAGGGAATGAGGCTGCAATGGTAATGTAATGACGGGGGGGCTTACCCCGATGACGGCAGGGTTCTTTCTCGCTCCGGCTCCGTCGATTGTTCGCTCGTTTCTCGCCTGGAAGGGCCTCCAAGCGAGAAACGGACGGAGTCAGAGCGAAGGCAGAGTGGAGGAAACTCTGGGTCTGCGTCAGAATAAGACATTCTGGCAAGCGTGGTGACTATTTGTCAATCGGCAGTGACTGTTTGTCGGTGCCAATGTTTGCACAAGTATAAAATCAAAACCGCAAGGTGTAACGCAGGTTAAACACTGCGCCTCTTCCCCTGGCATGAGGGAAGACGGGCACACAGTTTGTCTATCTATCGACGTATTGCGAAAGCAATCAGATAGATATTAAACAACTTAATTATAGGAGGTTATGATTATGACACCAGTAAGAAGAAACAATCAAGAATGGTTACCGAGTATCTTTAGTGATTTCTTTGACAACGACTGGCTGACGAAAGCAAACGCTACAACACCTGCCGTCAATGTCATCGAGAACGAGACGGATTACAAAGTGGAAGTGGCTGCTCCGGGTATGACCAAAGAGGACTTCTGCGTACACTTGGCCGATGATGATCAACTCGTCATCTCGATGGAGAAGAAAAACGAGACGAAGGATAACAACAGCAAATACCTGCGTCGCGAGTTCTCTTACTCTAAGTTCCAGCAAACACTGATTTTGCCTGATGATGTTGATAAGGAGAAAATCAACGCTTCCGTTACCGACGGCGTACTGACCATTGATCTGCCGAAGAAGATGAAGAGCGAGGAAGAGAAAGCCAAGGAATGCAAGGTAATTGAAATCAAATAAGCATTCCTGATTGAGGAATGCAGCATTCCGATAATAAGGACAAGGGATTGGCCACAAGGCCGGTCCCTTGTTTTCGTTTAGCCTTCCATGCTCTACGGACATGATCCATCATCTTAGTAGCAGCGCCATTATTTCAAAAACTATTATATTCCATACCAGCCACTTCTTCAAACTGTTTTCACCGCCTAACAGTCTCTGTCTCAACAGACTTTCCGTTTATAGGGATCGTTTTTATAGAGCATATGCATTAGACTGTCAGTCTGTCAGTTTTTCGCACTAACCTACTGAGTGATAGACGGATAGATGGCTGACAGTATGGCTGACAGCCTCTTATTTTATTGTTAATCAAATGTTTACAGCCCATTTTCGGCAAAAACTGACAGACTGACAGTTTTTTCATGAATTTGCACCTCCCACTATATGTAGCATCATAAAAGACCGGGAAATGTATAGCAATTAGGCCGTAACATGAACTGCTACAATTATTTTGCATAAGT
>CAMAMO010000041.1 GCA_945836915.1 uncultured Mediterranea sp.
ATTAGGGCTCACTCGGGACTTGCACCCGTTAGACAATGCTCATGCCGAGCGTACATACAATAGCGGGAGCCCTCTGATTTGTTCAAAGGGCTCCCGCACTATTCATTCTTTCCTTTCATCGCTTTAGCAATCCTATCTTCACGTTAAGTTTGAAGTAATAGATACCATTCTCGCGCTCCAGAAAGCCATATTTATCTTTCTCTACGTCGCCCTTCAACAAGCGACTGTTCTGATAGAGAAACTCAGCGAAGGTCTCGGTATCGCTGGTGTCATAGAGCCATACACTTCCATCTCCCTGAACCAGCAACATACCACCGATGGCTCCGGGTTTACCGGTATAGATTTTTGCCGGACGAAGACCTAAAGCTGCAGCCAAGAGGAATTGACGCATCTTGTAGCGATAGAAACCGTGTTTAGTGATTAGCTCATCCTTAATCTTCAAGGGGTTCATCTCCTCCATCCGCTCAACCAGCTGGCTGATGCGAGTCACCTCTTCTAAGTGCATCAGACGCACCATCTCAGCCAACAGACGACCAAAATGAAGGTCAATCATCCCCAGATTGCATCGAAACACCTTGTCAGCCACATCAGCATACTTCAACACACCGCCCAATCGCTCAATCATCAACATACGCTGGCAAACCTCGTCAGGCGCCTCAGGCAAAGCATTGACTTTGTTAACGGTGGGTGTTGCAAACTTGATACCACTCTGTTCAAACTTTAGATTGGCTGCCCGTCCGCCATCCAATAGAGGGTTCATACTACCCAAACGACTACGTACAACCAACCCCTCGGGCTGGCAATGGGGCGCATCAAAGGTGACGGTAAAATCGGTGCGGTCATCAGTATTGGCCTCTAAATCATAGATCTTCAGTTCGTCCAAGACCTCTTCAATCTCATCGCTCACTTCAATATCCTGACTGTTTCCGCTTTTCAAAAGCTGAAGCAAGGCATTGGCCAATGCATCAAAGAGGGCACAGGGTACCACCCGCGACTCTTGATCCGGATGCACCGAAATACGTCCGTTACGTTCCTTGGTAGCAGTGAGAATATGCACCTCCTCTTTATCCTGAGAGAGTTTATAACGCCGGGGACCGTCATGTTCAATCCGGTCAATCCACAAGACCCGGCGGCATGGCGTATCGACTGAGGTATTATCAGAGGATTTCACCTCAGCGGTGACACTACCCATAGGTACAGAGCCATCTGCCAGCAAGCGGGCAAAAGCATACAACTCGCTTACTTCACGTTTAGTGGTTTCAAAAGCCATAATCAATAAACAATGTTTGTGATGAAGAAAACAGAATTACTCCCCGTCGGCTATTCGCAGGGTTTCAACTTTCAGCAGGCGCTGACGCAGGCTCTCCATACGCGACCGACGGATTTGCAATGTCATAGAGCAGTCGGTATCATAGCCTTGCTCCAAGATGCGCGGCTCCATCTCCTTGACTATACGCATGACGTCATTCATCATGGGGTATTCAAAGGTAACAGTAATCGTTTCATCCACTGTACGAACAACCACCTCAGCAGCGGCTAAGGCTTCGGCCGCAGCCGCTTTATAAGCCACTATCAATCCACTGGTTCCCAGTTTGATGCCACCGAAATATCGAACCACCACGATGAGGATATCTGTAAGTTCGTTACTATTAATCTGCCCCAGGATGGGTTTCCCTGCGGTGCCAGAAGGTTCGCCATTATCATTGGCCCGGAACGTGGTACGTTCCGGGCCAAGCATGTAGGCGTAGCAAACATGGCGGGCATCGTAATACTGTTTCTGTAGTCGCTCAATATGCGCCTTGACCTGATCTACAGAGGTAACGGGGAGAGCTATGGCAATAAACTTACTCCGCTTCTCGGTATAGATGCCCTCAGTTGGCTTTTGTATCGTCTTGTATGTATCGTCAGCCTGCAATTCAGTCTTGTTTGAGGTCAATCACCAGATTTAGTTCATCGAGCTGCTTCTGGTCGAGTGTACCAGGTGCATCCAGCATCACGTCACGGCCGCTGTTGTTCTTGGGGAAGGCGATGCAGTCACGGATACTATCCAGTCCGGCAAAGATGCTAACCCAGCGGTCCAATCCGTAAGCCAAGCCACCATGAGGCGGTGCGCCGTACTTAAAGGCATTCATCAAGAAGCCGAACTGCTCCTGTGCACGCTCGGGCGTAAAGCCGAGGATTTCAAACATTTTTGCCTGGAGCTTAGCGTCGTGGATACGGATGCTACCGCCACCCACTTCAATACCGTTGCACACCATATCGTAGGCGTCGGCGCGTACAGCAGCCGGATCAGTATCGAGCAAAGGAATATCCTCCTCCTTAGGATGGGTGAAGGGGTGATGCATGGCCATCAAGCGACCCTCTTCTTCGCTCCACTCAAACATGGGGAAGTCAACCACCCAAAGCAAAGCGAACTTGTTTTTATCACGCAAGCCCAACTGGTTACCCATTTCCAGACGCAGTTCACACAGCTGCTTGCGGGTCTTCATTGCATCATCGCCACTCAGAATAAGAATCAAGTCGCCAGGTTTGGCACCGAAGGCCTCCTTCATCTGCTGAAGCACCTCTTGCGTATAGAACTTATCCACACTCGACTTCACATGGCCATCGGCCTCTACGCGTGCATAAACCATACCCTTAGCGCCAATCTGCGGACGTTTGACAAACTCAGTCAGCTGGTCAAGCTGTTTACGGGTATAATGAGCTGCACCTTCGGCACAGATACCACCAATGTATGCGGCGTTGTCGAATACGCTGAATCCGTGGCCCTTCATGATGTCCATCAACTCCACGAACTTCATGCCAAAGCGCAAATCGGGCTTATCGCTACCGTAATACTTCATGGCCTCAGACCAAGGCATACGCAGGAAAGGTTCGGTCAACTCTACACCGCGGATGGTCTTGAAGAGATACTTGGCCATACCTTCAAACAGGTTGATGATGTCATCCTGTTCAACGAACGACATCTCGCAGTCAATCTGGGTAAACTCGGGCTGACGGTCTGCACGCAAATCTTCATCGCGGAAACACTTCGCAATCTGGAAATAACGGTCAAAACCGCTGACCATAAGCAACTGCTTCAGCGTCTGAGGGCTCTGAGGAAGGGCATAGAACTGCCCCGGATTCATACGCGAAGGCACTACAAAGTCGCGGGCACCTTCGGGTGTTGAGCCTACAAGAATAGGCGTTTCCACTTCGATAAATCCCTGTTCATCCAGATATTTTCGAACCTCGATGGTCATCTTATGACGCAGTTCAAGGTTCTTGCGCACCGTATTACGGCGCAGGTCAAGATAACGATACTTCATGCGGATGTCATCACCGCCATCCGTATTGTCTTCGATGGTAAAGGGAGGTGTAAGGGCGGCGTTGAGCACCTGCAGTTCATTGACAATAATCTCGATATCACCGGTAGGCAGATTGGCGTTTTTGCTGAATCGCTCGCTGACTACCCCTTTCACCTGAATGACGAATTCACGTCCCAAATGGTTGGCCTGCTCACAAAGAGCGGCGTCAACCTCTTCGTTGAACACCAGCTGAGTCAATCCGTAGCGGTCGCGCAGGTCGATGAAGGTCATTCCGCCCATCTTGCGGCTGCGTTGCACCCATCCGGCCAACGTCACTTGTTTGTTAACATCAGAGAGCCGAAGCTCTCCGCAGGTATGCGTTCTATACATCTTATTATTATAGATTAGTTTAACTTACTATTCGTTTCTCTTTGTTGCCATTCTGTAGGGCGATTCCTCAAAGAACCACCACGCAAAAGGCCGACAAAAGTACATAAAACTATTCAGATAACCATCACAAAGGGGCTACTTCTTTTTCAGTTTGGGTATTTGGATGGTTGTTCCATAGGGAACATGGTCTGGATTGGTGATGACCGTAGGGTTATGTTTCACCAAATAGGGCCAAAGAGACTTCGTGCCCCAGAAGCGTAATGAAACACGGGTCAAGGTTTCTCCCTCATGAATGGTGTAGCTCTCTTGCGTACCCACAATCTCATACAATGTGCCGTCACTCACATCATACTCTTCCCGATTCACTGATTTTTCGGGTTGTGAGGCAGCCTGCTCTACAACTTGCTCCTTCACCTCAGGCACAGACTGCTTTTCCATAGACGGAGCAGCAAAGGTATCAACCTGATGAACGATAGAAGTATCAACAGGCAATGCCGAAGTCTTCACCAGTTCAGTACTATCAACCTTTTGAAAACCAGCCTCTTTTAATCCGTATAGTGCTCGAGTCAAACCGGGGAAATAGATAAAGGCCAAAACAGCGATACAAAGTAGAGAAACCAGGATGACGATACCGATAAAATAGTTCATAGAGCGCTTATGCTCCGCCTCCTCAGCTGAGGTGTCCAGAATTAAGGGTACCTCTTTTTCTTCTGGTTTCACTCCTAACTTCACTTCCTCTTTAACGGAATTCTGTTTCTCATCTTCAAAGGATTCCTCAAGAGTCGCCTCTTCAGGCTCTTCTGATAATTGAAACGCTTCTGTTGGCTGAGACTCCTCTTCCTTTTGAAGTGTTTCTTCAGACTGCAGTTCTTCGTCAAGCAACGGCTCTTCCAATTGTTCTTCTATTCGAGGTTGTTCAATCTTCTCATCTGCAGTATCTCCATCATCTCCTCCCTTAGCCTGAGGCGTTTCAACATTCTGCAGTACCGACGTTTCTTTAGCCATAGCTGGTGTCTCTTCAGTCATAGCTACCTCCAAGGCATCCATAACCGAATCAGACTCATCCCCATCGGTTTCTATCTCTACCGGTGTAGTCTTCAACAACTCCTCGTTCTGCAGCAATACCGTTTCAAAATGGGCAAAAGGACGATTGATGACATCACGCAATGTCGGGTCTGGGGTAAACGATATCTTGGTATGACCCTGAATCTCGAAGCGCTCACCAGTATTCACATTCACACTTTGCCGGCTGTCAACATCGATGAGTTTAAAGGTTCCTAACCCCTTAATCTTGACATATTTCTCTTGGACAAGCGCATCTGCAATCAGCTGAAAAAACTCCTTGATAAAGGTGTCAGTTTCCGCTTTACTCAATCCCAAGCGCTCAGCCGAACAACGCACCAAATCCTGCACTGTAAGTTTCTCATTCATATCTTCCTAATCCTAAAAAATTGTAATTGGAAGCCCCAACAGGCTTTTATCCATTCACACGCTCCTTCAACAAGCCAGATGGCTTGAAACCAAGAACCAATTTCGGGGGAACCAAAAAGCGTTGCTTGGTTGTAGGATTCACAGAGATGCGTTCAGCCTTTTTTCTGACTTCGAAGGCGCCAAAACCAGGCGCAGCAATGGATTGCCCTTCCTCCAGTTGGTGGGTTATTTCTGCTATAAGCTTACCTAACAGGTCAGTCGTTTCACGGACCGAAAAACCGGTACGTCGAGATAATTCCGTTATAAATTCTTTATTGTTCACGCTTCGTATGGTATAAGATTCACGGTGCTATATTAACCATTTTCTTCCACATGACCAAATAAAACGGAAAAAATCATTAAATTACATGCCCAAAAAGGTCGAAATCATCGGATTTTTCTATTTTTACGTGGTAAAATAAGCCAATACGAAGCTTTTTCTCACTACATGGAATAAGAACTTCTTGATCGACCTCAGGCGAATCAAACTCGGTACGACCCACATAATAATCTCCCTCTTTACGATCGATAATGACACGGAAGACCTTGCCCACCTTTGCATGGTTAAGTTCGGCGGATATGCCCTCTTGTATGGTCATCAGTTCGTCCAATCGCGCTTGCTTCACTTCAAACGGGATATCATCTGTATAGTTAGTCGCCGCATAGGTTCCCTCCTCCTCAGAGTAAGCAAACGCCCCCATACGATCAAAACGCACCTGGCGCACAAACTCCTTGAGTTCCTCGAAATCAGCCTCCGACTCGCCCGGGTGGCCCACCATCAACGTGGTACGCAGATGAACACCTGGCACTTCACGACGAAATTTTTCAATCAAAGCGTAAGTTTCAGCTTTGGTGACATGACGGCGCATCTTAGTCAACACATGGTCACTGATATGCTGTAGCGCAATATCCATGTATTTGCACACGTTGGGATAGGTGCGCATCACGCGGAACAAATCCTCGGGAAAATGGGCGGGATAGGCATAGTGCAATCTAATCCACTCCACACCAGGTATCTGGGCCATCTGTTCTATCAACTGAGGTAATTTCTGGGATTGGTAGAGATCAACACCGTAGTAGGTCAGTTCCTGAGCAATCACCTGGAACTCTTTCACGCCACGGCTCACCAACGCACGCACTTCATCCAAAATCTCCTCCATGGGACGCGACTGATGATGCCCCGTTATAATCGGTATGGCACAATAAGAGCAGGTGCGGTTACATCCTTCGGATATCTTTAAATAAGCATAATGCTTGGGTGTAGTCAAGATGCGTTCATCACGCAGATGTTCGTCATAGACTTTGCCTAAATCTGCAAGCAACTCCTTCCAATTAAACTTACCATAGAACTTATCCACCTGAGGAATCTCCTGTCCCAACTCTTGAAGGTAGCGTTCAGAAAGACAGCCCATGACATAGAGGCGATTTAAACGCCCCTCCTCCTTGGCTTGCGCAAACTCCAGAATCATATTAATCGACTCCTCCTTAGCATCTCCGATAAAGCCACAAGTGTTGATGACGGCAATCTCGCCTTGCGGACGTGCAGCATCATGCGTAACATGATAGCCAGCCTGTTCTAACTGTCGCATCAGGTGCTCTGAATCAACCAGATTCTTTGAACATCCCAAAGTGATGATATCTATCGTGTTCCGTTTCATTTCATTTCACCGAAAAGAGACTCAACAAACTCCTTCTTGCGGAAGATTTGTAAATCTCCCATTCCTTCGCCTAAGCCAATATATTTCACAGGAATCTTGAACTGATCAGAGATGCCAATCACGACGCCCCCCTTAGCTGTTCCATCCAGTTTGGTCACAGCCATGGCAGTGACTTCCGTTGCGTGTGTAAACTGTTTGGCCTGTTCAAAAGCATTTTGACCTGTAGAACCATCCAATACCAGCAGCACTTCATCCGGCGCATCAGGCACCACCTTCTTCATCACATTCTTGATCTTGGTCAGCTCATTCATCAAGCCCACTTTATTATGCAAGCGGCCAGCGGTATCGATAATAACAACATCCGCTCCGTTTGCTACGGCCGAGTTCAAGGTATCAAAGGCTACTGAAGCAGGGTCAGAACCCATTTTCTGTTTGATAACCGGTACCCCAACACGTTCTCCCCAAATCACCAACTGCTCAACAGCAGCAGCACGGAAGGTATCGGCTGCACCCAGATAAACACTTTTACCAGCCTGTTTGAACTGATAGGCCAATTTACCAATAGTCGTAGTCTTTCCCACACCATTTACGCCCACCACCATGATAACATAGGGCTTTTTTGCAATCGGAGCTTCGAAATCGTTGACATCTGTTGTATTGTTTTCAGTCAACAGAGAGGCAATCTCATCGCGTAGGATATGGTTCAATTCAGAAGCGTTCATATACTTATCAGAGGCGACGCGCTTCTCAATACGTGAGATTATTTTGAGTGTAGTCTCTACCCCCACGTCAGAAGTAATCAACACCTCTTCCAAATTATCGAGCACCTCGTCGTCCACTTTTGACTTTCCAGCCACAGCACGAGTAATTTTGCCAAAGACGCTCTCTTTCGTCTTCGACAAACCTTTGTCTAACGTCTCTTTCTTTTCCTTAGAGAAAAAACTAAAAAATCCCATATCTTACTTTGTTATAATGAGTAGTATCAAGCAATAGAATGGTATATCCGAAATACACCTTTTGCTTCAAGCGGCAAAGATAGAAAAAAAAAGTGGTAACCGAAAGAGAGTTGTCTGTTTTTCAACAAGAAATCCCCAAGAGGGCTAAACCTACTTGGGGATTGATATCTTTCAGCGCCGAACAAGTCAGCGCACCATAAAGGATGCTTCGCTTATTTCTTGAAGAAGTCTTGAACTTTTTCGTTGGGAACCATCTGCTCATCAAAATAGTAAGCACCAGTCTTGGGCGACTTAACCATCTTGATTACCTTGGTATATGAACGACCTTCTTTAGAACCTTCGTGCAAACTTGCTACTGTTTTCTTTGCCATGGTTGATACGTTTTATTATTTAATTTCCTTATGAACGGTTACTCTCTTCAGAATGGGGTTATACTTCTTCAACTCCAATCTTTCGGTTGTGTTTTTTCTGTTCTTTGTGGTGATGTAACGTGAAGTACCGGGCATGCCGCTATCTTTGTGCTCAGTGCACTCCAAAATCACCTGAACTCTGTTACCTTTTGCTTTCTTTGCCATAATCAGTAATCTCCTTTTACTTTTTGTTAGCCAATCACTTTAATGTTTTTCCAATCACAATAACCCTTAGCCACGGCGTCCTTCAAGGCTGCGTCCAAACCTTTCTTATTAATCACACGCAGACCGTTTGCACAAATGTTCAGGCTGATCCAGCAATCCTCTTCTACATAGTAGAATTTCTTGTGGAACAAGTTCAAATCAAAGGTTCTTTTCGTTCTTCTCTTTGAGTGAGAAACATTGTTGCCAATCATGGCTTTCTTTCCGGTAATTTGACAAATCTTTGACATTTCTATCTTTATTTTTATAGTTTTCTATTCTGTCTATCTCAAACAGAGTGCAAAGAAAGCACTTTTATCCTTATAAAACAAGTTTTTCTGAAAATAATTGCTTGATAAATGCTTTTTTTTCATTTTTCTAGCTGTTCGGCAAGGATTTCCAGGCTTTTTTTGATGGCACGACGCACATTTTCACTTCGTCCGCAATCGCCTTCCTGCTTGAACGTTACAATTTCGTTTTTATAGGCAACAGCCATCCAAATCACCCCAACCGGTATCTCCGGCGAACCGCCTCCAGGACCAGCAATGCCTGATGTGGCTATTGCCGCATCCGTATGCAGCGCCTTCATAGCTCCATGCGCCATTTCTATCACGGTTTCACGGCTCACTGCAGAGAAACGTTGCAAGGTCTGAGTCTTAACCCCCAGCAACTGTTGCTTGACCTCGTTTGTATAGGCCACTATACCACCATGGAAATAGAGCGAACTGCCCGGTATGGCAGTGATTGCTGCCGCTACTCCCCCACCCGTACAACTCTCTGCGGTTGAGAGGGTGATGCCTCGCCGCCCCAACAGCTGGCCTACACGTTGGGCCAGTGTGGACAAGGCGTTACCCGGTTCTCTTTCAGTAGTCAACATAGCGAAACAAGCTACAAGGAGACACGCGAATAGGCGGGTGCCTCCATGGGGCAGAACTGCTTATCCAAATACTTGAAATAGCCGGCAATGGCTATCATTGCCGCATTATCAGTGGTGTAGCTGAACTTGGGGATGAAGATTTTCCAGCCATACTTGGCGGCATGGTCCTTGAAGGCCTGGCGCAACCCATTATTGGCAGAAACACCACCAGCTACAGCTACCTGCTTGATACCACACTGCTTGGATGCCTTACGCAGTTTATCCATCAGGATTTCAACGACCGTAGCTTCAAGCGAGGCGGCCAAATCCTCTTTATGATGCGCAATAAACTGTGGATCCTCTTGCAACCATTGCTTGAGAGAATAGAGGAAGGAGGTCTTCAAACCGCTGAAACTGTAATCCAACCCAGGGATATGGGGCTTACTGAAAGAGTAAGCTTTCGGATTGCCCTGGCGAGCCAAGCGGTCTATAATCGGACCGCCGGGATAGCCCAACCCCATCACCTTAGAGCACTTATCAATAGCTTCACCCGCTGCATCATCAATCGTCTGACCCAGAATCTCCATGTCATTATAGCCACGCACTAAGATAATCTGTGAGTTTCCACCCGATACTAACAAGCAAAGGAAAGGATACTCAGGCTGATCGGTCTCCTCACCCTCTACCTGGATGAAATGGGCCAAAACATGTCCGTTCAGATGGTTGACATCCACCATCGGTATGCCAAGCGAACGAGCAAAACCCTTCGCAAACGAAACACCCACCAGCAAAGAGCCCATCAAGCCCGGACCGCGCGTAAAGGCCACAGCACTCAGTTCCTCCTTAGTCACTCCCGCACGTTTTAGCGCCTCGTGTACCACGGGTACGATATTCTGCTGATGCGCCCGAGAAGCCAACTCAGGCACCACACCGCCATACGCTTCATGTACCGCCTGACTGGCCACCACATTCGAGAGCAGATAACCATCTCGAATCACAGCTGCCGACGTATCATCACACGAAGATTCTATTCCTAATATTAATGTACTCATACCTTTTACTATTTTTAGCGCACAAAAGTAATCATAAAAATAGCATGATAAGATATTATTTCCTATTTTTGTTCGCAATTTTAAGAAATATAGCTTATCGAACGCCTAAAACAAATAGTACGAGGCCTTGTTTGGGTTCTGATTGGTCCCTACATCACCCTTTTAATCTTGCTGAATATCCCCTGGGTTCAGCAAGGCATTACATCATGGACCTCTGAAACCCTTTCCAGCCAACTGGGTAGCCGCTGCACAATGGGAAATGTCAGCATCGGCCTACTCAATAGGGTCCTCATTACCAACCTGACTTTAGACGACCAGCAGGGGGAAGAGCTCTTGCAGGTGAAGCGGCTCTCAGCCAAATTTGATTTGCTACCCTTGCTGAGGGGAAAAATCTCCATCAGCAATGTACAGCTCTTTGGCTTCCAGGCCAACCTTAAACGCGAAACGCCTGAATCGCCTACCAATTTCCAGTTCATAGCCGACGCTTTTGCCTCAAAAGACAGCGTAAAAAAAGAGAACCCGCTGGATCTTCGCATCAACTCGTTGCTCATCCGACGGGGACGTGTATCATACGATGTTGCGTCGCTACCCGAGACACCGGGCTGCTTTAACAGCAACCATTTCTCCATGAAAGATATCGTGGCAACCATATCGCTCAAGGCGCTTAGCAGCGACTCCATCAACCTGCAGGTGAAACGCATGAGCTTGGAGGAAGAGCATTCAGGGTTCACCTTGAAAAAGTTGAGACTGAAGATGGTGGGCAACGATGAAGAGCTCAAGATGGAGCATTTTATGGTAGAGCTGCCGCGCACCTCCCTGGTTTTGGATACCCTGCAGATGGATTACGACAGTCTGGGAGCCTTCAACCGATTTGCCCACGAGGTGCGTTTCCACTTCCGCATGCTCCCCTCTCAGTTCACATTGGGCGACCTCTCAGCCTTTGTTCCCTCCTTCAAGGGATTCAATGACCCAATCTCCATCGAGGTTGAAGCAGAGGGTCCGCTCAATCAGCTCCACTGCCCCTTACTGCGCCTCAATGCCCAAGAACATCTCGTCTTACAAGGTGGCCTCTCCCTCCAGGATTTCTCAACCCCTGAAGATGCCTATCTTTATGGTCGCTTGTCACGTTTGTATGCTGATCCACGAGGAGTGGATTTCCTGATTCGCAATCTCAATCCACACCATCCCGAAGTGCCGCCATTGTTGAAACATTTGGGAACCATCTCTTTCAACGGTGAGGTTTCTGGCTACTTCAACGACTTAGTGATGTATGGCCGTGTACGTACCGATGTAGGTGAATTGCAAACAGACCTCAAGTTAAGTTCAGACAAAGAGCAAGGTCTGTTTGCCTACTCCGGATCCATCAAGACCAAAGAATGGAATTTAAGCCAAACGCTGGGCAACAAGCACTTAGGTTTGGTCTCCCTTGATTGCGGTGTCAACGGACGCCACCAACCCGACTGCCACCCTCAGATCAAGTTGAAAGGCAACGTCCAGCGTTTTGACTATAACGAGTACACCTATGAAAACATCCTTCTTGATGGGGAATATCTTCAAGGCGGATACAGCGGCCAACTGACAATCAATGACCAGAATGGATTGCTCAACATCAACGGCGGAATCAACATGGAGAGCCGCATCCCCACCTTCAATTTCCAGGCTACGGTAAACCATTTAAAACTGAATGAACTGAAACTGACGGAGAATTACGCAGATACCGACCTCTCACTCCAGGTTAGGGCCAACTTCACTGGCGGACACATTGACGAAATGAACGGAGAGATTAACATCGACAGCCTTATATTCATCTCTCCAGAGAAGAACTATACGATGGATAACCTCCAGATTGCCTCGCAAACCAGCGATGCCAAACACAAATTGCTGACAATCCACTCACCGTCACTCCGGGCAAAGATACAGGGTAACTACTCCTATCGTACGCTGCCTACCAGCATCATGCAGATTGTTAGCAACTATTTGCCAGCCTTGATTGAAAAGAAAAAGAGCGGCAAGAGACGCCCTAAAGTCAGCCTTGAAAATGATTTCAGCTTTGATATCCACCTGGCTGATGCAGAACTCTTCTCTACCCTCTTCCATATCCCGTTGACACTCTATGCACACTCCTCAATCAAAGGCTACGTCAATGACCGAACTAAACGGCTGCATATCGAGGCTTACCTACCCAAACTGCGTTACAAACAGAAGTTCTATGAATCGGCCACCCTGCTCTGTGATAATCCTGCAGATTGTTTCCGCACTCAACTGCGTTACAGCGAGATGAAATCAGAAGGGGCAGTCAATGTCTCGCTCGAGGCCAACGCCTGTGGTGACTCCATCCAGACCCATCTGCATTGGGGTAACTATGGTACCAACACCTACAGCGGTCACCTTAACACAGTGGCACACTTCACACCGGCTCCCTTGAAAACGACCATCCACATCAAACCTACAGAGGTAATTCTGAGCGACACCATTTGGAACATCCATCCCGCCACTATTGTCGTCGATTCAGGCAAGATACATATCCATGATTTTGGCGTGAGCCACAACGAGCGCCATCTCTACGCTAATGGCACACTCTCCAAATCAACGAACGACACCCTTCACCTTAATCTCAACCATATCAACATAGGTTATGTCTTTGACATAGCCGACTTGGGTGTCGATATCCGCGGTGATGCCACCGGTCCTGCCACCGCATGGAATGTCCTGTCAGAACCGGCCATGAAGACCGACCTCCAGGTGAAAAACCTGGGCGTCAACAGTGGTATCTTGGGCGACGCCCAAATCCATGGCGAATGGCATCACGAAGTGAAAGGCATCCTATTGGACGCAGACATCCACGAAGGAGAGATAGCTCACACGCTGGTAAATGGTTACATCTACCCCATCAAACCAACCAGTTCACTCGATTTGCAAATCAAAGCCAACAAGACCAACCTGCGGTTTATCCACGACTTTATCGATGATATTACGCCCGATTTCCGCGGACGCGCCTCAGGTCATATCCACCTCTACGGTAAGTTCAAGAAACTCACGCTCGACGGATCCGTTGATGCCGACGCTTCGTTCAAAATCGCCATGCTCAATACAACCTATCAGGTTAAGGACAGCATACTGGTAACGCCCGATGGACTCACCTTCCGCAACAACCGAGTCTATGATTCGCAGGGCCACGAAGGAGCCTTGGATGGCTACGTGCGCTACAAGCACTTTAAGGAGATGAACTACAACCTGAACTTCAGGCTCAACAATATGCTGCTTCTCAACACCCAAGAGTCGCCCGACTACCCCTTCTATGGCACCGTTTATGGCAGTGGCAACGCCACCCTGCGTGGTAATCCCCAAGAGGGACTCAACGTTGATCTTGCCTTGAGTACCAACCGCAACAGCACCTTTACCTATATTAAAGACAACGTGACAGCAGCGGTAAGCAACCAATTCATCAAATTCGTTGATAAAACCCCACGCCGTGCGGCGCAAGAATCACACCAGCTCAGTGCCTATGAGATGGATAGGCAGGTAGCTCAACGTGAAGAAGACGAAGAGACTGAAGGCGATATTCATCTCAACCTTCTGGTAGATGCTACCCCTGATGCTACCATGCGCATCATCATGGACCCCGTAGCTGGCGATTACATCAGCTGCCGCGGACAAGGCAACATCCGTGCGGAGTTCTATAACAAGGGCGATTTCAAGATGTTTGGCAACTACAACATCAATCAAGGCTCGTATAAATTCAGCCTTCAAGAGGTCATCAGAAAGGATTTTGCCATCAAGCAGGGCAGCAACATCGCATTCAATGGTATCCCGGAAGATGCCGTGCTCGGCATGCAGGCGGTCTATACCGTCAACACCGCATCGCTCAACGACCTACTTCCTTCATCAGCTACAGCCAGTGATTACATCAGCCAGACAAATGTTAAGGTTAACTGCCTGATGAACATCAGCGGACAACTTACTTCGCCCGAAATCAGGATGGGATTAGAACTGCCCAACGAGCGCGATGAGATACAGGCCCTGGTACGCAACTACATTCCAACAGACGAACAGATGAATATGCAGATACTCTATTTGCTGAGTATCGGCAAGTTCTATACCCCAGAATATGTCGATGTGCAGCAAAACTCGAACATGATGTCGAGTATGCTCTCCTCAACCCTCTCGGGACAGCTCAACAATGCCCTCTCTCACATCATAGACAACAACAACTGGAACGTCGGCACCAATCTGAGCACTGGGCAGAAGGGATGGACCGATATGGAGTTCGAGGGAGTACTCTCTGGCCAGTTGCTCAACAACCGTCTGCTCATCAATGGAAACTTTGGCTACCGCGACAACCCAATGGCCAACACCAACTTTGTGGGCGACTTCGAAGCGGAATGGCTCGTCAATCGTTCAGGCGACATCCGACTGAAGGCCTATAACGAAACCAATGATCGTTACTATACGCGCACCAATCTGACCACCCAAGGAATAGGTATCATTTTCAAGAAAGACTTTAAGCGATGGAGCGACCTGCTCTTCTGGAACAAATGGCGCATGAAGCGTCTGGAGGCAAAAAAAAGAAAAGCTGAGCAGACTACCACCCAGCCACAACCTGCCGCCGCAGAATTGAAACGAACGGCCAGCCAAAACAGTACAGAAAAGAACCGCAGACACGATTAATGTGGCCCCTGCATTAAACCGTTGCAATCACCATGCGAAATGCTTGCATTCCAGACGCGAAATGCTTGCATTCCAGA
>CAMAMO010000042.1 GCA_945836915.1 uncultured Mediterranea sp.
CGCCAGGGTAGTGGACGCCTAAGTAGATGCGCGAGTAGCAGGTTATGAGGGCCCAGACCATCATGAAGTTGCTGAGCCAGCGGTGGCGGAAGAGGAGGTGCAGGTAGAAGGCCAAGCCGAAGGTGTTGGCAGCGTGACACGAGGGGAAACTGTGGCGACCGCCGCGATAGCCATCGACAATATGGACCAGTGGCGCAAGGGGATTTTCTGGATTGGCTGGACGAAGTCGGCCTACCCACGGGCGGATAAGGTGACCAGTTATTTGGTCGGCCAGAAGAATAACCAGCACTACACCAATCAATGCATAGAGTGTCCGTCTCCAGCCCAGGTTGCGCCACAGTAGATAGGCTAACGAGGCGTAGAGCGGCACCCATATCAGCTTGCTGCTATAGAGCTTCATGAACGGGTCTAAATAAGCGGTATAGAGACCATTCAGATAAAGGAAAAGAGAGGTGTCAAGGTCTATTATCTCTTGCATCATTGTTGTCTTTTATTAATATTATATCAAATCCAGGCGGGACTTCTTCTATTAGGCGAAGGGGTTACTCATTACAAACGGCCTATTCATTGTCGATGGGTTCCTCATACCGCACCCCTGTCATAGCCTTCAATTGTTATCGGCTGGCAATATCATCATAGAGTTTCTGAAGATAGGCCTTACCCAAAGGTAGGTTCTGACCTGGTTGGGGACCTTCGTCAACCACAGTGCGTTGCGAGCTGCAATCGTAAATTAGTTGATTTTCAGGCGTTATCAAGCCAAAGCCATCGGGCATGGTGAAGAAGGCAAAGTGAGGAGCTTGGGGATTCATCAGGTCTTTGCTGAAGAGGAACTCGTCATGGCTTAATCCTAACTGAGCCAATAGCGTGGCTATGAGGTCTTGCTGTGAGCCATAGACACCGATGCGCCGGGGCTTCTCAATTACACCGCCCGCCATCACCAGCGGTATCTGATACCGCTCTACGGCGAAATTGTCGATGGATGGGGGATAGCCTCCCAGGTGGTCGGGTACGACGATGAGCAGGCTTCGCTTCCACTGTGGCATCCGGCGGAAGCGCTCCACGAAGTCTCCCAGACAGCTGTCTGTGTAGGCAAAAGCGTTGAGCCGCGGGTCGCTGAGTCGCTTGTAGGGCACCTCGAAGGGTTCGTGGCTGCTGCTGGTTTGCAGTACGCGGAACTGCGGTTGGCGGGTTTCTGTCGCCCCATCGGCATTTGTATCAAGGTCACTTGCCTCAGCCTCCATCTCCTTAAGTAACCGCTCGAACACCAAGTGGTCATGTACCCCCCATTTGCTGAGTCGTTCGCTTACGGGGAACTCTTGATCAGAGACGATGGTCTGGAAACCGCCACTTGTCAGGAAGGAGCGCATATTGGTAAAGTCGGCATCGCCACCGTAATAGTAGTGGGTGGCGTAGCCGGCCTGATGCAGTTTATTGGCTATCGAGGGGATGGACTGGGTTTTGCGCGGGTACTTCATCAGACTGGTGGTGGGTTGTGCGGGGTAGCCGCTCAGAATCGATACCAGTCCGCGGTCAGTTCGGAAACTGTTGGCATAAAAGTTGGTGAAGAGGATGCCCTCTTGAGCCAGACTGTCGAGATGGGGCGTTACGTTGGCCTCGCCACCCAGCGTGGACATTAGGTGTGAAGAGAAACTCTCCAGTATCACCAGATAGATATCGGGCCGCTTCTCACTGAAGAGGCTTTGTCCTTCACAGCAGTGGGCATGGCCTTCCTCCTCTCCTGAAGAGAGCGTCGCGTGTTCAATCATCCCCTTGAAAATTTGATTGGCCTCATCTGCCGCCATGAAGCGGTATTGGCTGGCAAAATCCTTCTGCTTGGAGAGTGACTCGAGCAGGCTGAAGGCGGGGTTGATAGCGGCATGGTTCAGCCGGTTGTTGGTGCTGAAATAGACTTTGCCCGTATTCATGGTGGAGACAGTGAAGCCGCCACGGATGGGAATGAAGAGTAGGAGGGTGATGAAGAACATCACGCCGCTGACATTCAATCGGTTAAAAGGTATCTTTAAGCGAGAGAGCTGCCTCTCTGAGCAGAGAAGATGGCGCTGGAAGAGGTAAGTTACCCAGCCTAAACCAATCGTGGCTATCACACCTGCCAACACCATCCACCAGCTGACGCTGGCTATGGCATCTTTGGGCGAAGAGAGGAAGTAGAAGAGGGGGGTGGCATCGAGCCGGAATCCCCAGTAACTGTATAGCACCAGGTCGGTGGTAAAGATTAGGGCAGTAAGCAGCGAGATGAGAAGGTGGTATCCTCGCCAGAGGCGGTGAAGCCACCCTGCTGACGTCCACGCTGAGAGCACCAGCAGCAGACCGGGAATGACGCTATAGTAGGCCGCCACCGATCGGTCTATAACCAAACCGTGAGCCATGACGCGCAGCCAATCCGTCCATGGTACCTCGGCATAGAGTGCTTGATGGTAAGCCATAAAGAGCGGCTTCTGTAGGGCAAGTAGTAGCAGAAACAGCAGATAAGTCTTGACAAACAGGATTATTCTTGCTTTCATTATCTTCAATTAATAGGGAATCCGCTGCAAATATAGCACAAAATCCGCAATATCTCAACCCTTTTGGCGCAGCATCTTCTCCAATTTCCGGATTTTGCTCCAGGCTTGCTTGTGGCCTGGGTAGAGTGCCACTGCCTTATCGTAGTTGCGCATGGCTGCTTCGAACATCTGGTGCTGCTGGCACTCGTCACCCATTTGCACATACTCATCGGCGTAGCGTTTCAGCGCCTTGTCGCGCTCTTGTTCCCGCTTCTGCTGCTCTATCAGTTTGGATTTCAGTCGCTCTATCTCGGCTTGTTGCTTGGTGATTACCCCTAATTTGCGTCGTATCAGCCGCTGTACAGCAGGGCGCTCCAAGTCGTAGCGGGCGTGCATGGCGCGGAACAGGTCAGTGAGACAGGTTTGAAAGTCACTTTGGTCGAAGGCACGGCTGGCCGAGGCGTAGAGCATGTCGGCTTGCGCCTCTTTCATTGCCTTGTCTATTGCCTGACGGTTGTTGAACTGGCTGGCAAACTTCACAATTTCGGGCTTTACAAAGATGTCGGCTCGCTGGATGGGCCGTTTGAGCCACATCCCCTCAAGCGAGGTGCAGCGGCTAAGTGCCACATAGGTCTGCCCGCCGGCAAAAACACCACCGGTGAAGTCGATGATGGCGCGGCTGAAGGTGAGCCCTTGGCTCTTGTGTACGGTGATGGCCCATGCCAGCCGCACAGGGAATTGGGTGAAGGTACCCAATACCTCCTCTTCAATCTCTTTCGTCTCCTCGTTGTAGCTGTAGCGGATGTTACGCCACACGTCACGCTTCACGTCCACTTCGTGGCCGTCGTCAGTCATCAGGTAGAGGGTCCCTTCCTCTTCGTCGAAGCCGATGACGGAGCCGATGGTGCCGTTGACCCACCGCCGTTCGTAGTCGTTCTTGATGAAAATAATCTGTGCGCCGGGTTTCAGCACCAGTTCTGACGAGGTGGGCAGGTTGCTCTCCGGAAAGTCTCCGTCGATGCGTCCGCTGAAGATCATCTCCTCGCCGGGCAGTTCAGCCAGATGACGCTCGTTGATATGATCTACCTGGTCGCGGCGGGTGGCCAGCGTGATGCAGAGCTGGTCGCCTTCGTGTCCGCAGGGCGGGGTAAGGCCGCAGCGGCTGTTGAGCAGCTGTAGGTCGCTGGCTGTGGCCGTGTTGCCGCGCAGGCGGTCGAGCACCTGGATAAACCGACTGTCTGTCTGCCGATAGACCCGCTGTAACTCGATGCTCACAGGCTCCATCTCCTGAAAGACACGTGCCGAGAAGAAGAAGGGAGTGGGGTAGAAGCGGGCCAGTATCTCCCGCTCATCAGCCTTGACCACTGGTTCCAATTGATAGACATCACCCACTAACAGCAGCTGCTTGCCGCCGAAGGGCTCTCGCAGGTTGTGGCTATAAACACGAAGGATTCGGTCCACTGCGTCGATGATATCGGCCCTGACCATTGAAATCTCGTCGATGACAATCAGCTCCAGTTCCTCGAGCAGTTTGCGTTGGGCCTTGGTGTACTTGAAGAAGTTGTGGATGCGTCCGCGTTGCAGGCTGAAGTTAGGATCGTCGGGCGGCAGCGGATGGAAGGGCAGCTTAAAGAAACTGTGGAGCGTACAGCCTCCTGCATTGATGGCTGCAATGCCGGTTGGGGCCAGCACCACGTGCTTTTTGCGCGTCTCACGGCAGACGTATCGCAAAAAGGTACTCTTTCCCGTACCTGCTTTGCCGGTGAGGAAGAGGCTATGCCGCGTGTATTTCACCAGGTTGAGAGCATCTTGGAACTCGCGGTTCTGCGGATCGGGCACAAAGGCACTTTTCCCTTCGTTCTTCTTCATATCTATTTTTTAGGGTAGGTAGAGCTGCGAGGCGGCAGGGGACATTCGTCTATCTCTTTGGAACTGTAGCCTATCTCTAAGTCTTGACCCATGTAATCTTCAAAATAGAAGAGGGTGAGCTGATGCAAGCCGGCTTCGAGAGCCACCTTCCCTTCAGCGCGACGGGCGCTGTGGCCACCGTCATTATTGACTACCAGCTGGCCGTCAATCTCCAACTGACTGCCGTCGTCGCTGTAAGTGTAGAAGCGATAGACACCGCGCGTGGGTACCCAAAGCAAGGTACGGAAGATGTAGGCGAAGTGGTCATCTACAGGTGCCTCCTTTATTGAAGGCTGGGCCATGGTGCCCTTTTTCAGCAGTTTACCAGTCGTAATCTGCTCTACCCTTTTGCATTTGCCTTCGTAGTAGTCGTAGGCTACGCCGTTTCGGCGTCCCTTGGTGCTGGTGGCCACGGCGGGTAGGTAGTTCATGGTACGCTCATCTACGCTGTTCAGGGCAGAGGGGTAGTACCACGCTTCTTCACGTCCGTCGGCGGTGGTTATCCAGCTGTCGAAATGAAAACTACCTTCGTGCAGCTCAATCATACGGGCACCGCGTTTCAGCTGGCCGTAGGCCTCGTTGCCAGTGACGCGACCATAGGCTAAGGCCATCCCTTTGTGCAGACCAATGAAGTCGTTGTCGTGGTCGTGACCGCAGAATAGGCCCATCACGTCGCGCTGCTGCACCATGGTGGCAAAGAGGCCGGTGTTGAGGTCGGGTGCAGCTACAGCTCCCTCCAGATAATTTCCGAAGCGCTCGGGATGGTTGGCCACCATTTCAAATTCGGGCAGTGGAATGTGGAAGAAGCCCACGGCAGGCAGGGGCTGACCACCATTAGCCTCGGTATAGCGGCGGCTCTGCTCGCGGTACCAAGCAATCTGTTCAAAGTGCACCCAGTCGTAGTGCCCCAGCAGTTGGCGCGGCTGGTAGTCGTTGGAGTCGATAAGATAAATCAGTGCGGCCGTGGTGTCCCGCTTACCTTGGATGGGGAGGAGGCAGTTACCCAATCCGCCAATCTCCTTCGGTCCCTTCTCGCCCACAAACCAGGGGCTTTGCATCAGCAGGGTGTAGATGGAGTCTTTGGTTAAGTATTCGGCGTCGTGGTTGCCCATCGTCACGGCAAAGGGCACTTGCGCTTCGTTGAAGAGGTCGATGACTTGGCGCCAGCCTTCTGTGGCAGGATCATAGGTCACTACATCGCCACTCAGCACGGCCAACTGTGGCCGTTCGCTGGAGAGCACGCTCTTCACCGTGGCAAAGGTGGCAGCGCTCTTAGCTGATCCGGGCATGATATGGAGGTCCGTAAACTGTGCAATGCGGAACTTACCCTCGTTGAAGTGGAGGGCAGGTTGCTGGGCAGCTGCACACAGGGTGAAGCTAAACAGCAGGAGGAGGGATAGCATATTTTTCATGGTTATAGGGGATTGGTCAGCACTTCAGGGTGCTGGGTTATGGTCTTTAATATCAACTCGCCAAAGAGGGTGTTAGCCCACGCAAACCAAGCGCGGGTAAACTGGGTGGCGTCATCGCAATGGAATGACTCGTGCATGAAGCCCTTCTCACCATCGGTGTCGCGCAGCTGGCGCAGGCAGTGGCGAATTTCGTCAGCATTCTCGCTGGTCAGTCCTTTCATGATGATGCTCATGGGCCAGACAAACTGCAGACCGACGTGAGGACCACCGATGCCCTCACCGGCTTTTCCACGGAAGAAGTAGGGGTTGTTGTCGCTCCACACCAGTTGACGTGTACGCTGGTAGCGGGGGTCGCTGGGCTTACAGTAACCCAAGTAGGGTGCGGCCAGCAGACTGGGTACGTTAGCGTCATCCATACAGAAAGCGTTACCAAATCCATCCACCTCGAAGGCATAGACCTCACCGCAGACAGGGTGGTTGATGACGCCATACTTCTGAATGGCAGCATCTACCTCATCAGCTAAGGCATCACAACTCAATGCAAAACTGCCACGACCGCACACCGTGCGTTCTATTTCGGCCAACTGACGCAGTGAAACCACGGCAAACATGTTCGAGGGGATGAGGAAGCCATACTGTGTGGCGTCGTCAGAGGGACGGAAAGCGGAGAAAATTAGGCCGCAGGGCTTCACGGGGTGTCCCCAGCCGTTGTTGATGAGCGAATCAGTAGGACGCTCACACTCGCGCCAGAAACTGTAGGGACCCATGTTCTCCTTGCGTTGCTGTTCCTTGAAAGTCTTGATGACCAGTTCCATGGCTTCGTGCCAACGGGCATCGAACACCGAGCTATCGCCTGTGGCTTTCCAGTAGTGCCAAGCTAAGCGGATAGGGTAGCAGAGGGAGTCAATCTCCCACTTGCGCTCGTGCAGCTCTTTGGCCATTTTCTGCGTCTTGTCGCTCTCCCAATAACTGCCCTTGGGGCCGTCATTGAAGGCGTTGGCGTAGGGGTCAATCAAGATACAATCAGTCTGGCGGTTAATCAGCCCGGCTACCAGCTGGCGCAGGGCGGCATCCTCCTTCATCAAGGGGAGGTAGGGCCACACCTGAGCCGAGGAATCACGTAACCACATGGCGTCGATGTCTCCAGTGATGACGAAGGTGTCAGGGCGACCATTACGCTCGGTGTAGCGTACGGTAGTGTCGAGGGTATTAGGAAAACAGTTCTCGAACATCCAGCGTAGCTTTTCGTCGTGGATGCGTGGGGCGTTGTCGCTGATGGCTTTTTCTACAGCTTCTGAGACAAAACCGCGCTTCTCTACGGCGGGACGCAGTGAGGTGTATTGGCCTGTTACAGCCTCATTCATTGGGGTATTATGGTGATGGGGGCGACTCTTCTTGCCTGAGGCCAGAAGGGTAGAGGGGGCAACGGCCAATGTGGCCAGCGCCATACCGCCTACCTTCAGAAAATCGCGACGTGAGTTACTTTTCATGGGGTTTCTTTAAATTAAAGTAGATAATAATGTGTCAATTATTTGCTGACCTGTGGCGCTGTGTTGGCCTTGATCTCCATGCGTTTCTCTTTACCTGCACCGTAGCGCACGATGAGGGTAAAGTCGCAGTTGCTTTCTACACTGATTTGCGGCTCATCCTTGACTTGACGGCGAGCGGCAGCTTTAAGGGTGATGAGGCCGTCGGGGCCGAAGGGGTAGCGCTCAATACCATTTGCCTCAGTGAGGTTGAGGTCCCACACAATCAGGTTCTCCGCATAGTCAGCCTTGATGCCGATGATGAACTCAATCAGTTCAGCGATAGGTGCCAATCCGGTCCAACCCACGAAATCCTTGCGAGCCATGAAGCCCGGCTCAGCGGCTTCAGGGGCGTAGTACTCCCAGAAGGTGTTGGTTTTCTTATAGACCTCGAAGACCTGGCTGTAGTGGCTCAGGGCTACTTCGCGGGCCTGCTTCAGATAGCCCTTCTTGTAGAGGCCTTGCATCACCATGTAGTTGGTGCCAGGCCAGATTCCACCTTGCCAGTAGCGGCCGTTGCTCTTGTACTTGGGGTGGTCGGCGGCCAGTGAGGGTACCATGTAGGGGCGTTTGAACGAGGCGGTGTCGCTCAGATGGGCCACCAAGCGGTCGGTCTGCTTCTGGTCCAGCACGTCAGTCATCAGGGCCCAGTAGGCGCCGATGCCCTTGGCTTGACAGAGGCTACCGTCGGCATATTCGTCATAGAGGAAGCCGGTCTTTTCATCCCACAGATGCTGGCGGATGTAGCTGGTGAGCATCTTCATCTCATCCTCCAGTTCTTCAATCTCCTGCCAGCGCTCCAAGTAGAAGCCCATCTCGAGCAGCAGACTGGCCATGTAGAGCTGCTGCAAGTTGGTGTCGAGCCAAACCATGTGGCCGTGGCTGTAGATGGGGCTGTAGCCCTCGGGTACACGGGGCATGTTGTCCATGCCGGTGCCCCAACCGCTGCTCCAGTAGGTGCCGTTGCGCCAAGTGCGGTTAAGCTGCAACCATTTGTAGTAGGCGCAGAGGGCGGGGAAGATACGGTGCAGACGATCGGTATCTCCAAACTGGTGGTAATAGACCATCTCGCACCAAGGCATCAGGTTAGGACCGGTGCTTACCGGGTCGTAGCGCTCAAAGCAGTCAGCGCCGTCTGCTTTGATCTCTCGGCAGATAAAGCCGTCGGGGTGCTGCTTGGCGTAGAAGTTGTCTAGGGTGCGTTGGAAAGGGAAGAAGCGGGTGCCGTAGCGGGCAAACATCAGGATGAAGGAGGAATCCCACATGAAGATGTTGCCGTTGTAGGCGGTATCGAGGTAGCTGGAAACAAAGCCTGAACCGGGCTGGGGAGCACGGATGTTGCGCAGAGCAATCTCCCAAGCGCGCCAGTACATTTCAACCTCTTTGGCATGACCCTCCCAGATGGGGTTGGGCAGGATCTGACGGGCTTCGTCATAGCTACGAGGCTCAATCGTTTCAGGACGTGCTATTCGGAACTCATTCTCCGTCACGAGGGGCTCTTTCACGTAGGTGTTTTTGTAAGGCAGATGGTACTTCTCATCATTGCCGCAGCTTTGGGCCTTCAGTGTCTGGGCTGTGGCGGTGAGCAGCAGCAAGCAGATGGTGGCATGGAATAGTCTCTTCATAAGGCGTTATCTATGTGATTCGTTTTTGCAAAAATAGTGCATTTCTTTGGAAAATGCACTATTCCTTGTATAAAAAATGAAAGTTTGGTTACACAGCTATTTATTCTCCCAGCTGCAGGGCGCGTATCTTTTTGCAGATATCGGTGTTCTCCATCAATCCGCTGAACTGTTCTGAGCCAGGACCAAAGGCATAGATGGGTACCATCACGCCGCTGTGGCCTCCGGTAGAGAACTTGCAGACGATGCGTCCTTCATTCAAATCGCCATCAACCAAGGTCAGACCACCAGTTTCGTGGTCGGCGGTTACAACGACTAATGTTTCGCCGTCGCGAGCGGCCCATTCGTACATGGCGCCGATGGTGCGGTCAAAGTCGTGTGTCTCCTCCATCAGCAATTCGATGTCGTTGAAGTGGCCGTAGTCGTCCAACTGTGATCCTTCTACCATCAGGAAGAAGCCCTTGCTGTTTTGATTGAGCAGCTCGATGCCCTTGAGGGCGGCACGTTTCAGCAGATCACCACGCTCAGCGGGCAGGGGAGTGTCGTGCTCGTAGGGAACGCAGAAGGTCTTACCCGACTTGATAGCCTCTAACTCCTCCCAAGTGCGCGGGGTTTGCCATCCATTCTCTTGCAGTTCCTTGAAGATGTCGCGGCCATCCTTGCGGTTGGTAAACATCTTGGCGCCACCGCCAAAAACGTAGTCAGCTTGGCAACTGGGGTAGTCGCCAATAATCTCCTCCTCTTTGTCGCGGTCGGCATTGTGGCAGCAGAAATCGGCCGGCGTTGCATCCCACAGACGGCAGGTTACGGCTACACCGGTGCTGAGGCCCTTCTCTTTGGCATAATCTACAAGCGATTTCAGCGGTTTGCCATCAGGGTCAACGCCTACGCTGTGGTAACTGGTCTTATGGCCAGTCGCAATGGCAGTACCTCCTGCTCCAGAGTCTGTAATCAGTTTGTTGGTGCAGTAGGTTTTTGAGAGGCCTACATACTGGCTGTTATCTAAGTAGAGGTGACCGCGGTTGGCTGTCCAGGCAGAATAGACGTGCATCAGACTCATGCCATCGCCAATCATCAGGATGACATTCTTCACCTTCTTTCCCTTAGGAGCTTCGATGACGGGCACATCATAGGGGTTGGGCATCACATAGGTCAGTTCGGTATCGCGACCTTTGGTCTTCACTTCACTCTCCTCGGTCGCTGTGGGCTGAGGCTGTGCGCATGCAGCCAGCATCCAGGCTGCTACGCCATAGAACAGGATTTTCTTCATGGTTATTCAGGGTTATCGTTATTTAGCAACTACTTGAACCAGCACGGGGGCATGGTCTGAAATAAAGGCTTCGTTTTCCGTTTCGGCCAGTACGCCATATTTGTTGACCTGCAGGTTGCCGCGTACAAAGACGTAGTCAATCAGCGGACGGCGGTTGTAGGGCAGTTCGCCAAAGTCATGCCAGCTCCAGGCGGGACCATAGACGATGGGGGCCAAGGTGCGTGAGTCGGTCAGATGTGAGGGATCGTTAGGGTTGGTGATATGGGCCACTACGTCTGAGTCTGGGTCAGAGTTAAAGTCGCCAGTCACAATCACCGGCATATCGCCAGCCAGCTGGTTGATACGGTCAAATATGAGCGAGATGCTCTCACGGCGAGCTACGACACCCACATGGTCCAAGTGGGTATTGAGCACAAAGTAACTTTGTTCACCCTTTTTCTCTTTCAGTTTAGCCCAGGTAGCGATGCGCTCGCAGGCGCCATCCCATCCCTTGCTACCAGCCACCTCAGGCGTTTCGCTCAGCCAGAAGTAGCCCGATTCGCAGCAATCAAAGCGTTCCTTATTATACCAGAGGGCACTATATTCCCCCTGCTCTTTACCATCCTCACGTCCAACACCGATTACCTCATAGTGAGGCAGACGCTCCTTCAGATCCACCAGTTGGTTATGGAGCACCTCTTGCGTACCCACAATATCCGCCTCATAGAAGCGAATCACGTTAGCCGCTCTATCCTTACGGTATTTCCAGTTATTCAGGCTATCTTCGGGGTTATCATAGCGTACATTAAATGACATCACATTCACCGCACGAGGCTCACTGCCCTGTTGCGAAGCACACTGGCACCCAGCCAAAGCCAGTAAAGCCACTGCACCAAAAGTAGATAGAATTTTTTTCATTGTTATTGTTATTTATACAGTTGACAATTTTACAAGGTGTTATTTCACAAACAACGCCTCTTTCGGTATCGAAGTAAACTCCTTTGCAGATGGAAGTTTCCATCCCCAGCTGAGGTGCTGGCCTTCGTAATCCTCGAAGTAGGAGAGGCGATAGCTGTGGAATCCCTTCTTCAGCGCCATGGTGCCGGTAGCGGGTACGGCCGCGTGTGAGCCGTCATTGTTTACGATTAGCTGACCGTCAATTTCCAAGATGCTGCCGTCATCTGACATGGTCATGAAGCCATAGACGCCATCTTCGGGCAGTTCAATCAATCCGCTGAAGATGTAGCCATAGTGATCCTCTTGCGGGGCATGAACCAAGGTCGGCTCTTCCATGATGCCGCGGTTAACTACCGCACTCTTCTGCAGCTCGGCAATGCGGCTGAAGGTCCCTTCGTGGTAGGTGTAGGCTGTACCGTGTTGGGTCGGAGTCACCGCCATGGCGGGTTTTAGCTCAGCCTTGCTGGCATAGATAGCCAGCAAGTTGCTGGGACGATAACCCTCTTTGTAGGCTTTTGCTTTCAGCATCACCGAGCGGTCTATGGTGAAGGGCTTCTCGTAGCGCAGGCTCTTACTGCCTTCAGCCTCCGGCTCACTGCCATCCAGCGTGTAATAGATGGTGGCGCCCTCCGTTGCTGAGGCCAACGCGATTTCAATCTGCTGGTCAAAGAGGTTCAGATCCTTATCGACGTAAGGCAGAGAGACCACGGCCTCTTTGGTCAGAGAGTAGGGCAGGGCCTCGTCACTTGTTCCTCGTGTGGTGTTGGGCTGGTCACTCAAGGTGAACTCCAGTACACCGCCAGCCATCAGCTGTTCGTAGGTGAGGTAGTTACACTCTATCGACTGACCGTTGAGGGTGAGTTGAGATATATAGTGATTGCGTTTGGGGTTGTTCGCTTTGATGGTCATACTCTTGCCGTTGGCCAAACGAATCGTGGCTTCGGGGAAGAGAGGAGTGGTGACAACAAACTCGTTACTGCCGGGGCAGACGGAGTAGAGACCGAGCGAAGTGAGCAGGTACCAAGCAGACATCTGTCCGCAGTCCTCGTTGCCACAGATACCCTCTGGGGTGGGTTGGTACATCTCCTGAAGTAGTCGGCGGGTCATAGCCTGCGTCTTCCAAGGCTGACCGGTGTAGTTATAGAGGTAAGCAATGTGATGGCTTGGTTCGTTGCCATGGGCATACTGACCCAGCAGACCGGTAATGTCGCTCAACTCACCATCGATGCGAGAGTCGGCGGCAAAGATGGCGTCAACTGCTTCAGCAAAAGCCTCACGACCGCCAAAGAGTTGCTCCATACCAAACACATCGTGGGGCACGAAATAGCGATACTGCCAGGCGGTAGCCTCAGTATAGGCACGGCCCACCTCGAAGGGGTTAAAGGGGGTGTCCCAGTTACCATCACTGCGCTTGCCGCGGAAGAAGCGGCTGTTGCCATCGAACACGTTGGTGTAGTTCATGGCGCGCTGGTAGTAAGTAGCGGCAATCTCTGTCTTGCCCATCGCCTCGGCCATGCGGGCGATGCACCAGTCGTCATAGGCATACTCTAAAGCGCAAGATACCGATTCACGCTTGTTGTTCGAGGGAATATAGCCGATGGTGGTGTATTGGTCAGAACCCTTTTTGTTGATGTTACTGCTGTGAACCATCGCCTCCAGAGCCTTCTCAGCGTCAAAATCGCGAATACCCTTCAGGTAGGCATCGGCAATAACAGATACAGCGTGGTAGCCAATCATCGTGCCAGTTTCGCCTGTAGAGAGGGGCCAGATGGGGAGCTCGTTACTCTGCTCATAGAGGGCGAGCAGCGAGTTGACCATGTCGTTAACTAACTGCTGGTCAATCAGGGTCATCAAGGGGTGCCATGCTCGGAAAGTATCCCACAACGAGAAGGTGGAGTAGCGCTTCGGGGCGTTGACGTCGCTGATTTGGTTGGGTACCACCATGGCGTGATAGAGGGCAGTGTAGAAGTTGGTCATCTCGTCACGACTACCTCCGCTTACGGTGATGGCGCTCAAGGCTTTACTCCAAGCATCACGCGCTTGCTGGTGGATGGCATCAAAATCGAAGTCGGTCGTTACTTCACTGGCCAGGTTGGCACGGGCTTGGTCGTAGCTCTCGATGGAGAGGGCCACCTCAGCCACAATGGGCTCTTGAAGGGCTTCGTCAAAGAGCAGGATAGCCTGTCGGTTGGCAGTGGTATCCATCTGAACAAATGGCTGTGAGAAGCGAGCGACGAAATAGACGCTCTGGTTATCGACCCATCCGCGGGTACGGCGCATGCCCTCAATCTCATTGGGGGCCGTCTGGCGGAGGGTGGATTCATAGATATATTCGTTGTCGAGCAGGTGGGCCAAATCGACAATCACCTGCTTCGGGCTTTTCTGTTTAAAGGTATATCGGTGGATACCGACATGGGTGGTGGCTGTCAGTTCGGCGCGGATGCCTTCGTCAGTCAGTGTCACGGCGTAGTAACCCGGTGAGGCTACTTCATCGCGGTGTGAGAAGGAGGCCGATGCCACTAAGGTGTCTGCTGAATAGTCAATGGCTTGGCTGGTAGGGCGAAGCAGAATATCGCCAAGGTCCAAACAGCCCGTACCACTGAGGTGAGTGTGTGAGAAGCCTTTCAGCTGGCTGTCGTCGTAGTGATAACCGCTGCAGGCATCCCAGTTGCCATAGCGGGTATCCGGACTAAGTTGTACGGCACCAAAGGGCGTGGTAGCACCCGGATAGGTGTGGCCATGGAATCCGGTGCCGATAAAGGGATTCACATAGTCGATTGGTGATTGTTCTTCTGTGCCACAAGCCGTGCACAAGAGAATTGCCGCAAGAGCCGGCGCAAAAGTTTTCAGTGTCATGAATTAGAAGGTTTTTAAAGGGAAATAGGTTTGAGATGAGTAATGAATGAGGATTGAAGCAAAAATAGACAGGGACCTTCATCAACGAAGGCCCCTGCCTCCTAACTAGATCAATGGCAATGATCTAAAAACAATATTATGGTATGCTTTAATAGCCAGGATTTTGCTTCAGCTGACCGTTAGACTTGGTAATCTGTACGCTGGGGTAGGGGAATACCATCAGGTGATCGTCATAGGTTGCCTTGTCCTTGTAGTCCTCGTAGTCACCAATGGTGAAGGCTGAGTTGGGATCTTGGCGGTTCTCATAGTGACGGGCACGTGGATGGGCATTCAGCTCTTTCTTAGCCAGCTCCTTGAGGGTCGCATCACTGCCGCGATGCCAGCGCTTCAGGTCGAACAGGTGGTCGGTGAACTCGAAGGCCAGCTCACAACGACGCTCGTGGTAGAGGTCGGCGGTAGTAGCCGTACCTGCCAGAGGTGCCAGATTAGAACGCTTACGCAGATTGTTCAGGTCAACTGTAGCCTTGTCTGCCTGATTGGTCATCAAGTAAGCCTCAGCACGGAAGAGCAGCATCTCGGCAAAGCGGATGATGGGGAA
>CAMAMO010000043.1 GCA_945836915.1 uncultured Mediterranea sp.
TACGCCCTCTTCCTGTGCTTTCGCTGCAAGCCAATCCTTGTTGGTTTGTGTGTATTCTCGTTTATTCATGTTCATATCAATTTTATTGCTGATAGTTGTTCTTCATCTTTGTTCGATGTATTTAAAAAATGGTTATGGTCTGTTGCCCCAACGCAGAATCTCTATTTACCGATACAGAAGTGGCTGAATATGTTTTGTAGGACGTCATCGGTGGTGACTTGGCCGGCTATGTCGCTTAGGTGGAAGATGCATTCGCGGATGTCTTGGGCTATGAAGTCGCCAGAGAGCTGCATCTGTAGGCCTTGCTCTACACGATGGATGGCGTCGAGGGCACGGGTCAGGGCTTCGTAGTGGCGGACGTTGGTGACGATGACGTCGCCAGCTGATACTTCGGGTAGGGCAGCGGCTTTCAGTAGTTCGGCCTTGAGCGTCTCTAACTCCTCCTTCTGCTTGGCGCTGATGAAGAGCTGAGGGGCATTAACCTCGGTAAACAGGGCGCTGAGCGAGCTGCGTTGGGCAGCGGTCAGAAGGTCGCTCTTATTGAAGAGGATGAGTAGCTGCTTCGCTTCGCAGAGAGGTAACAGGCGTGATTTCAACTCTTCCAAGGAATTTGATGTCAAGGCTGGAGTATCTTTACTCATCTGGCCGCTCTGGAGTACCTGAGCGCTGTCAATCATCCAGAGTACAATTTCGGCTTGGTTGATTTTCTGGAAGGTGCGCTCTATGCCTATGTTTTCGATGGTGTCTGTGGTTTGTCGGATGCCTGCGGTGTCAATAAAACGGAAGGTGATGCCTCGCAGATTGACCGTATCTTCGATGACGTCGCGGGTGGTGCCGTGGATGTCGCTTACGATGGCACGTTCTTCGCCTACCAGAGCGTTGAGCAGGGTTGATTTGCCTGCATTGGTCTCGCCGATGATGGCCACGGGAATGCCGCTCTTCAGGGCGTTGCCTACGTGAAAGGAGTGAGCCAGGCGGCTGAGGGTCTCTTCAATCTTTGTGGCCAACTGTTGCAATTCTGAACGGTCGGCAAACTCCAACTCTTCATGGTCAGAGAAGTCGAGCTCCAGTTCAATCAACGATGTGAAGTGGAGCAGCTGGTCGCGCAGACGGTTGAGTTCCTGGCTGAAACCTCCGCGCAGCTGGCTGAGGGCCATGCGATGCGTAGCGGCATTGGTCGAGGCGATGAGGTCGGCCACCGCTTCGGCCTGGCTCAGATCCATCTTGCCGTTAAGAAAGGCGCGTTGTGTAAACTCACCCGGTTGGGCCAGGCGGGCGCCTGAGGCGATGAGCAGCTGAAGCACACGTTGCAGAATGTAGGCTGAGCCGTGGCACGAAATCTCTACGCTCTCTTCACCTGTATAGCTGCGCGGGGCGCGAAACAGGCTGACTAGCACTTCGTCTATCGTCTCCTCGCCATCCATGATGCGGCCGAAGGTGATTGTATAGGCCTTTTGCTTCGCCAACTCCACCTCCTTCTGATGGGGGCGGAAGAGGGTAGAGGTGATGGCGATGGCCTGTGGCCCTGAGAGGCGGATAACGCCAAGTGCACCACCCTGAGAGGTGGCGATGGCGCAGATGGTATCTGTTTGGATGTTCATTGCATTTGTTCTATAAGGATGGACATAGAGTTAGCGCAGGTTGACGGTCTGGGTGATGAGTTGGGCTACTTGCTCCAGGTAGTGGCGGTCTGTCTCATCAAACTGGTTGAGTTGGTCGCTATCGATGTCGAGCACGCCTACCACCTCGCCTTGAACGATAAGGGGAACCACAATCTCAGAACGCGAGAGCGAACTGCAAGCAATGTGGCCTGGGAACTGTTCGACATCGGGTACAACCTGTGTACGGCCTTCAGCCCAGGCAGTACCACACACGCCACGCCCACGGCGGATGCGGAAGCAGGCGGCACTTCCCTGGAAAGGACCGAGTATCAAGTAGTTGGCATCCTTGACCAGGTAGAAGCCTACCCAGAAGTGGTGAAAGGCCTCGTGTAGGGCGGCGCTGACGTTGGCCAGTACGCTAACCGCCTCGGTTTCGCCTGAGATATAGGCGTTCAACAGAGGGAGGAATTGCTGGTAACGCTCCTCTTTTGTGAGCGAGGAACTTAAAGAAAAACTGGTTTCCAAAACAAAACAAGGTAATGAGGTTTATAAATTCACCCACCCCTGAGGATGCGAACCGGAGGGGCGGGTGATATGAAATCTATTAAAAATCAGATGCGCTTTAACACCAATTGGATGAGCTGGTCGATATGGCCTTTGTAGTTGGTGTTGCTCTTCTTGTTCAGGCGGTCGGCAATAACCAGGCAGACGGTCGTAGCCCGGTGGCCCAGCAGCTTGCTCAATCCGGCCAGGGCGGAACTCTCCATCTCAAAGTTGGTTATCTTGCGGCCCATGTACTCAAAGCTCTCCACCTTCTCATTCTGGTGCGGGTCGGCCAAGGGGATGCGCAACTGGCGCCCCTGCGGACCATAGAAACCGCCGCAAGCTACCGTGACCCCATGTATCATCTCGCTACCGGCTATGCGTTGGCACAGCTCCTGGTCAGCATGGATGACGTAGGGGTAGGGGATGCAGAGGTTGCCGCTCCATCCCAGGTGGTTGAGCAGCGCGCGCTCCATCGGTAGGTCGCAGACCGCATTACGTCCAGCGTAGAAGTTGAGCAACCCGTCGAAGCCGATGCTGATGTCTGAGCAGATATAGGTTCCAGCCGGAGTAAAGGGTTGCAGTCCTCCGCAGGTGCCTATTCTGACAATCTCCAGTTGGCGCAACTGCGGCTTGACCTTACGGGTCTCAAAGTCGATATTGGCCAAGGCGTCAAGTTCGTTGACCACGATGTCTATGTTGTCGCATCCGATGCCTGTAGAGAGCACGGTAATCCGTTTGCCCTCGAAACGGCCTGTTACGGTATGAAACTCGCGGTTTGAGACCTTGCATTCTATCTCGTTAAGATGAGAAGCTACGAGATTTACGCGTCCGGGGTCGCCTACGACAATCACCTTATCCGCCAGCCATTCAGGCTTGACGTGGAGGTGGAAGATGGATCCATCCTGATTGATAATCAGTTCGGATGAAGCGATGGGTTGAGTCATCATGATAATTTGGTAAAAGAGTTATGCTTTGGGCTGTGTGGGTTTGGCAATGGTTTCGCGCATGGAGGTATCGGCCTCGATATTCTTCATGCGGTAGTAGTCCATGATGCCCAGGTTGCCGTTTCGGAAGGCTTCTGCCATGGCTTTGGGCACTTCGGCTTCGGCTTCAATCACCTTGGCGCGGGCCTCTTGCGCCTTAGCCTTCATCTCCTGTTCGCTGGCTACGGCCATGGCACGACGCTCTTCAGCCTTCGCCTGAGCGATGTTCTTATCGGCATTAGCCTGGTCCATCTGCAGGGCGGCGCCGATGTTCTTACCTATGTCGATGTCGGCGATATCGATGGAGAGAATCTCAAAGGCTGTACCGGCATCGAGACCTTTGCGAAGTACCAACTTCGAGATGGAGTCTGGGTTTTCGAGCACGGTTTTGTGGCTTTCGCTCGAACCGATGGATGAGACGATACCTTCGCCTACGCGAGCCAAGACCGTATCTTCGCCTGCGCCACCCACCAACTGGCGGATGTTGGCACGAACTGTTACGCGGGCCTTGGCAATCAGCTGGATACCATCCTTGGCTACGGCGGTTACGGGGGGTGTATCAATCACTTTAGGATTGACAGACATCTGCACAGCTTCGAACACGTCACGTCCGGCCAGGTCGATAGCGGTGGCCATCTGGAAAGGGAGGTCAATATTAGCCTTAGCGGCTGACACCAGGGCATGAACCACCTTTTCTACATGTCCACCAGCCAGATAGTGGGCCTCCAGCCCATCGCGGGTGATGGTGCTCAGTCCGGCCTTATGCGCCTCAATCAGACCGGGTACAATGATGTAGGGCGGTACGTTACGGATGCGCATCAGGAAGAGTTGCACCAACGAGATGTTCACGCCAGAGACCTTGGCGCTGAGCCAGAGGAAGAAGGGCACATAATGGAAGAACACAGCCAGAAACACGATACCACCTACGATGATGGCAGCTAAGAAATAGAAATTGGTTTCCATCATAATTTGTTGAGTATAAGTTAATAAATAGAATTCTTGATAGATGATGTGGGCCATCAGTCAGCCTTGCGCTCTACCAGGATGACGCTACCCTGGATGCGGCAGACGCGGATGGGGGTCTTTTCGTTAAGGAACTCTCCCGTGGATTTCACCTCCACAATCTCTCCATGGATTTCCGCATAACCGATAAGGGCCAGGCGTGTGGTGCTGACTCCTTCGTCGCCCACCTTGATGCGCTGTTCCGCCGAGCGGTCAACGGTAGAGTCAATCTCGCTCTTCAGGGCTATCTTGTCAAGCGTTTTTGAGCGCATGAAGAGCACTACGGAGAGGATGGTTGTCAAGGCTGAGACGGCTAACGTAATCCAGCCGCCGGTTTGGCCCAGGTTGCTGAAGGCGTAGTAGTTGGCATAGACTATACAGCAGCCAGCGGCTATGCCTGCCAAGCTGATGCCGGGGATAAGGAAGAGTTCGACCAGCAGCAACGCGATGGCTGCCAATACTAACAATACAATAATTACAATTTCCATCATTCTTCAAATTTAGATTTTTTGCGGGGCTTTCGTCTGTTGTTATAGTGGGGCTACGTCTCTTTTTTTATTAGAGGGTTTCCTGCATTCAGAGGGCCTTCTGCTCTATAGCTCTGATTTGGTTAGCCATCTGTTTCAGTTGCCGGTTTATTTCGTCCATCCGCTTTTCTTGATCCAGGATGGCCTCTTTCAGTCGTTGCTTCTCCTCCTGCGTTCCGGCAGCATAGCGTTCGCGCATCGAGAGCAGTTTGTAGCTCTGCTGTTTGTAGTTGCTCTCCATTTGCCGGTAGGAGTGGAACTGCTGTTTAGCTTCGGGCGAGCGAAAATCGGTCAGTTGATGATAGACGTGCTCGTCGTTGATGACGAAGATAAACTCCACCTCGCTGACCGTCTGCTGGTTTGCTGCGTCGCCGTTCAGCTGTTGGGCCAGGCGTTGGCGGGTGGCCTCGACCCGCTCTTTATCCTCCCACGTCAGCTGGATGCTGGTTAGCTGGGCCAGTTGGGCCAGATACTCATTGTCCATCGTTTCATAGTTATAGACCTGCTTTGACGAGTTGGGGATGAAGAGGTAGATGCAGACCTTGCCTTCGGGCTGGAAGCGGTCTGAGGCAAACCAGCCTATTTCATTAAACTCATCGATAGCGAACAGGTAGTCGTTATAGGGCGAGTTGAAGGGCATACCTACGTTCTCGGGGGTCATGTAGGAGTCTGTTGCCGTATTGTAGCGGGTCACGAAGATGTCATAGCCGCCCAAGGAGCCCTCGCCGTCGGCAGCGAAGTAGAGGGTGGTGCCGTCTGACATCAGGAAGGGAAAGTGGCTGTTCTGACCCTCGTTGATGTTTGCGGGTAGTGGGGTGGGGCTGCTCCAACTCTCCAATTGCTTGGTGCGGGTCAGTATCTGCATACTGCCATCTGCTTGGCGCTCGCTGTAGATGATGGTGTTACCCAGTTCCGACTCATAGACCATACCATCCTGTACAGAGGCGGGTGTGTCGGCCGGCGTCTCCGTCTTGAAAAAGTCGACATAGCGGTAAATCTGTCCCGACTCATCGCTCAGTTTATAGTGAGACAGCAGGTTGGCCTTATCCACTACCAGGCTGTCAACAATCTCCACCTGTTCCACGCCCTTAAACATCCTGAAGTGGTTGCGTATCTTCTCCAGTTCAGCCTCCGCCTCTTCGGCTGGGCGGCGTCGGCGTCTCAGTTCGCTAATGTAGGTATCCATCTCGTCAATGGCCTCTTCGTAGCGATAGAGGCGGTCGTAGCAACGGGCTAACTGAAATTGTCCGCTCGGCACGCGCTTCTTCACGGCCGTTTGCAAATGCTTCAAGCCTGTTTGGGGCTCGCCCGTCTCCAGGCAGCAGACGCCGTACCAAAGGCTATAGGTGGCGTTGCCGGGCTGCTGTTTGACCAGTTTCTTCAAGGCCGGTTTGACTTGGTTATAGGCGCCTTTTTGATAAAGCTCCTTGACCTCATTCAAATTCTGAGCCGAGGTCTGGAGCATCAAACTCAGTAGGGCCGTAACCGAAAGTGTACGGCATATAGTGACTAACTTTTTCATACATTCATACTTTTCATCTTTTCGTTGCGATAATGACACCCCAAATATAGACTTAATTGCTGAAACCAACAAACGGAAAGGAAAAGTATAGTGTTAATTCTTCTTTAATATGGCCAATCGGGTCACTTTTTATATCTTTGCAGCCTAAAACAGGAGACTTTTTATGAAGAAGAATAGTGCAGAAGCGGTTTTGATGCGGCGTATTGAGCGTCGGTTTGCTAAGGGGGTGGTGGAGTATGGCCTGATAGAGGAGGGCGATGTGATACTGGTGGGTCTCTCGGGCGGCAAGGATTCGTTGGCGTTGCTCGAGTTGCTGGCCCGGCGGTCGCGCATCCATAAGCCTGCCTTCCGGGTGGTGGCGGCCCATGTGGTGATGGAGAATATCCCTTATCAGAGCGATGAAGCCTACCTCCGCCAGTTTGCCGAGGGGTTAGGGGTGCCCTTCGTCGTAGAGCGAACGGGGTTCGACGCCTCGACCGACCATCGCAAGTCGCCCTGTTTCCTCTGTTCATGGAACCGCCGCAAGGCGCTCTTTACCGTGGCCAAGTCACAAGGCTGCAATAAGATAGCCCTCGGCCACCACATGGATGACTTCTTGCAGACGCTCTTGATGAACATCACCTTCCAAGGGGCCTTCAGCGCCATGACGCCCCGACTGGTGATGCATAAGTTTGATATGACGATTATCCGCCCGCTCTGCCTGGTTCACGAGGCCGATTTGGTGGAGTTGGCTGCCTGTCACGGCTACCAAAAGCAGATTAAGAACTGCCCCTACGAGCACGACTCGCATCGGGCGGCGATGAAGGGGATTTTCCAGCAACTGGAGGCGATGAACCCCGAGGCGCGCTACAGCCTCTGGGGCAGCATGACCAACATTCAGAGCGACCTGTTACCGCCCTCGCATCATAAGGACCAACAGCCGCCCTTACTTCATAAAGACAAAATAGACGGCCAAGACCAGGCAGACGAAGGCCGCCAAGTGGTTCCAATGGAGCGACTCTCCTTTGAAGAGCACGGTAGTAAAGACCGTGAAGATAATCAGGGTAATCACCTCTTGGATAATTTTGAGCTGCATTAGCGAGAAGGGGCCGCCATTCTCATGAAAACCGATGCGGTTGGCGGGCACCTGGCAGGCGTATTCGAAGAGGGCGATGCTCCAGGAGAAGAGAATGACTAGATAGATCGGCCAATGGGTGGAGATTTTCATCTCCTGAAGTTTCAGGTGGCCGTACCAGGCAAAGGTCATGAAGATGTTTGAGATAATCAGCAGGGCGATGGTGTAGAAAGCTTTCATTGTATATTGGGGATTGTTATTGCTTGATTATAAGATATTTGGAGGTTGTCTGATTGATGTGCTCTCTTTGAGTGATACGCTCTCTGTTTAAGAGAGGGGGGGTATCGAGTGTCAGTTCTCTCTTTAGGGTTGCATGTCGTTTAAGGGTTGCAAGCCGTTTTCAGTTTGCGTGGCCAGTTGCGAGCCTACCAGCTGCTGCATCCGCTCAGAGGCGTAGATGCCGTAGCTGCCGTCGGGCTGGCTGTAGATGAAGTAAACGGCCAGTTCGGGATGGATGGCCACGAAGCGTTCAGCCTCCTCAAGCCCCATCACCATGAAGGCTGTGGCGTAGGCGTCGGCACTCATGCAATCGGCAGCCAGCACGGTAGATGAAAGGATGGCATGCTGCACGGGGTAGCCCGTCCGCGGATCTACGGTATGGGCGTACTTCTTGCCGTCGCGGTAGTAGTAGTTGCGGTAGTTGCCGCTGGTGGCCAGGGCCCCTTCGTTCAGCTCCAGGATGGCCTGCAGCTCTTGGTTGGTAGAGAGCGAGTCATCTACAGGCTTATTGATGCCGATGCGCCAGGGGCGTTGCTGCGGGTTGACACCCTTGATTACCACCTCGCCGCCAATGTCAACCATCAGGTTATTGACGCCATGCGATTGCAGCATGCGGGCCACCTCGTCCACGGCGAACCCCTTGGCTACAGCGCTACAGTTCAGCATGATGCGTGGGTCGTGTTTCACCACCTTATTCTCGGCATCGAGGCGTACCTTCCAGTAGCCCACCAGCTGCCGCAGGCTATCCACCTGCATCGAGTCGGGGAAGTGGCCTTTCTTAAACCCGAAGCCCCAGGCATTGACCAGCGGGGCTACGGTAATGTCGAAGGCTCCATTCGTCTCCTCCGAGATTTCGAGGCTGCGCAGGAAAACCGCCCGGAAGAGGGAGTCGGTTTGCATCGAGGCGTTGTTGTTGATGTGGGTGATGAGCGATTGCTTGTTGAAGGGGGAGAGCGAGTTATCTACAGCCTTCAGGGTGGCTTCAATCTCACTCTTCAGCGAGGTAGGGTGCTGATAGGTGATTTGATAGATGGTGCCGAAAATCAGGCCCCGGTCTGTTTGGAAAGCCACGGGCTGGTTGTGGCGGCGGATGATGAAGGCTGAAATCAGGAAGAGGATTCCGAAGAGAATCAGATTGCGCCGATTACGATGGTTATTCATCTTTTCTATATTTAATTGCTTGTTTAACTAATTATCCTAACAGGTGTTCTGCCAACACTTTACATCCTATAAAAATAAGTATCAATCCGCCCCATCGTTCGGCTTTGAGCTTGCGGGCAAAGCTGCGGCCAAAGGCAATGCCGATGAGCAGTCCGCCGATGGAGAGGGCAAACGACACCCAGCCGATGGCGGTTACAGGATAAAGAATCTGACGCCAGGAACTGAGGCCCAGACAGGCAAACGAGACCCCTACGGCCAAGGCGTCGATACTGGTGGCCACGGCCAGGGTGAGGATGACGAGCAGCTTAGAAGGGTCGGGCATGTGGCGCTCCTCCTCCTCTTTGAATGACTCCACCACCATGCGTCCGCCCAGGAAGGCCAGGATACCGAAGGCAATCCAATGGTCAATCTGCTCGAAGAGGTGGCTGAAGAGGATGGTGCCCATCCAGCCTATCAGGGGCATACCTGCCTGAAAGAGGCCAAAGGCGATGGCCATGGTAAGCATGATGCGCCAACGGGTCTGCTTCAGCGTGATGCCCGTGGCCACGGAGACGGCAAAACAATCCATGGCCAATCCTACGGCTAAGAACCAGATTTCCAGATGACTCATCTCTTCTTCTTTTGGATGTAGTTGATTTTCGAACTGTTGCGGCTGAACCGATAGCTGATGGTGTAGCTGATGCCCAAGGTGTTAGAGCCATACTGGCCGAAGCCAGGCACGTACCAGGGGTCGCCGTAGGTGTCTCCGCCGCCCGAGAGTTTGAACTTGAAGCGCATGGCCCAGCCCATAGAGAGGTTTTTCCAGACATTGGCCCGCAGCCCTACGCAGAACTCCATCCAATGCATGTTGCCCTTCAGGCCGTTATGGTTGAAGGGCACGGTGGTGTTCCAGATGTTGTCCGCGATGTTGGGGTTGTTTGAGCCGCCATAGATGGGGTCATCGACGCCCAGCGAGTGGATGTCGTACTTAAAGCTGCTCATCGCATAGCGCAGGCCCACGCGCAGCTGGTGGCCGTGGGCCTTGCGGAAGAGGGTGTTATAGTCCATACCGATGCGCAGGTAGGGGGCGCTGCTTTTGTAGTGCACACCCTTGTCGCTCCAGCTGTCTGTGCCGCCAAAGCCCACCTCGGCCACGGGGAAGAAGCGATGCTTTAAATCTACATCCACGGCCACCTCCGAGCTGACATAGTCGCTGCCAAACAGCTTGCCACCCACTCCCCAGAGGTCCATGCCTACCGAGAAGCCGTTGTAGAGCGGATACTCCACCTCAGATGGTTTCTTCTCCTTCTGGCTCTTCTTCTTGCCCTGTACCACGTTGGCCTTGGGCGATTGGCCGTAGGTGGTTTGCGCCTCTACCTTAGGGCCTATCGTCAGCGTTAGCAGCAGGGCCAGCAGCCAGATGGGTTTAGTAGTATAATTTAAGATTTTCTCTTCCATAAATACCTGCTTCATTGTAAGATATAGCTATTGAGTCAAGCCTTACTTTAGTATAGCTAACGCTCCGTATGGCCTGTTTCATTTGGTAACCGCACTCCATGGAGAGGAAGTAGGGGGTGTTATCGTGGCGGATAATCACCTCGTCGGTAGCCCCATCTTCGTAGTGGAAGACCAGGTGGGTGGAGTCGGCGCTATAACAGAGGGGCAGCGTGAGGGCTTTGACCTTCTGCTCACGGTTCAGGATGATGGAGTCTGTACCGTAGGCGGTAATGGTAAGTTGCTCCAGCGTATCGGGGATGAAGGCGCCAGCTGTTTCGGGGTTGGCCTGGTAGAGGTTGCAGGTCATCATGGGGCGTGCGTTGAGTGAGCAGTCTTCCTCTTCATCGCAACTCTGCATGGCGCCAAGCGCCACAACCAGAAGCAGGGGCCATAGGGATTTACAACGTATTCTTTTCATTTATTACCTATATATATACTGTTTTTCTATTATTCTATCAAATACCTGACCTCTCTATTCATACAGGCTATTCGTTCTGAATCTGCGGGGGCGGGTTGCCTGGCGATGAACATCTCCTCTCTGCGGGGGCGGGTTGTTTAGCGATGAACATCTCCTCTCTGCGGGGGCGGACTGACTGGCGATAAGCGTTGTTTCCGTCGGGCTTGCCCTGGCGATGGAGGGGCGGGCGGTGGCTTCAGATACGCTTCTCTACCTGGTAGTGGTTGCGTTCGGGGGCGTTACGTGTAATCAGCTCGCCCAGGAAGCCAGCTACAAAGAGCTGCGTGCCGATAATCATCGCCGTAAGCGAGAGGTAGAAATAGGGCGACTCCGTCACGAGGCGGTAGGGCATGCCGGCGTGCATGGAGTAGAGCTTGCCGAAGCCTACGATGATGACCGAGATGAAGCCCAGGATGAACATCAGCGAACCCAGCAGGCCGAAGAAGTGCATGGGCTTGACGCCGAAGGTGGAGAGGAACCAGAGCGAGATGAGGTCCAGATAGCCGTTGACAAATCGGTTGAGTCCGAACTTCGTCACCCCATATTTGCGCGCCTGGTGGTGCACCACCTTTTCACCGATTTTCTTGAAGCCAGCGTTCTTGGCCAGGTAGGGGATGTAGCGATGCATCTCGCCATAGACCTCGATGTTCTTCACTACCTCGCGGCGGTAGGCCTTCAGTCCGCAGTTGAAGTCGTGCAGGTTATGGATGCCCGATACCTTGCGGGCGGTGGCGTTAAACAGCTTGGTGGGGATGGTTTTGCTCAGCGGGTCGTAGCGCTTCTGCTTCCAGCCCGATACCAGGTCGTAACCCTCCTCGCGAATCATGCGGTAGAGCTGGGGAATCTCGTCGGGGCTGTCCTGCAGGTCGGCATCCATGGTGATGACCACCTCGCCCTGGGCCTGTTCAAAACCGCAATAGAGGGCGGGCGATTTGCCGTAGTTGCGGCGGAACTTAATGCCGCGCACCACCTCAGGCGCCTGCTGGCTCAGCTGTTCAATCACCTGCCAAGAGTGGTCTGTGCTGCCATCGTTGACGAAGATTACTTCATGGCTGAAGTGGTGCTCAGCCATGACTCGCTCTATCCATTCAAAAAGTTCGGGTAGCGATTCAGCCTCATTATAGAGAGGCACTACTACTGAAATATCCATTTTTCTATTCGAAATCTATTTGGTCAAACTATCACTCTTTTCCTTCTGACTTTATCGAGTCCAATATATCCTTTGAGGTCTGTTCGCCGGGCCCTTTTTTCCTGATAAGGGGGGCGATGATAAAGGCCATTACCATACCTACAAGCAGGTTCTGCGAGAACTGGTTCATGGCCGTTTCGATGGGCGTAAGCTGGCGTTGCTGCTCAATCATGAGGCTCATCTGGCTCTCAATCTCTCCGCCTTGGTCGGCGGGCAGGGTGGCTACAAAATCCCTTACCATCTCCTCCATGGCTTGGAGCATGAAGCCGCCATCAATGAAGCGGAAGTAGATGTAGTGGCCCAGGGCCGCAAGGAGCGATGCGTAGAGGTAGATGAGGAAGATAAACGACCACATGCGGCCATAGCTGACATCCTCCAGAAACTCGCGCTTGCGGTAATTCACTCCCCAGTAGGCTACGATGAAGGGGACGCAGAGGGTGAGTCCCAAGAAGAGGAGAATCAGGTTGGGGTAGGCAAATCCGGCAGGAATAAGCGCGAACTTTGCCAGCCAGAAGAGGCCCATCATGCTGCCGTACCGCTTGGTGTATCGGGATAAGGTGGTGTTCCTAAGATAGAATCGATATTGGTCCATTTAAACGCTTTTTATTTCAAGGGGGCAAAGATAGTGCATTTCCCGCTTTTTACCATATAAAAAGGATAAAATTCAAAAAAAAGAGGCGAAAGTTTGGTGATTCGAAAAAATGTCGTACCTTTGCACCCGCAAAACAAAAAACGGGTAAGTCCTATACGGCCAGCTCCCTTCGAATCCTCCAGGGCTTGATCGCAGCAAAGGTAGTTGGTTGTAGCGGCGCGATATAGTCAGCTTACCCACCCGCCTCTTTAGCTCAGTTGGCCAGAGCACGTGATTTGTAATCTCGGGGTCGTTGGTTCGAATCCGACAAGAGGCTCAAGGAAAAGGAAATCGAAAGGTTTCCTTTTTTCTTTTATGGCACATTTCATTGCGGGGCACATCCTTTATTCATGAGCCGCATCAGATGAATAACGGCTCAGCGGTGTACGTCGCATGGGGTAAGAGCCGTAGAAACGCCTGGCCCAATGCGTACCCGGGTGGAGCTTGCTGCGGTTGCAATCGTTTGCTTCGTTTTATTTTTATTAAAAAGGTATTAGGGTAGGGGATTTTTGTTTTATTTTTCTATCTTTGCCGTGAGATAATTTTTTAATTTAGAATAAAACGTATGAATTCCATGTTAAACAAGTGGCTTCGAGGAGCGAGCCTGCTGATGGCCTTGGCGGTCTGCGGTACGCTTCAAGCTGACAAACTGACTTCGCCCAACGGACAGTTGGAAATGAACTTCTCGCTCACGGAGAAAGGTGAGCCGGTCTATGACCTTACCTACAAAGGCAAGGCCGTAATCAAACCCTCTAAACTGGGCCTGGAGCTGAAAGAGGCCCCCGCGCTGATGGATGGCTTCAAGCAAATCGCCCAGGCGGAAACGTCATTCGATGAGACGTGGAATCCCGTGTGGGGCGAGGAGAGCGCTATTCGCAACCATTATAACGAGCTGCTCGTCACCCTCCGCCAAGAGGCGCATGACCGAAACATCCAGATTCGCTTCCGCCTCTTTAACGACGGTTTAGGCTTCCGCTACGAGTTCCCTCTGCAGAAGAACCTCAACTACTTCGTTATCAAGGAGGAACATACCCAGTTTGCCATGACGGGCGACCATACCGCCTTCTGGATTCCGGGCGACTATGACACGCAGGAGTATGACTATACCGAGTCGAAACTCTCTGAAATACGCGGCCTGATGGATGGCGCCATCACGGAGAACTCCTCGCAGACGCAGTTCTCGCCCACCGGCGTGCAGACCTCGTTACAGCTCAAGACGGCCGACGGCCTCTACATCAACCTGCACGAGGCCGCTCTGGTTGACTACGCCTGCATGCACCTCAATCTGGATGATAAGAACTTCATCTTCGAGTCGTGGCTCACCCCCGACGCTCGTGGCGATAAGGGTTATTTGCAGGCTCCTTGCAAATCGCCCTGGCGTACCGTGATTGTAAGCGACGACGCCCGCGACATCTTAGCTTCGCGCATCACGCTCAACCTCAACGAGCCTTGCAAGATTGAAGATACCTCGTGGATCAAGCCCGTGAAGTACGTGGGCGTTTGGTGGGAGATGATTGCCGGCAAGGGTTCGTGGGCCTATACTGACGACCTCCCCTCGGTGAAGTTAGGCGAGACCGACTACAGCAAGACCAAGCCCAACGGCAAGCATAGCGCCAATAACGAGAAGGTGAAACGCTACATCGACTTCGCCGCCGAGCATGGCTTTGACCAGGTGCTGGTTGAGGGATGGAACGAAGGCTGGGAGGACTGGTTTGGCAAGTCGAAGGATTACGTCTTCGATTTCGTAACGCCCTATCCCGACTTCGACGTGAAGATGCTGAACAGCTATGCCCAGAACAAGGGTGTGCGCCTGATGATGCACCACGAAACGTCTGCCTCTGCACGCAACTATGAGCGCCACCTCGACAAGGCCTACCAGTTTATGGTGGACAACGGCTACAACGCCGTGAAGAGTGGCTACGTGGGCGACATCATTCCCCGCGGCGAGTACCACTACGGCCAATGGATGAACAACCACTACCACTACTGCGTAACCAAGGCGGCTGAGTATAAAATCTGCGTGAACGGTCATGAGGCCGTGCGTCCTACTGGTCTTTGCCGCACCTGGCCCAACATGCTGGGTAACGAATCGGCCCGCGGAACGGAGTACGAGGCCTTTGGCGGCAGCAAGCCCTTCCACACTACGCTGCTCCCCTTCAACCGACTGATTGGCGGTCCGA
>CAMAMO010000044.1 GCA_945836915.1 uncultured Mediterranea sp.
AGGCTTCATGCTGGAGTATGCCTGCCAGCGCATCTACCGCGATGCCCGCATCACCAGCATCTACGAGGGTACCACGCAGCTGCAGACGGTAGCCGCCATCCGCTACGTAACCAACGGCTCGTATGCCGCTACACTGAGAGAATTCGAAACCATCCCCTGCAGTGAAACCATGCAACCGCTGATGGACCGCGTGAAAGAGATGACCAATAAGCTGGAGGCTTGCACCAATGCCATCAAGGAGGCTCAAAATCAAGAGCTGCTCGACTTCGTAGCACGTCGCCTCTACGAAATGGCCGCTGTGAACATCATGTCACACCTCATTATTCAGGACGCCACAAAGGCACCGGAACTCTTTGCAAAGTCTGCTCAGGTCTATATCAACTACGCTGAAGCCGAGGTGGAAAAGCACTTCAACTTTATCCGCAAGTTTAACGCTGAGGAGCTGGCCAACTACCGCAAATAGTCCCTCATACTGAAATTATGGAATAGCCACTACCCTTTTTTAGGCGTAGTGGCTATTCTTTTTGCAAATATCCGTAAACAACCTATAATATCAATTAATTATTAATTCAAAAGATGGTAACCTATCCAAAAAATAACTTATTTTGCAGAGGTAAAACAGAGTAGAAATCAAAACAAAGAAAACCTTTATGAAAACCAAAAAACTCTTTATGAAAAGGAAACGTACCCTCTTACTTATGCTCTCCTTCCTTTGGTTGGCTCACTCTGCCTACGCTGGAGGGTGGATACGGATAAACCAACTGGGTTATCTGCCCCACTCTTCGAAGGTAGCTGTCTTTATGAGTGATGAAGTCACTGAGTTATCGTCATTTTCACTTATTAACGTTTTCACCGGTGAGAAGATTGGCCCATTTAGCCTGGTACGCCATACCGGCGCTATAGGAAAGATGGCCACCACCTACAGACTCAACTTCAGCGAATTTACGCAACCAGGAACCTACTGCATTCAGGCCGGTTCGGTTCAATCGCCCCGCTTTACGATTGGCGCTCATGTCTATAACGGCACCGCCGATTTCCTGCTCCACTACATGCGTCAGCAGCGGTGTGGCTACAATCCTTACTTGAATGACAGTTGCCACGTGCATGACGGCTACATTGTCTATCACCCCACCAAAACGGGACAACATCTGGACGTCAGAGGCGGTTGGCATGACGCCGGTGACTATTTGCAATACACCACCACCTCGGCCAATGCTATCTATCAGATGCTCTTTGCCTACCAGCAAAACCCACAGGCATTCGGAGACGCTTATGATGCTAACGGACGGCCAGGCGCCAATGGCATACCCGATATCGTTGATGAAATTAAATGGGGATTGGATTGGCTGAACCGCATGAATCCTGAACCTGGCGAGCTCTACAATCAGATTGCTGATGACCGCGACCATGCCAGCATGCGCATTCCCAGCCAGGACCCCGTAGATTACGGTTATGGTCCTGGATTAGGCCGCCCCGTCTATTTCTGTAGCGGTGAACCCCAAGAGCGCGGACGTAAAACTGGAGGCATGAACGCTACGACAGGTGTAGCCAGCACGGCAGGCAAGTTTGCATCCGACTTCGCGCTGGGCGCAGAGGTGTTGAAACCCTTCTATCCCGAGTTTGCCGCCGAGATTGCGTCGAAAGCTGATGCCGCTTACCAGCAGGGTATCAAACAACCCGGTGTCTGCCAAACAGCCTCTGTGCTATCACCTTATATCTACGAAGAGGATAACTGGACCGACGACATGGAGTTGGGTGCTATGGAACTTTACCGCATGACGGGTGAAGAGAAATACCTACATCAAGCCATGGAGTATGGCCGACGTGAGCCCTTCACGCCGTGGATGGGTGCTGACAGCGCGCGCCACTACCAGTGGTACCCCTTCATCAATATGGGACACTACAGACTGGCCTCGCAAACGGTGAACAGCCGTCTGGCCAAGGAGTTTATCCGTAACCTACGCTGCGGCATTGAGCGAACCTATGAGAAGGCGGTTGAATCACCCTTCCTCTACGGTATCCCCTCCATCTGGTGCTCGAACAACCTGACGGTGGCGATGATGACACAGTGCCGCCTCTACCGTCAGCTGACCGGTGATGAACGCTTCGTCGAAATGGAGAGCGCCCTGTTAGATTGGCTCTTTGGATGCAACCCTTGGGGCTGCTCGATGATTGCCGACCTGCCCGCTTACGGTGAGTTTCCTGACCAACCCCATTCCTCCTACGTGATGCAATGCAACGACAATGCCACGGGCGGCTTGGTGGATGGACCGGTTTACCGCACCATCTTTGAGGGATTGCGAGGGGTCAACCTGGAAGGACAGAAAAACCGACCTTCACAGACCTATGATCACTTCCAGCCCGATGTGATGGTTTACCATGATGTGATTGGTGACTATGCCACCAATGAGCCCACCATGGATGGTACAGCCAGTCTGACCTACTACCTTTCAGCCATGCAGGCAGAAGGTATGAAACAGGCTGGTGTCAACCACCGAGCCAATGAAATGGTGCATGGAGGTATTGTCCGCACCGACCGGAGCAAAAAAGAGTTGACCCTTATCTTCAGCGCTGATGCGCAAGCCGATGGAACTGACCGTATCTTGGCCACGCTGAAGCGCGAAGGCATTCAAGGCGCCTTCTTCCTGACAGGCCGTTTCTTTGACCAATTCCCCACAGAGGTACAAAAGATCAAAGCCGAAGGCCACTACATCGGCAGTCATAGTGACCAGCACCTGCTCTATATGCCTTGGGAGAAGAGGGATTCCCTACTCGTAACCCGTCAGGCATTTGAAGAGGACCTGCTCCAAGCCTATCAGAAAATGGCCAAGGCAGGCATTCGGCCCGAAGAGGCACCGCTCTTCCTGCCTCCCTATGAGTACTACAATGCACAGATTGCCGCTTGGACCCAAGGGATGGGATTGCAACTGATCAACTTTACTCCCGGCAGTGGCAGCAATGCCGACTATACCACGCCAGAGATGGGCGAGCGCTATAAAAGCAGCAAGGCTATCTTAGAGCAGATTCTACGGGAAGAGAAGGAGAACGGCTTGAATGGTCATTTGATGCTCATCCATCTGGGAACAGCTGAGGCACGGACAGATAAGTTTTATGCCAACGCCTTGGAACAATTAATCAAGAGGCTGAAACGCAAAGGCTACACCTTCGTACCCCTTCGCGAGGCGGTAGGGATTTAAGAGATAGAGGATTAATCATGAAGCACTAACATAGATATTATATTCAATCGGTTTGTTTTCATAACTTATCCCTCTCCCCCAAGAGGGTATAGTTACCGGGGTACTTGTCTGTGAAGGCAGGTGCCTTTTCTTTTTATAAAAACTCATAACCTTTTGCTATATTAAAAAATATCTTCGTATCTTTGTGCCCACGAAATAAAATGGAGTACAAATTATGATTGCAAAAATCGATCAACTTCTACAGGAAGTAGAAACCATAACCGCCTCAAACGCTGAAGAGCTGGAGGCCTTGCGCATTAAATATTTGAGTAAGAAAGGGGCTATCAATGAACTGATGGCCGATTTCCGTACCGTGCCTGCAGAGCAGAAGAAAGAGGTGGGCATGAAATTGAATACACTCAAAACAAAGGCTCAGGAAAAGATTGCCGCCCTGAAAGAGCAATTTGAGAGCCAAGACAACGGATGCGAAGGTATCGACCTAACGCGCACCGCCTACCCCATGGAGCTGGGTACACGCCACCCCCTGACCATCGTCAAGAATGAGATTATCGACATCTTCTCCCGTCTGGGCTTCTGTATCGCCGAAGGCCCTGAAGTGGAAGATGACCTCCATGTATTTACCAAGCTGAATTTTGCGGCCGATCATCCGGCCCGCGACATGCAGGACACCTTCTTTGTGGAGTCGAACGAAGACGATGTGACCAAGAACATCATTCTGCGCACCCATACCAGCAGCGTACAGGTTCGGGCCATGGACTTCTCCAAGCCGCCTATCCGCATTCTTTGCCCCGGACGGGTTTATCGTAACGAGGCCATCAGCTACCGCGCCCACTGCTTCTTCCACCAGATTGAAGGACTCTATATTGACAAGAATGTCTCATTCACCGACCTGAAACAGGTGCTTCTGCTCTTTGCTAAGGAGATGTTTGGTGAGGAGACCAAGATTCGCCTCCGTCCCTCCTACTTCCCCTTCACGGAACCGAGTGCAGAAATGGACATTAGTTGTAACATCTGCGGTGGTAAGGGGTGTAACTTCTGCAAGCATACAGGCTGGGTAGAGATCTTAGGTTGTGGCATGGTAGATCCCAATGTATTGGAGGCCAGTGGTATTGATAGCAAAATCTACAGCGGCTATGCCTTCGGCATGGGCGTAGAGCGCATCACCAACCTGAAATACCAGGTGAAAGACCTCCGCATGTTCTCAGAGAACGACACCCGTTTCCTGAAAGAATTTGAGAACGCTTACTAATCAGAGGGTTTTCAGTGAAAGAAAGGCTTTTTACACGCAGTTATCGCTGCATTCTGGCTGCTAATTTCCTACTTTTCTTTGGTTTTTGGCTCCTGATACCCGTATTGCCTTTCTACCTCTCAGAGATATTCCAAGCAGACAAGACCGCCATAGGTATCGTACTATCGTGCTATACCGTGGCGGCTTTGTGTATCCGCCCTTTTTCAGGCTACCTACTGGACACCTTTGCCCGGAAGCCCCTCTATCTGCTGACCTACACCCTCTTCACCATGATGTTCGGTGGGTATATGCTGGCAGGAACGCTCAGCCTCTTCATTCTATTTCGGATGTTGCACGGCTTCTCGTTCGGTATGGTGACCGTTAGCGGTAACACCATCGTGATTGATATCATGCCCTCCTCGCGAAGGGGTGAAGGATTGGGCTATTTCGGCCTGACCAATAACATCGCCATGTCCGTCGGCCCGATGATCGGTCTCTTCCTCCATGATGCAGGGGCCTCGTATGCCCTCATCTTCGGCTGCTCACTCACCTCGTGCCTGCTGGGACTGTTGTCAGCCTCAGCGGTCAAGACCAGTTATAAACCACCCCAAGCGCATGAACCCATCTCACTGGATCGCTTTATCCTATTACACGGACTGCCAGCAGGATTCAGTCTGCTACTGCTCTCCATCCCCTACGGCATGACCACCAACTACGTCGCCATGTATGCCAAGCAGATTGGCATTAGCGCCTCATCAGGGTTCTTCTTTACCTGCATGGCTATCGGCATGGCCATTTCACGCCTCTTTTCGGGTCGATTGGTGGACCGAGGCAAGGTCACTGAGATGATACAGGCAGGTCTCTATTTAGTGGTATTCAGCTTCTTCCTACTCTCCTCTTGCCCCCTGGTTCAGGCGTGGAATCCAACGGTATGCCTCATGCTGTTTTTCACTGTAGCCTCGCTGCTGGGTATCGGCTTTGGCGTCATGTTTCCAGCCTACAACACCCTGTTTGTCAACCTGGCCCCGAATAGCCAGCGTGGCACAGCTACCAGCACCTACCTCACCTCATGGGATGTGGGGCTGGGTATCGGCATGTTAGCTGGAGGGTATATTGCCGAGGTGAGCACCTTTGACAAGGCTTACCTTTTCGGGGCCTGCCTCACGGTCATCTCCACCCTCTACTTCCACTTCTACGTCACCCCACATTTCCACCGTAACAAATTGCGCGGATAGTCTTTCACCCATAGAACGCAGAGATTATGAGAAAAAAAGAACGTTTCGAGAAGACACTTGAATGGTTTCGAATCCATAGGCCCATTGCAGAGACCGAGTTGCACTACCGCACGCCTTACGAGTTATTGGTAGCGGTGATGCTTTCGGCACAATGCACCGACAAACGGGTCAATCTGGTGACACCAGCCCTCTTCAACGCCTATCCCGATGCGGAGGCACTGGCTAAAGCCTCTGTGGAGGAGGTGTTTCCCTATATCCGCTCGGTGTCATACCCCAACAACAAAGCGGCCCATCTGGTAGGCATGGCCCGCCTGTTGGTGGAACGTTTCGATGGAGAAGTGCCCGAAACGCTCGAAGAGTTGGTTCAGTTACCTGGCGTAGGACGAAAAACAGCCAACGTGATTCAGTCCGTGGTATGGGGTAAAGCCGCCATGGCCGTTGACACCCATGTATTCCGCGTCAGCCACCGAATAGGGCTGGTGAGCGACCGACAAACCACCCCCTTGAGCGTAGAGAAGGAGTTAATCAAATATATTCCCGAGGCCGACATTCCCATAGCCCATCACTGGCTCATCTTACATGGACGCTACGTATGCATGGCACGAAACCCACATTGTGACAAGTGTGGTTTACAAAATTTATGTAAATATTGGGCCCAAAAAGATAAAGTGAATAAACACCCCAACTCGTCAAAGAATAATTTGACGAAAAACGCACGCTAAATCAAAATAAATAGTAACTTTGCACGCACAAAATAGTAAGAAGATAACTTTTTCACTTTTAAAGAAAATAGAACTATGACAATTGATCAATTCAATTTTGCCGGTAAAAAGGCATTTGTCCGTGTGGATTTCAATGTTCCTCTGGACGAGAACTTTAACATCACTGATGATACCCGTATGCGTGCTGCTATGCCCACACTGAAGAAGATTCTGGCTGATGGTGGTAGCCTTATCATTGGTTCTCACCTGGGTCGCCCGAAAGGTGTGGCTGAGAAGTTCTCATTGAAGCACATCCTCGGTCACCTGAACGAACTGCTCGGTGTAGAGGCTCAGTTTGCTAACGACTGCATGGGTGAAGAGGCTGCTGTCAAGGCTGCTGCCCTGCAACCCGGTGAAGTATTGCTGCTCGAAAACCTCCGTTTCTATGCTGAAGAAGAGGGTAAGCCCCGTGGTTTGGCAGAAGATGCTACGGACGAAGAGAAGGCTGCTGCCAAGAAGGCTGTGAAAGAGAGCCAGAAGGAGTTCACCAAGAAGTTGGCTTCATACGCAGACTGCTACGTCAACGACGCTTTCGGTACCGCTCACCGCGCTCATGCTTCTACGGCTCTGATCGCTAAATATTTCGATACCAACAATAAGATGTTCGGCTACCTGATGGAGAAAGAGGTGAAGGCTGTTGACAAAGTGCTCAACGACATTCAGCGTCCCTTCACTGCAATCATGGGTGGTTCTAAGGTCTCTTCAAAAATCGAAATCATCGAAAACCTGCTGAACAAGGTAGATAACCTGATTCTGACTGGCGGTATGACCTACACCTTCAGCAAAGCTCAGGGTGGTAAGATCGGTCTCTCTATCTGTGAAGATGACAAGTTGGATTTGGCTCTGAACATCATGAAGGAGGCTAAGGAGAAGGGGGTTAACTTGGTTCTGGCTACCGACGCCAAGATTGCTGACTCTTTCTCTAACGACGCTAACACGCAGTTCTGCGCTGTGAACGAAATCCCCGACAACTGGGAAGGTCTGGATATAGGTCCTGACAGTGAGAAGGCTTTCGCTGAGGTCATCAAAGGCTCTAAGACCATTCTGTGGAACGGTCCTACCGGTGTATTTGAGTTCAACAACTTTGCCCACGGATCAAAGAGTGTAGGTGAAGCCATCGTAGAGGCTACCAAGAATGGTGCTTTCTCTCTCGTAGGTGGTGGTGACTCAGTAGCTTGTGTTAACAAGTTTGGCTTGGCTCAGGGTGTATCTTACGTTTCAACTGGCGGTGGTGCACTGCTTGAAGCTATCGAAGGTAAGATTCTGCCGGGTATCGCAGCTATCAACGAATAATCGCCTCTCCCCTATCAAGGGGTGATACGATATCATCCATCTGTTGCAGAGATACAGAGGCACAACCCACTTCCACCCTCGCGTGGAACGTTATCAGGTGTGACTTTGTATCTCTGCCTTATTTTTGCAAACCTAAACCATATTGAATAACCTAATTTTTGAGTATATAAGAATCATGACTATAAAAAATTATATCTTCCTCGCAACTGCCGCCCTCTTGAGTGTGGGTGCATCTGCACAACAGCGTGTAGCTCAAAAAGCAAAAAACGACCTCATTCAGAAAACCACCTTCGGCGGATATGTCGTGGGCAAAGCATCAGCCACAGACCAAGATGGATCCAATCATAGCAGCTTTGACCTTCGCATGGCCCGTGTCTATGTCAACGGTCAGGTGCTTGATTTCAAGTACCGCCTGCAAATGGAGGTGACAGGCGGTGGCGTTGGTGAGACCAATGAGAAGAGTGCACGTATTGTCGATGCCTATGGTGAATGGGTTAAATACAAATTCTTCAACGTGCGGTTTGGTCAATTTAAGCGTGCCTTTACTTTCGAAAACCCCATGAACCCGTGGGACATCGGTTTTGGAGGCTATTCACAATTAACAACCAAGTTAGCTGGTATGGGCGATCGCGTGGGCGAACACTCATCGGGTGGTCGCGACATGGGTGTGCAGATTTCCGGTGACCTCCTCCCCATCGGGCAGGACAAGCACAACTTCCTGCATTACCAGTTGGCCCTCTACAACGGTCAAGGTATCAACCAAAAAGAGCAGAATAACAGCAAGGACCTGATTGGTGGCGTGTATGTCTATCCGGTGAAGGAGCTGGCTATCGGCGTGTTTGTCTGGAATGGCTCGTTTACCAAAAACGGCATCACCGTAGATCGTAACCGTATGGCTGCCGGTTTAAAGTATGAAAGCAAATGGACGGTTCGCGCAGAGTACGCTACCAGTAAGGGTTACAAAATCAGCCACTACGATGCTAACGGCGATTTGAAGGCTAACGCCTGCGATAAAGCGGATGCCTGGTACATGACCGTAGGTGCCCCCGTTAGCAAGAAATGCAAAGTCTATGCCAAGTGGGATGTCTATCGCGACACCCGAGAATGGGATAGCATGAAGGCTCAGTACTGCCTCTCAGCCAACTACTATTTCCACAAGAACTTCAAGTTGCAGGCCAATTACAGCTACACCCGTGACAAAGCCACATCTGGCGACGGCCGCTATAACACATTTGACCTGCAGATGTATTGGCGCTTCTAACAGGAAGCCAAGCAAGCCACCTCTTATTTTGCCATCCATTAGCCAACCGCTTGAACAATGAAATTAAACGAAGACGATATAGAAGAGCTCAGAAAGGTATTGAGATGTGCCCATGAACGCTTAGAGGAGAACCGCCTCTACGAATCCATTATCATGCTCCGGCAAGTGGCCAAACAACTGGAGTTATGGGAGATAGACCATACTCTGGAAGAGTATGCTATGCCACTGCACTACCTGCTTGACTACCTTAGCAAGGGCCAAGAAGATCCTCAACGTAAAGCGTTATTCCATGGGTTACTCTATAAGACGTGGCTTGCCTTTCAATCCATCCAGTTCCATCTGGTTATTCACAGCCAGAAAGCCCCATACTACAGGCGCCTGACGCCGTGGAATGGATACCAATCCGCCGAAGCCATCAGTCAGATGGTGAATCGCATCAACCAAGCCACAGTCCAGATTCAAGCCGCCGCTCACGCCTCAGCGCCAACAGCCACTCCAGCCACGGAAGAAGAGGAGATGATGCAACAGATAGCGCACCGCTCAAAAACGCAAAGCGACCTCTTCTACTACCTTCTGCTTCATCTGAGTTGGAGCCGGGAGGATAGCCATATCATGGAACAGTTGGTCAACGACAAGCGCATTCAGCCTATTGAACTCTGTATCGCCACCTCGGCTATTACGCTCAGCCTCATGCAATGTTATGACAGCAGAAAGATAGTCTGGATGTTTGACTTGCTGGAGAAGAGCGATTCCAACCGGGTCAAGGCGCGTGCGATAGTTGGTTTGATTCTCGTCATTGCCAAACTCTACGAGGTCTATTCTAATTCGAGCCTATTCCATACCATCATGGCCCCCATCCAAAGCCGGATGGAGCGACTCTTCCAATCAGAAGCGACGTTGAAACTGTTAAGAGCAACCATCTTACAGGCTCTACGGCAGGAGCAGACTGAAGTGGCCCAGAAGTATATCAACGAGCAGCTCATGCCCGATCTGCTTAAACACTCTCCGCTGAAAAACCTGAAATTAGGGCCAGACAACTTGACCAATCTGAACAACCTGCACCAACTCCATGAAGAGGATTTCAATCCCGACTGGAGAGAGAGCGAGAGGGTTGAAAAGCGCATCAAAGAGTTTGGTGAACGCCAACAACGGGGCGAAGACATGCAATATACCGCCTTTCGACAGACCAAGCGGGATGCTTTCTTCCAAGAGCCATCGCATTGGTTTTTCCCTTTCGATTCGTTACAACCCGCTATCGTCAACCTATATGGTTATAAAAACCAAGAGAAGAATGTCATCTTTCCACTGGCCAAGATGCATTGCGACAGCGACAGCTACTCATTCTGTCTATACGCCAAAAAGCTGACAGAAATGATGGGCAAAGAGGTGAGTATGGCAGACGAAGAGAGCATCCAGGAAGTCATCTCCCAGTTCTCCTCTCCCTCACTTCAGGATGCCATTCGCCACTACCTCCAAGACCTTTATCGCTATCGCCAACTCATCACGCCATCCTTCCTCTTTGGGTTCCCTGAAATGACCAACTTGCTCCATACATACAGAAATCTATGGGAGGAGCAATTCTTCACGCCAGAGGTGTTGCAAGAGGCCGGTGACATGCTCTTTGAATACAAAGCCTATCATAGAGCGTATGACCATTATGATCATGCCATTCAGCACAAATCGGCCGTACCATCCGTCCATTTGTTTCAAAAGAGTGGGTTCTGTTTGGAAAAGATATCCCAGTTTAAGTTAGCCATCGAGATGTACAAAAAGGCTGATTTAGCCAAGCCCAATGACCAATGGACCCTGCGTCACCTGGCCCGATGCTGTGCCAAGACGGGACAATACAATGAGGCCATTATCTACCAAGACCAGCTGCAAGAGCTCTCTCCTAACCATTTTAAAATCAATTTAGAGCTGGCCCAATACTACGACTATGCCAAGCTACCAGACGAGGCACTCAACTACTACCATAAATGCTACTATCTGCAAAAGAACTCGGCCGACGCCCTGCGAGGCATTGCCTCATCGCTCTTTGCTTTACGCCGGTTTGAGCAGTCGCATCAATACTACACCCAGCTCATACAGTTCGGTGCTACCAGTAGCGATTTAGTCCGTGCTGGCCATGCCGCCATCATGGTCAATCTAACCACTGAAGGCATAGACCTCTACAATCAAGCCTACAGAGAACTGGAGAAAGAGAAGTTCTGTGAGAAGATGACTGATGATATCAGCCATCTGCTGAGTGAGGTTGATGCAGACCTGGACCTGTTCTCTATGCTGCTCAATCTGATTGTGTCCATGAACAACCCATCCCTTTAGCCCCTAATAGACTATTCATGAAGAGACTGAAAAACCTATGGAAGCAGCTGATGCACAATGAAATGCTGAAGCGCAAAATCTATCTCATCATTTTTGAGAGTGACACGCCTGCCGGCAAGGCATTTGATGTGGCCTTGATAGGGTGTATCCTACTCAGTATCTTGATTGTCATCGCTGAGAGCATTCAGGGTGTGTCTGATGTAGCAGGCCCCTACCTCCGCGTGATGGAGTATCTTTTCACCTTCTTCTTCACAGCCGAGTACCTGCTGCGCCTCTACTGCTCCCCTTCTCCCAAAGGGTATGCACTCAGTTTCTTTGGACTGGTTGACCTGCTGGCCACCTTGCCGCTCTACCTGACCTGGCTATTTGGTCCCGCCCGTTATCTGTTAATAGTCCGCACCTTCCGACTGATTCGCGTATTCCGCATCTTCAAACTCTTCAACTTCCTGGAAGAGGGTCGATTGCTGCTCCACTCGCTGCGAGTCAGCAGTCCGAAGATTGGCGTCTTCTTCCTCTTTGTCCTGATTCTGGTCATCTCCATCGGCACCTTGATGTTTATGGTCGAAGGGCAAAGACCAGATACCGACTTTGATAATATTCCTAACTGCATCTACTGGGCTGTGGTCACACTGACCACCGTAGGCTATGGCGACATCACCCCTGTCACTCCTATGGGACGCTTTCTCTCCGCCGTCGTCATGCTATTAGGTTATACTATCATCGCTGTGCCTACGGGCATTGTCTCGGCCTCAATGATTCAGGCCAGGCAGAACAAAACGGATAAAAACAGTGAGAGTGATAAGAACAAACCCACCAAAACCAATCCCTTGGAAGAGGGCAAGTGGGAAGTCATGGAGAGTGAATACCTGATTCGCCGACCTTGGTTAACCGCCCGACGAGATACGGTGAAGATGCCTAACGGCGTGGTCATCCCTGAGTATTACGTGCTTGAATATCCAACGTGGATCAATGTCATCGCTATCACAGAAGAAGGCGACTTTGTGCTGGTTCGCCAATACCGCCATGGATTAGGAGAGACCCGTTATGAGCTTTGTGCAGGTGTATGCGAAGAGGGTGAAGAACCACTAACCTCAGCCCAAAGAGAGCTTTTTGAAGAGACTGGCTATAGCGGAGGGCAATGGGAACTCTGGATGACCCTATCGGCCAATGCCAGCACGATGAATAATCTGACCTATTGCTACTTAGCTACCGGCGTGCAACGTACCTCTACACAACATCTGGATTCCACAGAAGATCTCTCAGTCCATGTGGTGAGCAGAAAGCGCCTCTATCAAATGTTGAAGAGGGGTGAGTTCCGCCAAGCGCTGATGGTAGCTCCGCTTTGGAAGTACTTCACCACCTATCCACACTAACAACGGATAGCTATCCCGTCATCGAAGGAGACTAATACTCAAACGGCAGACGCATGCTTTGGCCGTGATTGGCCACCTGTCTCATCACCCCATTTTCAATAAGGAAGAACTCGCCATAGATGGTCTCCATACCATTCTGACCATACAGATAGGTTCCATCTGGAAAAACATAGAAGCGGCGCAAAGCTTCGCGGCTATCGGGTATGGCAATCTCTTCATAGACCTTAAAGCCATCTACCATCATATCCTTGCAGAGATAATAGTGAGGTAGAATCTGCACCTCAGTAAGTCCCAGTCCAGGGAGGAAACGAAGGTAGTTCTCATCAATCGCTTCGCCAGGCTCTTCGGGTTGCGCATACACAATCCGTGCACAATTCATACTGCCAGCAGAAATGCCGAGAACAACGCCCTCAAATTGACGTATCAAGCGAGGCATATCCAAATCGTGAAGAAAGGCATTCTGGGTAGGTACATGCCCGCCACCTAAAATAAGGAAGTTGCATGATGCAAGCATCTCCTCCACATAGGGCGCTGAGCGGCGATCAAGCAGTTGATACCACTCAAACTCCATGCCAGTCTCTTCGAAAGCGATGCGCATGCAGTCGCTGCAATGCTCGCTGAAAGCGATATCATCAGGGTGGGTGGTCACAAACACTCCACGTACAGGGCCATCGCCCAACGCACGTCGCAGGTTATCTAAAAAGCCATTGGCGGGATTGATTGCACCATCCATCGCCACACTTGGACTACTCGTCAAAAAGTATTTCATCTGTTATACAGGTGCTTATATCGGGTTATTTTGAATTCAAAAGTATGATTTTCGCAAAAATTGTTTGCAAAGTTAGTTTTTCTTCTTAGTTTTGCAAAACCTTTTGACAACTAAACATACAAAAGAGCAAACATTATGATAAATTTTGTTTTTATTTCGCCCAACTTCCCTGAGAAGTATTGGCAGTTTTGTGACGAACTGCAAAAAAACGGGGTACGCGTATTGGGCATTGGTGATACACCCAAAGAGTCACTGAGCGACGAATTGAAACGTTCGTTGACTGAATATTATCCTGTCAGCAATCTGGGAGATTACAACCAGATGTATCGGGCAGTAGGTTACTACGCTTGGCGCTACGGCCATATTGACTGGATTGAATCGAACAATGAGTTCTGGCTTGAGATGGACGCCCGCCTGCGTACCGATTTCAATGTGACTACTGGCGTTAAACTGGATGGTATTGAGGCCTTCAAGGAGAAGTCGGAGATGAAGAAATACTACGCCAAAGGGGGTATCCGCACGGCGCGCCAGATCAAGGCCTCCGAGGGGCTTGATGCGGCCAAGCGCTTCTCAGTAGATGCCGGTTATCCACTCTTTGCGAAACCCGACGTGGGTGTAGGTGCCGGTGGAGCCCACAAACTGGAGAACGAAGCTGAGCTGGAGCGCTTCTTCCGTGAAACGCCTCAAGTAGAGCATTATGTTATTGAGGAGTATGTGACGGGTGATATCTGTACCTATGATGCGATCATCAACTCGAAGGGTGAGCCTCTGGTTGAGTCGATGTGCGTCTGCCCGCCGAGCATTGCCGATATCGTTAACAACAACCTCGACTCCACCTACTATGTAGAGCAGCACATGTCAGAGAACCTCCGTTTCTGGGGACGCCGTACGGTAGAGGCCTTCGGTGTGAAGTCCCGCTTTGTACATCTGGAGTTCTTCCGCCTCAACAAGGCCCATCGCGGCCTGGGCGAAGTGGGCGATTTCGTGGCGCTTGAGGTGAACATGCGTCCTGGTGGTGGTTACACGCCAGATATGATTAATTATGCCCATAACATCTCCATGTTCAAGATTTGGGCTGACATGATTGCATTTGACCGCCGCACCACACCCGATCCGCATGATGACTACTTCTGCGTCTTTGCAGGCCGTCG
>CAMAMO010000045.1 GCA_945836915.1 uncultured Mediterranea sp.
GCTTGTTCTTCAATTCTATTCATATCCTTCACTTAATTGGAGTTGTTACATCCTCCATATAAATAATCTTATCACCCCATCCGTCACCAAAGATACTTGGTGAATGTGTGGTAATAAAGTATTGTGCATTTGGGTTGAGTTTCACAAGTATATTAATCAACTCATATTGCCAACTGATGTCAAGTGAGTTTTCCGGTTCATCAAGCAGTACAAATGCTTCTTTCCCGTCCATAAGGAATACACGAAGTACAATCAAAAGCATTTGTTTTTCACCAGAAGACAAAGCTTCAATAGGAATAATCTGCCCGTTAGAAACCACATTAAATTTGTTTCCTTCGATCTCAATATGCTTTCCTGTTTCACTAAACAAAGAATTTATTATAGAGCGGAAATCTTCAATACGTGCTTTCATCTCTTTTTGTTTTTCCGCTTTAGCATCAATCATGGACATGCGATAATACATCATTGACGGACCTGTTTTCATGTCGAACATGTAAAATTCAAGATCCTGTGTCAGTGCATTAGCCACTTTGCGCTTATCGCGCATGGCTATATTATCTATAGATGGCACAAATACGACTTGTTTTTTATCACTGGAATTTTCAAGGGCCAATTTGTTTATTTCGTTTAGCAACGTAGTCTTGCCACTACCGTTTATACCAACAATAATATTCACATCCGCATTGGCTGAAAAGCGAACGTTATACTTACCCCAGAGGTTAGTTGTGATTTCTTCAATTTTTGAGTACGACATAAAGCCTATTCTTTAATCTGTTCGTTATTTCCGGTATATCACCTACAATATGTCAGAGGGGCAGGTATACCTCGAAGGTGGAACCTTGGCCTTCAGCAGAGGTGACATGGATTTCGCCATGCAGCTGATCAACGATGGTGGCACAGATGCTGAGCCCCAATCCGGCGCCCTGACGGAAACTATCGCCCTTGTAAAAGCGCTCAAAGATGTGTTTCTGTACCTCTTCGCTCATGCCACAACCCGTGTCGCTGACGTAGAGGATAGCCTGGTGGGCCGATTGGTCCACGCGATAGCCTATGGTGATACATCCTTGCTGGGTAAACTTGACTGCGTTAGCAATCAGGTTGTTGAAGACCTGCTTCAGGCGATTGAGGTCAGTTACAACCATCTGTTGGTCGCCCTCAGGACACTCCATCAGCAACTTTAATTCTGAAGATACACGGTAGCTGTGGGCCGCATACACCTGCTCAACAATGTCCTTCAGGGCATACTGTCCCATCTCAAACTCCATGGAACCGGCCTCAATGCGGGCCAGGTCGAGCACGTCGTTAATCAGAACCAGCAACATGTCGCAGTTGGTGTTGATGGTATGGATAAACTGCCGCACCTCGTCGGGCTCGTACTGCTCAAAATCGGTCAAGAGGTTTGAGAAACCTACAATCGAATTGAGCGGCGTACGGATTTCGTGGCTCATGTTGGCCAGGAAGGCTGACTTCAGTTTATCGGTCTGCATGGCCTTGTCGCGCGCCTTGACCAGCTCCGCCTCAGCCTCCTTGAACTGCTGTACACTCTGGCAGACGCCTACCACGCGGTAGGTTTCACCGGGTATCGCCCCTTCCAAGAAGTGCATGCGCATCTCCCACCACTCCAGGCTGTCGCCCCGCTTGAGACGGACATTCAGGTCAATATTTTCGTGCGACGACAGGCTCTGCACAAACAACGACTGGATGCGTTGTAAATCCTCCTCATAAATCATATCACGCAGCTGGTCGAGCGGTAAGGCCCCGTTCTCCATATTGAAATAGCGAAGCAATCGGGGTGGGAAATAGAAGAGCCGCTTCTCCAAATCGTACCACCAGGGATAGACCCCGCTCTCTTCTACCGCCATCGTAAAGAAGGATTGCTGAATCTGTTCCTCCTGAATACTACGGAAGCTGAGGGCCACACCGGTGAGTTTTTCTCCACCGAAAATAGGCGTCACCTCGCCCACTACCGGAAAATATTCGTTGCTGTGAACTGACTGAATGAAGGTCTTATCAGGCAGCTCAATGGGGCGTCGCTCATCCATCGCCTGTTGTAGCAGACGTCGCAGCGCATTCTCACCCTGCACATAAAGGTGAAAAAGCATGCCAACCTCAAGCCCCTCATAGGCCATGGTCTGTCGAAACTCTTGGGGAAGGTCAACCACCCGTTTCAGGGCCGCATTGATGTAGCGGATATGCAGCGTGGTGTCGTATGTAATGAGTGCGTCACTAATGGAGGTGAGGATATCATCATACTCATCGCGCTGCTCCACCAGCTGCTGCTGAGCCTCGAGACGCATGCGGTCTTCCAAACTCTTGCGGGCCACCTGACGATTCTTATGAATCAACCAAAGCACCAACGTAACCAGTATGGCTAACAGGATGATGCCAAAGAAGAGCAGACGGGCAAAGTATTTCTCAGCGATGGGTACGTTGTGAATTTCACCACCTTTGGCGGCCAGCTCTTCATCGACATGGAAGTATTTCAGCTGCTTGTAGTCGTAGCGAAAGAAGTTGGCATTATCCTCAATTGGGAACTCTTTGGAGGATTGGCCTCGCAGGATTTGGGCCACTCGCTCACCAACGGGCACCATCTTGCGATAGGATTCCAAGTCGTATACGGCCAAGACACCATTGCCCAAAGCACGATTCTGGCAGGCATAGACAGGAGCCTTGGAGTTCTTGGATATAATGGCCATAAAGGGGGTCCACTTAGGCACAATCACTACAGTGTGCTTGGTATGAGCCGAGTTACAAATGGCATCGAGTATCTGCCAGGGCTGGGTTTGGTCCACATTGATGGTGGTGAGCGAGTAGTTTGGATGGCTCTCAACAAACTGGTCCCACACCTTGCGCAGCTCTTGCTCTCCCCTGCTTGACATGTACCCTGACTCTCTCAGGCAGATGACCTGCGTACGGTTTGGGAAAACACGGTGGGCCTCATTGAGCAGGCTGTGAAAACCGGGTACGGCAGTAAAACCGGTGACGTTAGGCATCCGTTTGATGAAGTCGGTATCCGGATACTTCACACCCGCCATCAGCACAGGGCATTTAAACCCGATGGAGTCGCCACAATGGGTCAAGGTATAGAAAGCCTCGTCGCCCGAGGTGACAATCAAATCGACGCCCCGCTCGCGCGCCCGCTGCAAGATGCGGCGCATGATGAGCTGCTCTTGAACATGATTCCAAGTGGTCGCATCGAGATACTCCACGGTAAGCTCTACCTTGATCTTGCTCTTGGCCAGACCGGCTTTCAAGCCGTTGGTCAAATCGGCACTGACCTGCGCAAAGGGATTGTAGGATTGGATATAGGTCACTTGATAAACCGGTTCTTCTGCCGCCCGGACATTAGAGGCCATGAGCAGAAGCGCCACCAAGATGAAGAGAAGATGCGAAGTTCGTGTGCGGGATTCCATATATAAGTTGGCTATTTTCATGAATTGTTTTTGCAAATATATCTTTCTTTTTCCAAAAAGCCAATCATCCCCTCTCAGTTCAGCAAATATCAAGATAAAATTATGATTATTTATATCAATTAACAGATTTTAGAATGATTAAGGTAATCTCTGGCACGGCATTGAAGCGGAAAGGGAAGCCTACGTAGCCGATGCCTATATTGACATAGAGCGCCTGATGGCCTTCGTAGTAAAAGCCTTTCCACTCCGGATAGGTCAGTTCGGAGAGCGAATGGCCAAACAGCACGCTTTGCATGGCGTGGGTATGGCCACTCAACGTTAGATCGATATCACTCTGCGGCAGCACCTCGCGGCGCCAATGGGTGGGGTTGTGACTCATGAGCAGTTTGAAGCCATCACCAGCACCACAGAGGGCAGCGGTAAGGTCGCCATATTGAGGAAAGGGGGGCTCACCATGGTTTTCCACACCCAGCAGTGCGATGGAGTCACCGCCATGATGAATAAAGGTATGGGTATTATGGAGCCAACGCCATCCCATGTCAGTCACCATCCGCTTGAGTTGCTCCAGATTGGCCCGTTCGGCCTCCGGCGTGGGCCAACGGTAGTAGCTGCCATAATCATGATTGCCCAGTACGGCATAGACGCCGTAATCGGCCTTCAGCTGACTGAGTTGCGCCATAAAAGGCTGGAGTTCGACACTCTGACGGTTGACCAAATCGCCTGTAAAAAGGATGAGATGCGGGTGCAAAGCATTGACCCGCTGCACCAGACGGGAGATTGTATGAGGGTGCTTGACGAAGCTACCCAAATGGAGGTCGCTGAGCTGCACCACCCGGAAGCCGTCGAAAGCGGAAGGCAAGCGCGAGGAGCTGTAGCTCACCTGCTTGACCTGCAGACGCGAGGGCTCGATCACTGAGGCATAAAGCACCAAGGCAGCCACCAGGAAGGCAGCCAGTTTAGGGCATAGCGCCTTAAAGCGAACCGAGGCGACGGATATTCTCTTCAGCATGGCGCATCGGTTTATAGATTTTGTGGCGGTAGAGCAGGTAGATGACCAAGGCATCAATCAACAGCGTGGCGCTGAAGTAGAAAATCTGGGCCAAAAGGGAGAGCTCGTAGAGCTGACGATACCAGTAATAAAAGAAGGTGTAAACCAAAATCCATACCGACAGGCCTATCACCTCGTAGTTGGTGCGACGGTGGAAGAGGGCGATGCGACGGCTCACCTCGGCCACGCTCATCGTGTCCACCCGGATGCCCCGAACCAGGCGGTAGGTGTAGATGTCCCAAGCAAAAGCCACCAGGAACGAAGCAAACAGAAAGCCCCAAAAGAGGAAGAATTTAGACTGCTGATTCTCAGTGGTGGGCCTTAGGTAGATGGAGAAGAGTATCAACAGCAGCAAAAAGGTGCCAGCACCCCAGAGGGACCAGCGCAAAAACTCCTTGATGCGGTCCAAGCTACGGCGCGTTTCACCGTTACACGCACTGACAATGCGCGAAATCTGCTCATCTCCAGCCAGAGGCGCCTTTTTGAGTTGGTTATCCAACTCGCCCCATGTCGTTTTTAAATCATCCAGTTCCATATTCAAAGCAAAGTTCGTTTAACCTTCATCTTCCCTGTTCATCTGGCGCAATTTTTCTTTGATGCGGCTCAGCTTGGTGGCTACGTTGGTCTGGGTCAGGCCAGTAATCTCAGCCATCTCGTCGTAGCTCTTATCTTCCAGATAGAGCAAGATAAGCGACTTCTCCAACTGATTGAGGCGACCGATCAACTGATAGAGCCGACGTAGCATCCGCTGGGTCTCGTCATCCTCATCCAAACGGTCAATCTGAGCGGTCAGCTCCACAAAAGTGGGGGCATTCTTCTCCTTTCGAAGAAAACTGATGCAGGTGTTGAGTGCGATACGATAGACCCAGGTGGACTCCTTACACTCGCCACGGAAACGGGAGTAGCCCTTCCAAAGATTCACCACCACCTCCTGATAGAGGTCCTCCAGCGTCACCCCAGGTGTGGCATAGAGGTAGCACACCTTGTAGATGATGCGTTCGTAGGCTTTGACCAATGCGATGAATGCTTTTTCCGTTGTCTCCATTCTTGCGTTAAAACAGGTTTCTTTTCCCTTATCCGACGATTGTTTTTCAAAAAAATCACAGCACAAGGGCATTTTTAGCGAGCAAAGATAAATATTTCAAGCCAAACAGTCCATTATTCGCCTAATTTTCGCTAATTTTGCCCCTTGAAAAAGTGGTTAACTTGTCAACTCATTAACTTGTCAACGATATCATAGCATGAGAATCCTATACGACATTTACCAAATCTGTTTCGCCCTGCCGGTGGCGCTTATCCTCACCATCCTGGTCTCTGTGACCACCACGGTAGGAAGTATTTTCAACGCCCATTTCTGGGGCTATTGGCCGGCGCACCTGTGGGGACGCCTGATCTGTACGGTCTTCCTGCTGCCGGTCAAGGTAGAGGGGCGCGAGAAGCTCTCCCCAGCCCAATCCTACATCTTTGTGCCCAATCATCAGGGAGCCTTCGACATCTTCCTGGTCTATGGTTATCTGAACCGCAACTTCAAGTGGATGATGAAGAAGAGCTTGCGTAAGATTCCCTTCGTAGGCAAGGCGTGCGAGAGTGGCGGCCATATCTTTGTGGACCGCAGTTCGCCCAGCAAGGTGCGGGCTACCATGGAGCAAGCCGAGGCGTCGCTGGTGGATGGTGTGTCGCTGGTGGTCTTTCCTGAAGGGGCACGCACCCACACGGGAAAGATGGGACCCTTCAAACGAGGGGCTTTCCAGCTGGCCGATGACCTGCAGTTACCGGTCGTGCCAGTCAGCATCAATGGCGCCTTCCGCGTACTGCCCAGAGGGGGCAAATGGATTCATTGGGCGCGATTGAGCATGACTATTCACGACCCCATTCCGCCCTACGGACAGGGGGCCGAAAACATCCGACTCACCCTGGAGGAGGCCCGAGAGGCTGTAGCCTCAGCAGTGAAAGAGGAACAACAGTAATACCTACGAGATGACACAGAAAGATTTGACATTCGAAGCGTATAGAGCGGCCATCAACCTGCTGGCCGAGAAACTACAGGCTACGGGCACCCACTACAGCGGTGTCTATGGTGTAGCGCGTGGCGGTTACTTTCCCGCCATTGAACTGGCTAACCGACTGGGTATCCCCTGTGTGACCACACTGGCAGAGGGGGTGCTGGTGGTGAGTGACGTGATGGCCAGCGGTACCACACTGAGCCAGTTTACCCAACCGAAAGCCACCGTTTTCTGCCGAAACAGCCAGATGGCTGAAGAGATGGGTGTGATTTATGGCCAGGAAGAGAAGGCGTGGATTAACCTGCCCGATGAACAGGGCCAGGAAATAGAGTATCACATCCGAAAGTGCCTGGAGTATATTGGCGAAGACCCCACCCGCGACGGACTGATTGATACGCCCAAGCGCATCCGACGCATGTGGGGAGAGATTTTCCGCGGCTATGATCCTGAACAGAAGCCGCAGATTACCGTGTTCGACAATGGCAAGGATGGCATCACCTACAACTACATGGTGGTGGATAGCGGCACCTTCAACTCGATGTGCGAACACCACCTGATGCCCTTCTGGGGCAAGTACTGGTTTGCCTACATCCCCAACCCGAAAGGCAAGGTACTGGGACTGAGTAAGATTGCCCGTGCGGTAGCCTACTGTGCGGCACGCGCTCAGGTACAGGAGCGGCTGGTTCACGACGTGGTGGCCATGCTGAAAGAGGCCCTTGGCAGGGAAAACCCGCCGATAGGCATGGCCTTGGTCATGAAAGCGCACCACGGCTGCAAAGAGTTCAGAGGGGTGAAGGTGGCTGGCGTCATGACCGCCTCGAAACTCGACGGCCTCTTCATGACCGACAGCAAGGTGCGTGAGGAGTTTATGAACATTGTCAACCTATCGCCCATGTAGGCTGATTTCGCCTCCTACCGCTCTTTTTTCGGCCTCAACGGCCCATCTTATCAATAAAAAGCGTACCTTTGCGGCGCAATAACAATTAAACATCTAAAAAAATGGCTCAAAAACCGACGATTCCTAAGGGTACGAGAGACTTCTCGCCCGAGGAGATGGCTAAACGCAACTACATATTCAACACCATCCGTGAGGTCTATCACCTCTATGGCTTCCAGCAGATTGAAACGCCCGCCATGGAGACCCTCTCTACGCTGATGGGTAAATATGGTGAAGAGGGTGACAAACTGCTCTTCAAAATCCAAAACTCTGGCGACTGTTTCAGTGGTATCACTGACGAGGAGCTGCTAAGCCGAAACGCGGCCAAGCTGGCCAGAAGATTCTGCGAAAAGGGGTTGCGATATGACCTGACCGTACCCTTTGCCCGCTACGTGGTGATGCACCGCGAGGAGCTGACCTTCCCCTTCAAGCGCTACCAGATTCAGCCCGTATGGCGTGCTGACCGTCCACAGAAGGGACGTTACCGCGAGTTTTACCAGTGCGACGCCGACGTGGTAGGCAGCGACTCGCTGCTGAACGAGGTGGAACTGATGCAGATTGTGGACAGGGTCTTCTCACGCTTCGGCATCCGGGTCTGCATCAAAATCAATAACCGCAAGATTCTGACTGGCATCGCTGAAATCATTGGCGAGGCGGAGAAGATTGTGGATATCACCGTGGCTATCGATAAACTGGACAAGATTGGTTTGGAGCATGTTAACGCCGAACTGCGCGACAAAGGAATAAGCGACGAAGCGATTGCCAAACTGCAGCCCATCATTCTGCTGAGTGGCAGCAACGATGAGAAACTGGCTACACTGAAGCAGGTGCTGGCTGCAAGTGAAACAGGCCTGAAGGGCGTGGAGGAGAGCGCATTCATTCTGAACACCCTCCAGGCGATGGAGCTGAAAAACGAGATTGAGTTGGATCTGACTTTGGCCCGCGGTTTGAACTACTATACCGGCGCCATCTTCGAGGTCAAAGCACTCGACGTACAGATTGGCAGCATCACTGGCGGCGGTCGCTACGATAACCTGACCGGCGTATTCGGTCTGAGCGGTGTGAGCGGTGTAGGTATCTCGTTTGGTGCCGACCGCATCTTCGACGTGCTGAACCAGCTCGACCTCTATCCGCGCGAGGCGGTGAACGGCACCCAGTTGCTCTTTATCAATTTTGGTGAGAAGGAGGCGGCCTTTGCCCTGCAAGCCCTGAAACAGGCCCGCGAGGCAGGCATCCGCGCTGAGATTTTCCCTGATGCCAGCAAGATGAAGAAACAGATGTCGTACGCTAACGCCAAGAAGATTCCCTTCGTCGCCCTGGTGGGTGAGAACGAGATGGCGGAGAAGAAGGTGACGCTGAAAAATATGACGAGCGGTGAACAGCAACTACTCGCCATAGAAGAGGCTATCCACTGCATCAAAAGAGGCTAATATCCCTTCCAAACCTCTAAAAAAATATAAAGGGGCACCAATTGGTGCCCCTTTTTTTTGAACTAAAGCGGGTGATTTTCTAACTTTGTGGGGTAAACTAACAAACGAAGGAGGTCACTATGGTATCCATGTTGCAATTTAAAAAGGGCCATCACGCCAACACGACGCTGATTGGGGTGGTTATGATTATCATCGCTATCATTTTTATTGGCTACATGCTCTCCTCCCTCATCAGCAACACCCACGAATTTTGGTTTACCGACATCAACTGATTACCGTTTAGTCGCGACGATTCAAAAAGATCATCACATAATAAACCAACGTAGCTAACGAGCCCAGCGCAGCAGCTACATAGGTATAGGCTGCCGAGCGAAGGGCGTCGGCGGCTTTGTTGTGTGAATAGGCGTTGGTCAAGCCGGAAGCGCTCAACCAAGCCAAGGCCCGGCGACTGGCATCTATCTCCACCGGCAAGGTGATGAAACTGAATAGCGTGGTGGTAGCAAAGAGCAAGATACCAGCCAAAAGCAACTGTGGGAAACTCTCAATCATCAATACACCGGCCAACAAGACCCATGAGACGATAGAAGATGAGAACTGCACCACGGGTACCAGCTTGCTACGCAGGGTCAAAGGGCCATAGGCGCAAGCATGCTGCACAGCATGACCGCACTCGTGAGCGGCTACTGCGGCCGCCATGATGCTGTTACTGGCATAGACCCCCTCGCTCAGGTTGACGGTTTTGTCAATGGGGTTGTAGTGATCGGTCAGTTTTCCGGCCACATGGGTGACCTTCACATCATAGATGCCATTGTCGTGAAGCATCTTCAGTGCCACATCGGCACCGGTCAAACCGCCGTTCATGGGTACTTTTGAATATTTCTTAAATTTTGAGTTGAGATTCAATTGAACCAACCAACTGAGTAGTGCAACACCTATAAAGATGATCCACTGCAAGCCAATTCCTGTTTCCATAATGCGAAATTTAATCAATCCATAAATATAATAAGGTATAAGGGAATGAACCCTTCATATCCATTGCAAAAATAACAAATAGTTTGCCAAAACAGGACATTTATGCCTGGAGAATAGGGTCTATTGTGGTTTATTAACTAAATAACGCTTGAAGAAAAGAGGGTCTTAGGGTTGCAAATATGGAAAATTATCGCGAATATTGCACGCTATAAACCCCAATTATACCTCATGAACTCCTCTGTAAAAACAAGCCCCATTCGAAAAAACTCACTGAATGCTTGGCTATTAGCCATCCGACCAAAGACGCTGACGGGTGCTATCATACCGGTGATGATGGGTACCTCGCTGGCCATACATGACCAGGCACTACTGGCCACAGATGGCGCAGAAAGCTTCGGCCCCTCTCTCATCCACTGGCCTGTGGCTATCGGCTGCCTGCTCTTTGCCTGCCTGATGCAGGTGGCGGCCAATTTCATCAATGATCTCTACGATTTCCTGAAAGGGAGCGACCGCGACGACCGTTTAGGTCCGGAACGGGCCTGTGCACAAGGGTGGATAACGCCTCAAGCGATGCGTTGGGGTATTGGAGCCGCTATCGCATTGGCCGCACTTTGCGGATGCAGTGTACTCTATCTGGTGTACCCCCTCCTACCCTACGGAGGGTGGGAATTGGTCGCCTTAGGCGTGGGATCTATCCTCTTCGCCTTCCTCTATACCACCGTGCTCTCCTATCAGGGTTGGGGCGATTTGCTGGTGCTCCTCTTTTTCGGTTTGGTGCCTGTAGCGGGTTGTTACTATGTACAATGCTATACCCTGACAACGGATGTGCTTCTGGCTGCCTGCATGAGTGGTTTGGCCATCGACACACTGCTGGTAGTCAATAACTACCGCGACCGCGAGCAAGATGCCCTAAGCGGCAAACGTACACTGGTGGTACGCCTGGGCGAACGGTTTGGCCGTTACCTCTACCTGATGTTGGGCATCGTCTGCTGGCTGATTGCCTTCGTCATGACCCTGCGTGGTCTGCTATCGACTGACCAACTGGTTTGGGCAGCCTCGCCCTACCTGCTTCTGCATATCACCACTTGGCGTAAAATGATAGCCATCCACAGAGGGCGCGAACTGAATCAAATATTGGGTGAAACCTCACGAAATATGCTCCTTATGGGCTTACTTTGGAGTATTGCCATCCTTTCCTAACGAAAAAAGGAGCCAATTGTTTGATAAAACCGCACATTTTTCCTAATTTTGCGCACTGAATTGCTGTTTTTCGACGGCATTCATACGATTCTATCCATGCATACTAATACCAAATTCAATAAAAAATGAGTTTAAAAATCGTAGTATTGGCAAAACAGGTTCCCGACACACGAAATGTTGGGAAAGATGCCATGAACGCCGACGGTACTATCAACCGTGCGGCTCTCCCCGCCATCTTTAACCCCGAAGACCTGAACGCTTTGGAACAGGCCCTCCGACTGAAAGATGCTCATCCCGGCTCAACCGTCACCATTCTCACCATGGGTCCCGGCCGTGCAGCCGAAGTTATTCGTGAAGGTCTCTACCGCGGTGCAGACGGTGGCTATTTGCTGACCGACCGCGCTTTTGCCGGCGCTGATACCTTGGCCACTTCGTACGCTTTGGCTACAGCCATCCGCAAAATCGGTGCATACGACCTGATTATCGGTGGTCGTCAAGCCATCGACGGTGATACCGCACAGGTGGGTCCGCAGGTGGCAGAGAAACTGGGCCTGACCCAGATTACCTACACGGAAGAGGTACTCAACGTAAACGAAGAGACCCGTCGCATCACCGTGAAGCGCCACATCGATGGAGGTGTAGAGACCGTAGAGGGTCCTCTGCCTATCGTGTTGACCGTAAACGGTAGCGCTGCGCCTTGCCGTCCGCGTAACGCCAAACTGGTGATGAAGTACAAACGCGCCCTTGGCGCACAGGAGAAAGCGGCTATCACCAAGGATGGCACGCCCCTGCCCTACGCCGAGCTCTATGACCAAAAGCCCTACCTCAACATCACAGAGTGGACGGTAGCCGACGTCCATGGCGACACCACACAGTGTGGCTTGAGCGGTTCACCCACCAAGGTGAAGAAGATTGAAAACATCATCTTCCAGGCCAAAGAGAGCAAAACACTGAGCGGTAGCGATGCCGATGTAGAAGGACTGATTGTGGAACTGTTGGCCAACCACACCATCGGTTAATGGAGCTGCCAACCCAAATAAAGTAAGAAAATGAATAACGTATTTGTATATCTTGAAATAGAAGGCACCACCGTGGCTGACGTCAGCCTGGAGTTGCTGACCAAAGGCCGTAAACTGGCCTCTCAGCTGGGTTGCCAATTGGAAGCTATTGCCGCTGGAGAGAAGCTGGAAGGTATCGAGAAACAGGTTCTGCCCTTCGGCGTAGATAAACTCCACGTTTTTGACGCACCTGGACTCTTCCCCTACACCTCGCTGCCTCATACCTCTATACTGGTCAACCTCTTTAAAGAGGAAAAACCGCAAATCTGCCTGATGGGCGCTACCGTGATTGGCCGTGACTTGGGTCCACGCGTCTCATCCGCACTGACCAGTGGTCTGACTGCCGACTGCACGCAGCTGGAGATTGGCTCGCACGAGGATAAGAAGGCTGGCAAGATCTATGAGAATCTGCTCTATCAAATCCGCCCCGCCTTTGGTGGTAACATCGTGGCCACCATCGTTAACCCCGAACACCGTCCGCAGATGGCCACGGTACGTGAGGGCGTGATGAAGAAAGAGATTCTGGACGACAATTACCAGGGTGAAGTGATACGTCACGACGTGGCCAAGTATGTACCTGAAACAGACTACGTAGTCAAGGTGATTGACCGCCATGTGGAAAAAGCCAAACATAACCTGAAGGGTGCACCTATCGTCATTGCCGGTGGTTACGGCATGGGTTCACGCGAAGGCTTCAATATGCTGTTTGACCTGGCTAAGGAGCTCCACGCTGAAGTGGGTGCCAGCCGTGCCGCTGTGGATGCAGGCTATGCCGACCATGACCGCCAGATTGGTCAGACCGGTATCACCGTGCACCCCAAGCTCTACATCGCTTGCGGTATCAGCGGACAGATTCAGCACATCGCCGGTATGCAGGACGCTGGTATCATCATCTCTATCAACAACGATGAGAACGCCCCCATCAATACCATTGCCGACTACGTCATCAATGGTACCGTGGAGGAGGTGATTCCTAAGATGATAAAGTACTATAAGAAGAACAGTAAGTAAACTCATAAAGCAACATGGCTAATTTTTATACTGATATACCTGAGCTCAAGTACCATCTGAACAACGAGATGATGGGACGTATCTGCGAACTGAAAGAGCGTGGATACAGAGACAAAGAGGAGTTCGACTATGCGCCCCAAGACCTGGCTGACGCACTCGACTCGTACGACAAAGTATTGGCAATCACCGGTGAGATTACCGGTGAAATCATTGCACCCAACGCCGAAGGGGTGGATGCCGAAGGTCCCAAATGCGCCAATGGCCGCGTAGAATATGCCAGCGGTACCAAACAGAACCTGGAAGCCATGGTCAAGGCTGGCCTGAATGGCATGACGATGCCCCGCCGTTTTGGCGGACTCAACTTCCCCATCACCCCCTATACCATGTGCGCGGAAATCGTAGCTGCCGCTGATGCCGGTTTCGGCAACATCTGGTCGCTGCAAGACTGCATCGAGACCCTCTATGAGTTTGGTAACGAGGATCAGCACAGCCGCTTCATTCCGCGCATCTGCGCCGGTGAAACCATGTCTATGGACCTGACTGAACCGGATGCAGGTTCTGACCTGCAGAGCGTGATGCTGAAGGCCACCTACGACGAGGCCAACCAATGCTGGCGCCTGAATGGTGTAAAGCGCTTCATCACGAATGGTGACGCTGACCTGCACTTGGTATTGGCTCGCTCAGAAGAGGGTACCAAGGATGGCCGAGGTCTCTCGATGTTTATCTATGACAAGCGTGACGGTGGCGTTAACGTACGTCGTATTGAGAACAAACTGGGTATTCACGGTTCGCCCACTTGCGAATTGGTCTATAAGAACGCCAAATGCGAACTCTGCGGCGACCGCAAACTGGGTCTGATTAAGTATGTGATGGCCCTGATGAATGGCGCCCGCCTGGGTATCGCCGCTCAATCTGTCGGCCTCTCCCAAGCTGCATACAACGAAGGTCTGGCTTACGCCAAGGACCGCAAACAGTTCGGTAAGGCCATCATCGAATTCCCCGCTGTCTATGACATGCTGGCTCTCATGAAAGCCAAGCTGGATGCCGGTCGTTCACTGCTCTACCAAACTTCACGCTACGTGGATATCTACAAAGCCCTCGACGACATTGCCCGCGAACGCAAACTCACCCCTGAGGAGCGCCAAGAGCAGAAGAAATTTGCCAAACTGGCCGACTCGTTCACGCCACTGGCTAAGGGTATGAACTCTGAATATGCCAACCAGAACGCTTACGACTGTATCCAGATTCATGGTGGTTCAGGCTTCATGCTGGAGTATGCCTGCCAGCGCATCTACCGCGATGCCCGCATCACC
>CAMAMO010000046.1 GCA_945836915.1 uncultured Mediterranea sp.
ATCGGTGCAAAGTTAATGCTTTTCTGCCTCATCAAAGAAAAATCTGCATCATTTTTGCCGTTTATGATGCAGATTCTGATAAGATGATGCAGATTAAGTGTCTTTCAAACGATACGCCTCCTTGAATCCGCTCATGATTGTCCGTTGCACATCGGAGGTGCGGTAATCCTGCAAAGTCCTTCGGCTCACTTTCGAAATATGAGCGACCTCCTTGTCGGTCAGCAGTTCATCGTTGAACGCACCCGGCTGTCGGTTTTCAAACATCTTCTCAATCGACATCAATAGCCTGTCGATGCTTGGGTGGAACATCTTTACCCACTCATGGTCTTTCTCTCTGATTATGTCAGTACTACTTATATATAAGTATTTGCCAGTGGCGGTAATTGGCCTATTCAGGAATTGGATTGGAGAATACTGCGTCACTGCAATCGTTTGCGAAATAGTTTCGTCATATCTTAGGAACTTTTAGCTTTTCGAAAGATTATTTCCGCTACTTTTGTCCCGTCATATTCTGTCTTGACCAAAGCCATGAGAGACAGAATGTACACGAGAGAAATTTTGTATTATTAATATTGTTAACTTAAATTTTAAATGCATGATGCAAGTTAATCTTAGAATCTTTCGAACGATTCTTACCCTAATGTTAGGGCTTTTCTTGTCAGTAGGCGTTTATGCACAGACCATCACGGTGAAAGGGCATGTCAAAGATGCCATGGGTGAGGTCATCGGTGCCAACGTCATTGAAAAAGGTAACCCATCAAACGGTACGATTACTGACTTTGATGGTAACTTCACCTTGACTGTGCCTAAAGGAGCCATCCTGCAGGTGTCATTTATCGGCTACCAAACAGCCGAAGTAGAGGCCGCCCCGCAGGTGGTTATTAAACTGAAGGACGACGCCGAGCTGCTGAGCGAGGTTGTGGTTATCGGTTACGGTACAGTGAAGAAAAACGACTTGACAGGTTCTGTTACAGCCATCAAGGCTGAGGAGATTAACCGCGGTGCTGTGACCTCTCCTGACCAGATGCTGCAAGGTAAGGTTCCCGGCTTGCTGGTTACACCTCCTTCGGGCGACCCTACCGGTAAAGCAACTATTCGTATCCGCGGTGCTGCTTCTCTGAACGCTAACAACGACCCGTTAATTGTAATTGACGGTATTCCTATGACTGGTGACGGTGCCGGCATGGGTAACCCTCTGGCTTCTGTTAACCCGAACGACATTGAGAGCTACACCGTATTGAAGGATGCCTCTGCTACAGCAATCTATGGTAGCCGTGCATCAAATGGTGTGATCATCATTCAGACCAAGAAGGGTAGCGGTGACAAGCCTAAGGTGAGCTACAGCAGCAGCTATAGCTTGAAGCAGAACTCATCCAAACTGGACGTGATGACCGGTGACCAATACCGCGCTTTTGTTGAAGAGACCTATGCAGGAACCACTCGTCTGGATGGAATCAAGGCGCTGATGGGTAATGCCAACACCGATTGGCAAGACCTGATTTACCGCACCGCTTTCTCAACCGACCAGAACGTCAGCGTATATGGCAATGCCGTCAAGGGCAAACTGCCTTATCGTGCCAGCGTAGGTTATACCTACGACCAAGGTACACTGAAGGTGGGTGATAATAAGCGTCTGAACATGTCGTTCAGCCTCTCACCCAAGTTCTTCCAGGAGCACCTGAGCGTGAACGTCAATGCCAAGGGTGTTTACAACAAGGCCAATTACCCCAACAGCGGTGCTATTGGCAGTGCAATCGACTTCTCACCGACAATTGCCCCCTACTCTGATGATCCTGCAAACTCTTGCAACGGATACACCAACTGGTTAGCATCTGACGGTACGGCCAACACCATGGCCAGCATCAACCCCTTGTCACAACTCTATGATCGCTACAACAAGAACGACACGTGGCGTTCAATGGGTAATGCCCAGTTTGACTACAAGATTCATGGCTTTGAAGATTTGAGAGTGAACCTGAACCTGGGTTACGACTTCTCACGTACCACGGGTGACGACTACAACAAGTTGGGTTCAATTCTGGCTAAACGTAACGGTAATCAGGACTACTACAAGACCTATGCCACGCAGAACGCCAGCACCCTGCTCGAGTTCTACGCAGACTACAACAAGACCTTCGGCATCCACAACATTGATGTGATGGGTGGTTACTCATGGCAGCACTTCTACAAGAAGTACAACGAGAGTCTCTATTACAATAATGAGAAAGGCGTTGACCCCGACAATCTCTACTCCATGAAGCCGACAGACCGCCGCGAGTTCTACCTCGTTTCATTCTTCGGTCGTATCAACTACTCACTCGACTCACGTTATCTGTTCACCTTCTCTATCCGTGACGACGCCTCATCACGATTCCACAAGGACAATCGCTGGGGTCTCTTCCCCTCTGCAGCCTTTGCATGGAACATCGCCGAAGAGAAATTTATCAAGGACAATAACAACACACCGCTTTCTACTTTGAAGCTGCGTCTCGGTTGGGGTCAAACCGGTCAGCAGGATATCGGTGATGACCACCTCTATGACTACATGGCTAAATATACCGAGTCATCTGGCCTGAACATGATGATTCCTATGGGCAACGGCTACCTTTACACCTTAGCACCCAATGCCTATAATCCCAGCATCAAGTGGGAGACCACCGAAACATGGAACGTAGGTTTGGACTTCGGTTTCTTTAATGGCCGCGTCAACGGTACCATCGATGCCTACCTGCGCAAGACGAAGGACTTGCTGAACTACGTCACTGTACCTATGGGTTCAAACTTCTCTAACCGCGTATTCTCTAACGTGGGTGATATGGAGAACAAGGGATTGGAATTCAGCTTGAACGTAGTGCCCATTCAGAAGAACGACATGCGTTGGACAATCAATCTGAACGGAACCTTCCAGCGTACGAAGATTACGAAGCTGAACAAATTTTCTGATGCCAATGATATAGGTACCACAACCGGTGCTTCAATGAGTAGCAATGATGGTTACACCTCACTGCACCGTGTAGGCTATACCCCCTATACCTACTACCTCTACCAGCAGGCTTATGATGAGAACGGCAAGGCCATTGAGAATGTATTCGTTGACCGCAACGGTGACGGTAAGATTTCCTCTGACGACCGCTACGTAACGGGTAAGAGCATCACTCCGAAGTTCTTCTTCGGCTTCGGCTCACAGTTCACCTACAAGAACTGGGACTTCGGTTTCAACGCACACGGTTCACTGGGTGGTTATGCGCTGAACAAGATTGCTAAGAACAATGCAACCGCTTACTCTGATGACTACTCTAAGGGTTACATCAACAACCTCTCAACCTATTGCTTGAAGACCGGTTGGACTGAATCCCTGAGCGAGTTCCAGCAGTATTCAGACATGTTCCTTGAGAATGCCTCATTCCTCCGTCTGGATGACGTCAACGTAGGTTATACCTTTGACAAGTTTGCCCACTGGAATGGTAAGATTCGTGTGGCTGCATCTGTTCAGAACGTCTTCACCATCACCAACTACAGCGGTCTTGATCCTGAGTTGACAGCTACCGACGGTGTTGACCAGAACCTGATTCCGCGTCCTCGCCTTTACACAGTTCGTCTGAGCATTAACTTCTAATTCATTGCATCTACCATTATGAAAAGATATATCTATAGTTTGGCAATTGCCGCTTCAGCACTCACCATGACCTCCTGCTTGAGCGACCTCGATACATTGCCATTAAACTCAACCGATAAGACCGCTTCCGAGTCTTATAGCACAAAGGAGGGTCTGGAAAAAGGATTGGCCTATATCTATGGTTCTTACTCGCTGGTAAGTCAGAATGATCCGGGAACCTCAGACATCAGCGTGAGCGACGCCGGTCAAAGTGAGCTGGTTCGTCAGTACGTGGTACTCAATGAGATGTCGGCTGACGCCTTTAAGTGTACTTGGGGTGACAGCTATATCAGCGAAACCCAATATGGTAGCTGGACCTCCGCATCAAACTCGGCTACAGTGGCCGTTTATACCCGTGGTCTGGTGACTATCACTCGCGCCAATGAATACTTGGCTCAAACCAAGGGTTCAGGTATTGAAGGTATCAGCCAATTGCGTGCCGAAGCGCGTTTCCTACGCGCCTACGCCTACTGGATGTTGCTCGACCTCTATGGCAATCCTCCTTTTGCCACAGAAGAGAACATCGGTGGAGATTATCCTTCACAGATTGGTCGTGCAGCCCTCTTTGAATGGGTTGAAAGCGAGTTGAAAGATATCATGACCGGTGAGGAGCAGCTGCCAGCAACCAACAGCTATCCCCGTGTAAGCAAGGGTGCCGCCCAGGCTCTGTTGGCCCGTATGTACCTCAATGCAGAGGTTTACACTGGCAAGGCCCGTTGGAAGGACGCCAAGGATGCCGCAGCGGCAACCATCGCTATGGGTTATGACCTCTGTCCCAACTTCGCTGAACTCTTCATGCAGGACAACAGCGAAAATGCCAATGCGACGAAGGAGATGATCTTCGCCATCAGCTATGACAGCGACAAGACACAGAGTTGGGGTGGTACCACTCACCTGATGTCTGGTGCACTTGATGATGGAGCCAGCGAAGCCGTCGCAAAAGCTTTAGGCTACCCCGAAGGTTCAATGATTGCCCGCGAGCGTTGGAACGGCTATCACGTGCCTAACAGCTACGTAGAGTTCTTCGAACTGAAAGGTGTAGATTGGAGCGGTACAGGGATTGGTTATGATATGGCTAACAGCGACAAGCGTGCCTTCCTTGTGAACACCGGCTGTAAGAAGGATTTCGCTATCGACGATGCAAAGACCGGTTGGAGATGCTGGAAGTGGGCCAGCCGCAAGAGCGATGGTTCGCTGACCTCTACTGACGCCTTCTCAAAGCTGTCATCAGCTGACTTCCCCATGATTCGCTTGGCTGAAATCTATCTGATTTACGCTGAGGCACAGGCTCGCTTGGATGGCGGACAGACTTCTGACGCTACCGCTGTAGGTTACATCAACAAACTGCGTACCCGTGGTAATGTATCCACTCAATCTTTTGTTGACCTGGATTTCTTGCTCAAGGAGCGCGCTCGCGAGTTGATGTGGGAGGGCCACCGTCGTGTGGACCTGATTCGCTACGGTTACTTCACCTCAGCCCAGTTCCCCTGGCCTTATAAGGGTGGCGTGCCTAACGGTAAGGTATCACTTGCCTCATTCCGCACCATCTATCCGCTGCTGCAGAGCGACGTGACTGCTAACCCCAACCTGAAACAGAATCCGGGTTATTAAACAACGAATCATCACATTAATTGAAAAGTAAGATTATGAAATTTCTGAAAAATATCCTGTTATTTGCAGCGGTCATGGGTTTTGCCTCTTCGTGCGACTCTGACATTGACACCCTGCAAATAGCGACTCCCGAGAAGTTCGTTGCCCCTGTTATCAACAATTGCAACGACGTGATTGTCAATCTTGACAATGTGAAGGCTGAGACCGTGGTTTTCTCTTGGTCTAAAGCAGACTTCGGTTTGCCAGTACAGGTACTCTACTCTCTCTACTTAACCGATGGCACGAATAATGCCTTGGTAGGTACGACTTCTAATACCCAGTTGGCTGTAAGCAAGAGTGACGTCAATGGTGCTGTAATCAACGGCCTGGGCGTAGCAGCCAACGCCACTGCCAGTGTGAAGGCTTTTGTTACCGCTGAAGTGAATGGTACTGACAAGTATGAGGCACTGACCTCAAACAGTTCAAACAGCTTCAATGTAACCACCTTCGAAGCTCCGCTTGGTGTACTCTACCTCTGCGGTGAGTTCAATGGTAGCTGGGATATCGACAATGCCCCCGTGTTCTACGAAACCACTGGTGGTTCGAATATCTACAAATGTATGGTGGACTTCAGCAAAGCCGCGGATGGCGATGATGCTACCCGTTCATACTTCAAGGTGGTAGCTCAGCAGAACTGGAGCGGTGACAACTGGGGCTACAATGCCCTGAAACCCTCTTGGACTTGTCCCGAGCAGAAAGATAGCAACCTCTCACTGCCCTTCTCAGAAGGTAGCATCTTTGAACTGACGGTAAACCGTGCCTTGATGACTATCGACAAGAACGCTATCGGTAACACCCTCGGTCTCATCGGCACATTCAATAATTGGGGTGGTGACGAGTTCTTTACCTACGACTACAAGTCAAGCACTTGGAAGACAGCTCCTGTCGCTCTCTCAGCAGACGATAAAGTGAAGATTCGCGTCAACTCTGATTGGGGCACTAACTGGGGTGATGCTGGTAGCGTAAGTACAGCCATCACAGGCGGTGTAGAACTGAAAACTGGTGGTGGTGACATCCCTGTAGGTGTTTCTGGTACCTTCGTGGTTACCCTCCACGCCAACCGCACGCCCTACGTTCTGGAATTCGTGGCACAGTAATTCATAATACTCAATCCAAATAACATTTAGTGAATATGTTCAAATATTTAAAATATATGTTCATGGCAGCTCTCGTTTCGGTGGCTGCCACGGGATGCCAGGAAGATCCTGAGGACGCCTTCTCATCTGCGCCTACGGCTCCTGAGCTGGTTAACAACGGCAAGATTCTGATGACTCAGAATACGATGTCGGAAGATATCACCTGGGCATGGACTTCAGCCCGTTTCTTTAGCGGCGAGGTGAACTACACGCTCTACATGGTTTATGAAGAAAACGAACCGGTAGCTATTGGTACCTCTAAGACCAACAGTCTGACAGTATCAAAAGAGAACTTCCGTACGCAACTGGCCTCTTTGAGCTACCTGCCTAAGAACGACACCTATACAGTGAACTTCTACGTCAACGCTAGCGACGGCAATGATAGCGCTAACTCTGAAAAGCAGATGGTCTCTGTTTATGCCTATGGTGACGCCGTATCGGCTGTGGCTACCGCCGCTGCAGAGGAGATTGTACTCGACAAGAGCACTCCTTCAGCTGAGGTGGTTCTGCTCTCATGGGATGCCGCTCGTCTGAACTACAACGAGACGATTACTTACAATGTACTGCTCTCGTACAACGGTGGTGAATCGCAGGTAGTTGCCTCTGGTTTGAGCACCACAAGTTGTTCTACTACTGTAGATGCACTGAACGAATTGGCTGTTACCGCCGGCGCACCTGAAGAGGCTGCCAGCGACATTGACTTCACCGTCATGGCCTACTCTGAGAGCTATCCTAACGGCGTTCCCTCAGAAAAGGTAACCATTAAAATCACCACCTATCTGGCCATATTCCCCGACCTGCTTTACTTACCGGGTAACTATCAAGGTACTACCGATGAAACGAAGTGGAAGCCCGCCACTGCCCTCACTATAAAGCAAAGCTCAAGCGTGAAGGGTCTCTACGAGGCATTCGTTGACCTGACTAATCCGAATGAAGGTGATACAGAATTCAAGTTCTGTATTATCCCTGACTGGGGAGGTGACTTCGGTATGGAATCTATCGAAGAGGCAACTGGCAAGAATGGTACAGTCTACTATCAAGGCACTCTAGGCAAGAAGAACGTCAAGGTTGCTTCTGGTTTCTACTACATCAGCGTCAACAAGAAGTTCAATACATTGCAGATGGTTCCCGTTAAGTCTATGGGTATAATTGGTGACGCAACACCTAAAGGTTGGGATGCAGAGACACCGATGACATACGATGCCGAAAGCAATAGTTACAGTGTTGTGATCAACTTGACAGAAGGTAAAGAGTTTAAGTTCCGTCTGAATGATAATTGGGATTTCTCTATTGGTAACGATGGAACATTTGCTGGCAAAAACTTCGTTATGAATCAGCCCACTGGTGAATACAAGGCTGTAGTGAAGTTGGATTCACACCCCTTCAAGGTAAATGTCTTAAGCACCAGCTTCCCCACGGAAGAGTATATCTATGTGCCTGGTAATCATGTAAAAGATTGGAATCCAGAATTGGCTCCAGCCTTGAAAACTTCCGCTTTCGACGGTGTCTATGAAGGCTTCACCTATCTGAATAGTGAGTTCAAGTTCACAAAGTATCGCAATTGGATTGATGGTGAGTATAAATCTACGGATTTTGATGAATTCCCAGAAGGCTTTGCTTCAGCAACCAGTAACACGAACATTACTTGCGCCACCGCTGGCCATTACTATCTGAAGGTTGACGTCATGAATCGCAAATTGACGGCTGATGCCATCAAAGATTGGGGTATTATCGGCAGTGCGACTCCCAAAGGTTGGGATGACGAGACCGAACTGACATACAATGCCAGTGAAGAGTGCTGGGAAGGCGTTGTAGAGTTGGTTGCAGGCGAATTAAAGTTCCGTGCTAATCATGACAGCAATTGGACCTATAATTTCGGAGGTTCTATCGACAATCTGACTCATGGCGGGGCAAACATCAAGTTGGAAGTGGCTGGTAGCTACGAGGTTAAACTCTACCTCAGCCGCAGTAAGAGTGAAAACATCTACTGCACCCTGACGCTGCAGAATTAATCCAGAGATTCATCCTCTCCCTCTGAGGATAAAGAGAATAAAGGTCGGGAAACTTTGCTTTTCCCGACCTTTTATTATATGGCGTGACGTAAAGATAGCAGAACAATGAGCGGCTTAATAAAGGAAACGACCAATCCTGATTAAGAAATCGTTTTCAGCTCTATTTCAACAAGTTAGCAAACGCTTGTAATCTGCGGATAGAATGCTTGCATTTCAGACGCGAAATGCTTGCATTCCAGACGCGAAATACTTGCATTCCAGAAACGAATTACTTGCATTCCAGAAACGGTATCCATGAGGGTAGCAACATGGCTGCAGAATGACGAAAAAAGCCATCCCTCGTTAAGAAGGATGGCTTGCTGATGTGGAGCGTATGAGACTCGAACTCATCACCTCGACACTGCCAGTGTCGCGCTCTAGCCAGATGAGCTAACGCCCCGTCTGAAATCGTTTTCAGAATCTTTTCTGATTTTCACGCTGCAAAGATAGGAGTTATTTCTGAAATAATTGCTATTTTTGCAGAAAAATTTTTCAGATTATGCTAATTTTTAATACGACATACCATTTAGAGGATGAAAATGAGCGCCTTTTCCTCATCTGGTTGCAAGAATTCTACCTGCCGGCTGTGGAAAAAGATGGCCGACTGACACACCCGCGCATCGCTCGCATTCTGAGCCATCGCGACGCCGGAACCTGTATCTCGCTTCAATTTGAGGTGGAGAACTCGGCTACCCTGCACCGATGGCACCAAGAACTGGGCGTGAAACTGAATGACGAGCTGGTGAAAACGTTTAAAGATAAAGTGGTGGGCTTCCCCACCCTCATGGAGGTGATACTGTGATTCAACCGGTCAAGGAGAAGATTATCATGGGCATCGACCCTGGTACCACAGTGATGGGCTACGGGCTGATTCGCGTAGTGGGCACCAAGGCGGAGATGATTGCCATGGGAGTTATCGACCTACGGAAAACGGGCGACACCTATCTGAAGCTGAAGCATATTCACAACCGTGTGTTGGGGATTATCGACAGCTACCTGCCCGACGAGCTGGCTATCGAGGCTCCCTTCTTCGGTAAGAACGTGCAGTCGATGCTGAAACTGGGTCGTGCACAAGGGGTAGCCATGGCAGCAGCCCTGATACGCGACATACCCATCACGGAGTATGCGCCGCTGAAGATTAAGATGGCCATCACGGGCAACGGGCAGGCCTCGAAAGAGCAGGTAGCGGGTATGCTGCAACGCATGCTCCACCTCAAAGCGGAGGAGATGCCGAAGTTTATGGATGCCACGGATGCCCTGGGAGCCGCCTACTGTCACTACCTACAGATGGGCAGACCTTCCGTAGAGAAGGCTTATAAAGGCTGGAAAGACTTCATCGCCAAAAATCCAGGAAAGACGCATGGAGGCTAACGCCACTGAGACCTCCAACCTCATCAAACAGATGATACCATTATTAATATCATGAATATGAAACTAAGTAACGTTTTGATTATCGGTATGACTACCGCTACATTGACCGGTTGTACCCCCTCGAAGGAGTACGCCTCGTATGAACTCTACCCTGTTCGCCAGGGCAGCCTGACCGAAATGGAATACTCACCTGAATTGACCCGCTTCTACCTCTGGTCGCCTACGGCCGACGAGGTGAAGGTAATGCTCTTTGAGGATGGAGCAGCTGGCCACGCCTATGAGACGATTGACATGACCCTGGGCGATGAAGGCACTTGGAGCGCTGAAAAAAACGGCGATTTGCTGGGTAAATTCTATACCTTCAATGTGAAGATTGATGGCAAATGGCTGGGAGATACGCCGGGTATTAACGCTCACGCAGTCGGTGTGAACGGCAAACGCGCCGCTATCATCAATATGGCTGATACGGACCCCGAAGGATGGAGCGAGGATGTCAAGCCTGCCTTGGCCTCAGCCAGCGACGTGATTCTCTATGAGATGCATCACCGCGATTTCTCCATTTCACCGACCTCTGGCATCCAGAATAAAGGTAAGTTCTTGGCATTGACGGAAGAGGGCACAAAGAGTCCCGAGGGATGGAGCACCGGTATTGACCACCTGAAAGAGCTGGGCGTAACGCACGTGCACCTGCTCCCCTCGTACGACTACGCCTCTGTCGATGAGAGCAAGTTGGAGGAGAACAAGTACAACTGGGGCTACGACCCACAGAACTACAACGTGCCCGACGGCTCGTACGCTACGGACCCCTACCGCCCCGAAGTGCGCATCCGCGAGTTTAAGCAGATGGTTCAGGGCCTCCACCGAGCCGGCATCCGCGTAGTGCTCGACGTAGTGTATAACCACACCTTCAACACCGAAGACAGCAACTTTGAGCGCACCGTGCCCGGTTACTTCTACCGCCAACGCCCCGACGGCTCGCTGGGCAACGCTTCAGGCTGCGGTAACGAGACAGCCAGCGACCGCCCGATGATGCGCAAGTACATGATTGAGTCGGTGAAATACTGGATCAACGAATACCACTTGGACGGCTTCCGCTTCGACCTGATGGGTATTCATGACATCACCACCATGAACGCCATCCGTCAAGCGGCTACCGAAATTGACCCCACCATATTTATCTATGGAGAGGGCTGGGCGGCTGAGGCACCCCAAATGCCCGCCGACTCGTTAGCTATGAAGGCCAATATCTACCGTATGCCAGGCATTGCTGCCTTTAGCGACGAGATTCGTGACGGTCTGCGCGGCCCCTTCAGCGACAACAAACAGGGCGCTTTCCTGGCCGGACTGCCTGGTCAAGAGGAGAGTATCAAGTTTGGCTTGGTGGGCGGCATTGCACATCCGCAAGTGGATAACGCCAAGGTGAACTACAGCCAGGCAGTTTGGGCCGCAGAGCCTACACAGCTTATCAGCTACATCTCTTGCCACGACGATATGTGCCTCGTGGACCGTCTGAACACCAGCATTCCGGGCATCAAGCCGGAACAGGTGGCTAAGTTGGACAAACTGGCTCAGACGGCTGTCTTCACCTCACAGGGTGTTCCATTCATCTATGCCGGCGAGGAGGTGATGCGTGACAAAAAGGGCGTACACAACAGTTTCCAGAGTCCTGACTCCATCAACGCTATCGACTGGAGCCGCAAGGCTGCTCACGCCGATGTGTTTGCCTATTACAAAGGCTTGATGCAGCTACGCCGCAACCACCCCGCCTTCCGTTTGGGCAGTGCCGAGGCCGTACGTCAGCACATGGAGTTCATTGAGGTAGAGGGCAGCAACGTGATTGCCTTCCGTCTGAAGGAGCATGCCGGTGGCGATGCCTGGAAGGAGATTATCGTCGTGCTGAACGCTCGTAAGGAGATGGCAAAGGTGAACGTGCCTGAGGGCAGATACACCGTGGTTTGCCGCGACGGCGTTATCAACGAGCAAGGCTTGGGCACCCTCTACGGTCCCACGTTGCAAGTGCCAGCCCAATCGGCATTGATTGTTAGACAATAATTAGACCATAAGATTTCAACCGCCCTCACTCATCCAAGTGTAGGGCGGTTGTCTATTTAGGGGCACCCTCCTCCATCCCGAAAAAGCAGGGCGGAAAAAAGAATGAACATTCTCTTGTTTGTTTGATGGAAATGTGTTTTCTTTGCATCGAATTAGATGGTTCATAAAAACAAAATAGAATGCCTCAACACCTCATATCACTGCATAACGCCTTAGCTCGTAATCCATTACTCCGACTGGGGGCTCCGGTCTCTTTGGATGTGGATTTAGGCGAACATGTCGCTATCGTGGGTCCTAACGGAGCAGGCAAAAGTCTGCTGGTCGATCTCTTAACCGGCAAACTGCCTCTGTTAGAGGGCTTCCCCTGCTACGATTTCAGCCCCTCGGAGAGCCAAATGGCCTATGACAACATCCGCTACATCGCCTTCCGCGACACCTACGGTTCGGCCGACGCTTCATACTACTATCAGCAGCGATGGAACCAAACGGAACAGGAAGATGTACCTACTGTGAGGGAACTGTTAGCCTGGTGCCGCGACGAAGAGGCGAAGAGTCAATTGCTGAGTTTCCTTGGGTTGGATACATTGATTGACAAGCGCATTATCCTGCTGTCGAGCGGCGAACTGCGCAAGTTCCAACTGGCAAAAGCGATGCTCTCACGCCCCCGACTGCTCATCATGGATAACCCTTTCATCGGCCTCGACGCCCCCACGCGCACCATGCTGGGCGAGTTATTGACAAAGTTAGCAGAGGAGTATGGTCTTCACCTCATCTTAGTACTCTCTATGCTGGACGACATACCTCCGTTCATCACCCACGTGGTACCTGTTGAGGGACTGATTGTAGGCGAAAAGCTGACGCGAGAGTCCTATCTGGAACAGTTTGCATCAGCTGACGCAGCCCGATGCGCTGCGGATGAGGAGACCCTACAGAAAGTGGAGAGATGGGTGGCCGAGGTACCCTACAGCGGTACAAACTTTACGGGCGACGAGGTGGTGAAACTGAACCGCGTCTCTATCCGCTACGAGGAGCGCACCATTCTCAGCGAGCTGGACTGGTTGGTAAAGCGCGGCGAACGATGGGCCCTGACGGGCGATAATGGTTCAGGAAAATCGACGCTGCTCAGTTTGGTTTGCGCCGACAATCCGCAATCGTATGCCTGCGACATCGCACTGTTTGGGCGCCAGCGTGGTTCGGGAGAGAGTATCTGGGAAATCAAGAAGCACATCGGGTATGTCAGTCCCGAGATGCACCGCGCCTACCTGAAGAACCTACCCACTATTGAAATTGTAGCCTCTGGGCTGCATGACAGCATCGGGCTCTACCTCCGTCCGAAGGATGAAGAGATGGCCGAGTGCCTTAGATGGATGGAAATCTTCGGCATCGAGGGGCTGAAGGAGCGCCCCTTCATGCAGCTATCCAGCGGCGAACAGCGCTTGGCGTTATTGGCTCGTGCCTTCGTCAAGGACCCCGAGTTACTTATCTTAGACGAACCACTCCATGGTCTGGACACCTATAACCGCCGCCGTGTAAAACGCATCATCGAGGCCTTCTGCCGTAGGCAAGACAAGACCCTTGTGATGGTAACCCATTACGCCAACGAACTGCCCCAAAGCATTAACAAACGAAAGGTCCTGCCATCCCCGCTTAAGGGGGGAAGATTGACCTAATATCTAACATATGACTCACTCATCAACTTAAATAATATTATACCATGAAATTCTTTATTGACACAGCAAATTTAGCTCAGATTCGTGAAGCCTATGAGATGGGCGTATTAGACGGTGTAACGACCAATCCCTCATTGATGGCTAAGGAAGGCATCAAAGGTACTGAAAACCAGCATAAGCACTACGTGGAAATCTGCCAGATGGTGCAGAGCGACGTGAGCGCTGAGGTGATTGCCACGGCCTATGAAGAGATGATAGCTGAGGGTGAAACCTTGGCTGCTCTGGATCCTCACATCGTGGTAAAGGTGCCTTGCACAGCCGACGGTATCCGGGCTATTAAGTACTTCAGCGGTAAGGGTATCCGCACCAACTGCACATTGGTTTTCTCTGTAGGCCAAGCGCTGTTGGCCGCTAAAGCTGGTGCCACCTACGTTTCTCCCTTCGTGGGCCGATTGGATGACATCAGCGAAGATGGCATCGGCCTGATTGCTCACATCGTAGAGGTCTATCGCACCTACCACTACCCCACGCAGGTGTTGGCTGCCTCCATTCGCCACACAGCCCATATCATCCAATGTCTGGATGCCGGTGCCGATGTAGCCACCTGTCCGCTCTCGGCTATCAAAGGACTGCTCAACCATCCCCTGACCGACGCTGGTCTGAAAAAATTCCTCGAGGATTATCATAAGGTCAACGGGTAACAGCCCTATCAGATCTTTCATCCTTTTTTTCCACGATTATGAAACAACTCTTATTAGGCGACGAAGCTGTCGCTTTGGGTGCT
>CAMAMO010000047.1 GCA_945836915.1 uncultured Mediterranea sp.
CAGGTAACGAGCATCATGCTCAACTCATTCCCCAAGTTCCAGACGCGCGACCTGCCCGGTTTGAAAACCTACCTGGAGCGCAAGGGCGAACTGCCTAAGGGTTTGGTTCTCGGTTTGGCTGCTATCATCACCTACTATAAGGGCGGTGTACGTGCCGACGGCGCTGAGATTGTACCCAACGATGCAGCGGAAATCATGCAGCTGCTCAAGGATTTGTGGGCTACTGGTGACACTCGTCGCGTAGCCGAAGGCGTACTCGCTGCCAAGGATTTGATCTGGGGCGAACACGGCGACCTCAACGCCATTCCCGGCTTGACCGATATGGTGACCGAGTTCCTCAACAGCATCCAAGAGAAGGGCATGCTCGCTACAGTAAAGAGCATTCTGTAAATAAAACACCTCACCCTTCTAAGGGAGAGAGAAAATCTTAAAAAGACTGGCCTCAGTCAGCCCCATACTTCAAATCAAGGGCTGTCTGCAGGCCAGTCGCTCTATTTTTTAGAGCTATTGCTGTGATATTCACAAAAAAAAGGCGACTGATGGTGTAGGATTTAAAAGAAACAACTATCTTTGTGGTTGATATTACCAGAGATAGAGTTCAGAATAGTAACAAAACAAATAGATACGTATGAAAGATTTCCTCAAATTCACCCTGGCAACGGTTGTGGGCATAATCGTCGCTACAGTTGCGCTGTTTTTCATCAGTATGCTGGCCATCTTTGGCATGGCAGCATCTTCTGAGTCAGAAACTCAAGTAGAAGACAACTCCGTCATGGAACTCAACCTCAACGGTGTCATGAATGAGCGCAGCATGGAGAGTTCTCCCATCGACTTCATGCTTTCTCAGGCCGACATGACTTATATCGGTCTAGATGATGTCCTCGCCTCTATCAAAAAGGCTAAAGAGAATGACAAAATCAAGGGAATCTACCTACGATGTAATATCCTGACCACCAGCTACGCTTCACTCGAGGCTATCCGCGATGCACTGGTTGACTTCAAGAGTTCAGGGAAGTTTATTGTGGCCTATGCCAACAACTACATTCAGGGACTCTACTATGTAGCCAGCGTCGCAGATAAGGTCATCCTCAATCCCCAAGGCAGCGTAGATTGGCGCGGATTGGCCTCCACACCCATCTACTTCAAAGACCTGCTGGACAAATTAGGCATTGAGATGCAAGTCTTCAAGGTAGGCACCTATAAATCAGCTGTTGAGCCCTACCTCTACAATGAGATGAGCGACGCCAACCGCGAACAACTCTCTGCCTACATCACGTCAGTTTGGGACCATATCCTTTCCTCTGTAAGCGAAAGCCGACAACTCAGCAAGGAGCAGCTACAGCAGGCTGCCGATCAGATGATGGCCTTGCAATCTGCAGAAGCCTGCGTTGCCGCCGGTCTGGCAGACACCTTGATGTACCAAAGCGATGTTCGCTCCTATCTGGCCCAGTTGATGGAGGCTGATGACGAGGACGATATTCACACCCTCAGCCTCAACCAGATGATTAATGTCAAGAAGAATGTTCCCCGTGACAAAAGCGGAAACGTCATTGCAGTCTATTACGCCGAAGGTGGAATTGACGACAATAACTCAAACTTTGGCGAACCGGTCATAGAATCCAAAAAGATGGTGAAGGAGTTGAACAAGCTAGCTAAGGATGATGATGTCAAAGCCGTAGTCATCCGCATCAACTCACCGGGTGGTAGTGCCTATGGCTCTGAGCAAATTTGGTATGCCGTAAAACAATTGAAAGAAAAGAAACCCGTCATCGTCAGCATGGGCAACTATGCTGCATCCGGTGGCTACTACATCGCTTGTGGAGCCGATAGCATTGTTGCCGAACCTACCACACTGACTGGTTCGATTGGCATCTTCGGCATGGTTCCTAACCTTCAAGGTTTGGTACGGGATAAACTGGGGGTTCACACCCACGCAGTCAAGACCAACCGCATGTCAGACTTCGGCAACCTGACTCGCCCCATGAGTGCTGATGAAAAAGCTTTGATTCAGAACCACATCAATAGGGGGTATGACCTCTTCCTCACCCGTTGCTCTGACGGACGCGGAATGGACAAAGAGAGCATTAATGCCATCGCCCAGGGTCGTATCTGGACCGGTGAGAAAGCCAAAGAGTTGGGGCTGGTTGACCTACTTGGCGGTCTCGACACCGCTCTCGAAGTAGCCATCAACAAGGCAGAGGTAGAACAGTACACCATCATGAACTATCCCGCTAAGAGCAGTTTCTTCGAGGAGTTGATGGAGGGAGGTTTTGGCAACACCATGGTCAACCATTTCATGGCCCGTAGCAAAGCCGGCCAGTTGATGCAGCAGATTGATCGCATAGAGCAATTCACCGATATGGATCCCATACAGGCCCGCATACCGTTTGATTTGAACCTGCAATAAATGAATGAATAAACGCCACATTAACTATTGGCTACTCCCCTTGGCATGGCTTTATGGCGGAGTGATAAGCCTGAGAAACAAGCTCTTTGACTGGGGATGGCTCCAGTCAAAGAGCTTTCATGTTCCCATTATCTGCATAGGAAACTTAGCCGTAGGTGGTACAGGCAAGACACCTCATACCGAATACCTTATCCGCCTGCTTCAGGGGCAAGGGTGGTCTGTGGCCACACTGAGCCGCGGCTACAAGCGACGCAGTACAGGATTCGTGCTTGCCACCGCCACCTCTACAGCCGATGATCTTGGCGACGAACCCCTCCAGATGAGGAACAAGTTCCCCCGACTACATGTAGCTGTTGACGCTAACCGTTGCCGCGGTATTAACCAGCTGCTTCAACTGCCACAACCGCCACAGGTTGTTCTGCTCGACGATGCCTATCAGCATCGCTATGTACGTGCGGGTCTGAATATCCTGCTCACAGACTACCACCGCCTGTGGTGCGACGATGCCCTCTTGCCAGCAGGCCGATTGCGCGAACCGATGTATGGACGCCACAGAGCACAAATTATTATCGTCACCAAATGTCCTGATAATTTAAAACCCATCGACTACAATATCGTAGCTAAGCGACTCCAGATTCACTCCTATCAGGCCATCTATTTCTCCCGTCTCCATTATGGTGCGCTCTACCCTCTCTTCCCCCAGGTAGCCGCCCCCCATCCTATCGTGAATGCCACCGCATCCATTCTTTTGGTTAGCGGTATAGCTAACCCTGATACACTGCTTCATGAGGTACAGCGTCATGGCGGCCAGGTCATTCATTTGGCCTACCCTGACCATCACCACTTCAGCAACAAAGATCTGGCAGATATAGAGCGCCATTTCAGCGAACTGAAAGGAGAGAATAGGCTGCTCATCACCACCGAGAAAGATGCCTCTCGACTGATAACCCACCCAGCTCTTAGCGATGGGTTAAAGCCGTACTTCTACGTACTCCCAATCGAAATTGAGATACTCAACAATCAAAAAGAATCATTCAATAAACAGATTATTCATTATGTTAGAACGCATTCAAGAAACAGCCGCTTACATTAAAGCGCAAATGACCACCAGTCCTGAAACCGCCATTATTCTGGGTACGGGTTTAGGTAGTCTGGCAACTGAAATCACTGACAAGCGTGAAATCCCCTATAATGAGATTCCCAACTTCCCAGTTTCCACTGTTGAAGGGCATAGCGGCAAACTTATCTTCGGTAAGTTAGGTGGCAAGGATATCATGGCCATGCAGGGACGCTTTCACTACTATGAAGGCTACTCTATGAAGGAGGTCACCTTCCCCGTACGGGTGATGCGCGAACTGGGTATCAAACGCCTCTTCGTATCTAACGCCGCTGGAGGCACCAACCCCGACTTTGAGATAGGCGACCTGATGATTATCACCGATCACATCAACTACTTCCCTGAGCATCCGCTGCGCGGGAAAAACATCCCTTACGGCCCGCGTTTCCCGGATATGAGCGAAGCCTATGACAAATCCCTGATTAGCCAGGCAGATGCTATCGCTGAGGAGTTGGGTATCAAGGTACAGCATGGTGTCTATGTGGGAACCCAAGGCCCCACTTTCGAAACACCGGCTGAGTACAAGCTGTTCCGCATCTTCGGCGCTGACGCCGTAGGTATGAGTACCGTGCCCGAAGTGATTGTAGCCAACCACTGTGGCCTCAAGGTGTTTGGCGTCTCCATCATCACCGATTTGGGTGTAGAGGGAAAGATTGTAGAGGTGACCCACGAGGAGGTACAGAAGGCTGCCGATGCAGCTCAACCCCGTATGACGGCCATCATGCGCGAACTAATTAAACGTCAGTAAGCTATGGCTACAGAGATTTCTACTTTGGGCGAATTCGGGCTGATTCGCCACCTTACAGAAGGGCTGGAGAATTGTCAGCCCTCTACCCGCTATGCCGTGGGCGATGACGCCGCCGTGTTGAGCCGCCCTGAAGAGATGCAAACCCTTATCACCACTGACCTGCTACTCGAAGGGGTGCATTTCGACCTCACCTATGTGCCCCTGAAACACTTAGGCTATAAATCTGCTGTTGTCAACTTCTCCGACATCTACGCCATGAATGGTACGCCTACCCAGATTACGGTCTCACTGGGCGTATCCAAACGGTTCAGCGTAGAGGATATGGAGGCACTCTATGCCGGCATCCGCCTGGCTTGCGAGGAGTACCATGTAGATATTGTAGGTGGCGATACCACCTCGTCCATGACAGGTCTGACCATTAGCATCACCTGCATAGGCGAAGCCCCCAAGGAAAAGATAGTCTATCGCAACGGCGCCAAAGAAACTGACCTGCTCTGCGTAAGCGGTGATTTAGGTGCCGCCTATATGGGCCTCCAGTTGCTTGAACGCGAAAAGCTGGTGTTGACTGGTGCCAACCAAGGCGAGCAACCCGATTTTGCCGGCAAAGAGTATATTTTAGAGCGTCAGCTCAAGCCCGAAGCACGCCGCGACATCATCGAACGTCTGGCCGAAGCCCACATCCAACCCACCGCCATGATGGACATCAGTGACGGTCTCTCCTCCGAAGCCCTTCATATCTGCACTCAGAGCAAGGTAGGTTGCCGTATCTACGAAGAGCATCTGCCTATCGACTACCAAACCGCCATCATGGCCGAGGAGCTCGACATGAACGTCACTACTTGCGCCCTCAATGGCGGAGAAGACTACGAACTACTCTTCACCGTTCCCCTGAGCGACTACGACAAAATCTCAGAGATTGAAGGTGTCCGCCTGATAGGCCACATCACCAAACCCGAACTGGGTTGCGCTCTGGTAACCCGCGACGGACAGGAATTTGAGCTCAAAGCACAAGGTTGGAACCCCCTAAAAGAAGAAAAATAGCATTTTTTGAAAAAAGAATGCCGAAAAGTTTGTCATTTCAAAAAAAAGCTCTACCTTTGCACCGCAATTGAGAAACAATGGTGTCATAGCTCAGTTGGTAGAGCAAAGGACTGAAAATCCTTGTGTCCCCGGTTCGATTCCTGGTGACACCACGAAGAACGACTCAGGTTATATCCTGGGTCGTTTTTTCGTTAGGGTAAATTCAATACTAAGTTGTTGAAACTTAGGGCTCAGCGGAAGATTAGTGGGTCAGTAGAAAATTAGTGGGGGCTACACCTTGTGCAATCTAATAGAAAAATAATTATTAATTATGTTGCGGAATTAAGGTATACCTAATCTTACTTCATCCACATCTCCGAACCACTCTTGCAGTTTGTTCATGGATTGGGCTTTGATTTCTGGAGTGACGTTGCTCCATACGGTGCGGAGAACACAGAGTAGGGCGGTTAGGTCATCGGAGTACCCTATCAGAGGAATGTAATCTGGTATCACATCAAATGGAAGAATAAAGTATCCTAATGCGCCATAGATTTTCAACTTATCAGTAAGATTTACATGGGGTGACTCCAAGACGTTATAGAGCAAAAGCGCTGCGTAGATGACTTTTATGCCGGCACTTTTGGCTACTTTTTTAATCTTGCTCCATAGGTCGTTCTCTTTGTAGTGCGAACTGTACTTCTCTATTTTAGTGGGGACTTTGATGTTCATAGGTTGAAATTCTATGTTTTTGGGGAAATGGGTATAAAAAACGAGAGGCGGAAGTGGGTTTCACCTCTGCCTCTCGCTTAACCTTATATATAATAAGGTGGCTTATTTCTTGCGGTTGCCGTAACGGCTCATGAACTTATCCACACGACCGGCGGTGTCAACCAGCTTAGACTTACCGGTGTAGAAGGGGTGAGAGGTGTTAGAGATTTCCAACTTAACGAGAGGATAAGTTTCACCTTCGAACTCGATAGTCTCTTTAGTGGCTACGGTTGAACGTGACAGGAACATATCGCCGTTTGACATATCCTTGAATACAACGGGACGATAATTTTCGGGATGAATACCTTTTTTCATTGTTATGTTATTTTTTTAATTATTATTCCTTTTAATTAAGCTGATAACTATTTGGTAAATTGTGTAATGGTCACTTTTCGAGCGGCAAAGGTAATACATTTCTGCGAAATAAAAAAAAGTTGGCCAAAAAAATAGGAATAATCCGTTTATTTTCTCATTTTTGTAGCGCGAAATAATGGTTTTATCCCTAAAAACAGGTTGAAAATGAAGAAATATGCATTGATTTTACTCTGCCTGGCCTCGCTGCTGACGGCCTCGGCGCAACGTGGACGCAACCGCCTTTATAGTGTGGCTTTTTATAATTTGGAGAATCTCTTCGACACGATTCACGACGTCGGAAAGCAGGATCAGGAGTTCCTGCCCGATGGTAAATACCAGTGGACGGCCCGGAAGTATGAGGCGAAGATTGACCACATGGCGCGTGTGTTGGGCGAGCTGTCGCGTGAGGAGGTGCCGCAAGGTCCGGCCTTTGTGGGCGTGGCCGAGGTGGAGAACTACCATGTGCTGGATGACCTGCTGGCCCAGCCGGCATTGGCTCAGTACCGCTACATCCACTACGAGGGGCCCGACAAGCGCGGCATAGATTGTGCGTTGCTTTATGACCCCAAGCAGTTCAAGGTGAAGCGCAGTCTGCTCGTCCCCTCCATCCCCTTCGAGGGAGACACCGTACATCTGACGCGTGGCTTTCTGATTGTAACCGGCAAGCTGGCGCGTGAGCGGGTGGCGGTGATTGTGAACCACTGGCCTTCGCGCGGAGCGAAGTCGCCTGTGCGGGTTCATGCGGCCCGTCAGGTCAAGGCGCTCAAGGATTCGCTGCTGCGCACCAACCCCAAGCTGAAGCTCATTGTGATGGGCGACCTCAATGATGACCCGATGGATGAGAGCCTCCAGACGCTGGGTGCCCGCAAACAGATGGCCGAGGTACAGCCTGGCGAGTTCTACAACCCCTGGTGGCAGGTGCTGGAGGATGAGAAACAGGGTACCTTACTTTATAAAGGGGCGTGGAACCTCTTCGACCAGATTCTGCTCTCCTCCACCTTGCTGAGCGAGGGGAAGCGGTTGCGTTACGATCATCACGCCATCTTCCGTGCACCCTACCTCTTCGAGCAAGAGGGTAAATACAAAGGAACCATCCTGCGCACGCATGCCGGCAGGAAGTGGCTCAACGGCTACAGCGACCACCTGCCCACTATCGTCTATCTCCGTCGGGGCAAATAGGGCGTCGCGAGGGGGATAAATGCAATATGGGGTTGCCAATATCTCTCCTATTTCCCCCATTATCCGCTAATGATGGTTGATTTAAGTCAAAAGTGTAAAAAGAAATCGGCGATAAGGCCTTCTCTTTCGCTAAGAATGATTACTTTTGCAGCAGAAAATTTGATTCACTAACAAATAAACTTTAAACAAATGGTTAATTACAAAGAATTAGGTCTGGTAAACACCAAAGAGATGTTTGCTAAGGCTATCAAGGGTGGTTACGCTATCCCCGCTTTCAACTTCAATAACATGGAGCAGTTGCAGGCTATTGTTAAGGCTGCTGTAGAGACTAAGTCTCCGGTTATTCTGCAGGTATCTAAGGGTGCTCGTAACTATGCTAACCAGACTCTGCTCCGCTACATGGCTGAGGGTGCTGTTGAGTACGCTAAGGAGTTGGGTTGCAATCACCCCGAAATCGTTCTTCACCTCGACCACGGTGATAGCTTCGAGCTCTGCAAGTCTTGCGTTGACATGGGCTTCTCATCTGTGATGATTGACGGTTCACACCTCCCCTACGAAGAGAACGTTGCTCTGACTAAGAAAGTGGTTGACTATGCTCACCAGTATGGTGTAACTGTAGAAGGTGAACTCGGTGTATTGGCCGGCGTTGAAGATGAAGTTTGCGCTGATCACCACACTTATACTAACCCCGAAGAGGTCATCGACTTCGCTACTCGTACGGGTTGCGACTCTCTGGCTATCTCAATCGGTACGTCTCACGGTGCTTACAAGTTCAAACCCGAACAGTGCCACGTAGATCCCGCTACCGGTCGTCTGGTTCCTCCTCCCTTGGCATTCGAAGTGCTCGACGGTGTAATGGAGAAACTGCCCGGATTCCCCATCGTACTCCACGGCTCATCTTCTGTTCCTCAGGAAGAGGTTGAGACTATCAACAAGTATGGTGGCAAGCTGGAAGCTGCTATCGGTATCCCCGAAGAGGAGCTGCGTAAGGCTGCTAAGAGCGCTGTCTGCAAGATCAACATCGACTCTGACTCTCGTCTGGCTATGACCGCTGCTATCCGTGAGGTCTTCGCTACGAAGCCCGCTGAGTTCGACCCCCGCAAGTACCTGGGTCCCGCTCGCGACAACATGGAGAAGCTCTACAAGCACAAAATCATCAACGTGCTCGGTTCTGACAACAAGCTGGCTCAGCTCGACTAATTCCCCGCAGTGAAGCTGACTCAGTAGAGTCTAAATAGAACACTCCCCGCAAGACTTCGGTCGAGCGGGGAGTTTTTTCGTTTAATACAGGGCGTCTTCTACATCAAATAGAGGGTCTGTAGCTATATAAAGAAGGGGCCTTAGTCATATAAAAGGTGGTAAGTAGCCATAGGGTAGCTCTAAGGTAGGTCTATGGTAAGTCCCAAGTAACTCTATAGTTCCTCTAATCTTCCTCTAATCCCCGATTAGAGAATCGTTAGAGGAAGGTTAGAGGAAGGTTAGAGGTTGATTAGAGCTTTGGCGTTGTAGCCTTATTTGTATCGGGCTACACGTTCGTCGTTGATGACGCCGTTCCAGTTCAGTCCGAAGGCGAAGTCGTAGCTGTTGCCGTCGGCATCGCGGTAGCACTTCATATCACGCGGGGTGTCTTCTGCTTGCTGTTCTACGGTCTCCATGTTGGCTGGCATCTGCAGGGGCAGCAGGGCTGAGGGCTCGTAGCGACCGGTAACCAGATCAAGGATAACCTGATGCTGGATATCGAAGGTTACAAAGAGGGCGTCAGCATAAGGCTCTATCTCGCTGAAGACGGTGGGGTTGCTCAGGTTGACTGAAACAACGACTGGCTTGTTGCCCATGGCGCGCTTGGTATTGATGACTAACTCCATATCGCCCTTGTTGACGGTCTTGGCGCTCTTGCCCAGGTAGGAGCGGTTGTCGCTCTTCTCATAGGGGTCGCCGCCGGCAATGCTCTTGGCACGCGCCTTGGTGGCGGTGTAGTCGCTGTACTGCAGGCTGATGGGGTGATAACCGTTGCCTTTGCCCGATTTGGCCTCTTCCACGTCGTAGCCGCAGCCGCTATTGGGCGATTCAATGAAGACGATAGCCAAGTCGGCCTCTGCGGGTGTGGCCACCAGGGTGAAGTAGCGCTTGGCCAACTCCTTGCTTACGGGGGTGATGGTCTGCTCTGGAATGGTGTTGCCCCAGAAGGCTTTGTGGGCTGGTACGTGGCGTTCGGGGATATAGACCTTCACCTTCTCCTTGATGGGGAGCACCTGGTTGTGGTTCTTCAGCATCACGGCGCTCTTCACTTGGGCTTCGTAGCCAATGGCCATGTATTCGGGTTTGCCCACCACTTCGCTGGTCTTGGCGGGGTCAAGGTAGGGATTCTCAAACAGACCCGTGCGGAAGATGTTGGCCAGCAGGCGGCGGGCTGATTGGCGCATGCGCTGATTCATCCACTCTTCGCCATGCTCCTCCACACCCATCTGGTAGGCTTCGAGCACGGGCACTTTGTCGTTGTTGCCGCCAAACTGATCCACACCGGCCATCAAGGCGATGTAGTGGCGACGGGCCACACTCTCACCCTCTACGCCCCAAGGCTTGCCGCTGTGTACGCCGGGGTGCACCTCGTCGGCTGTAATGCCCCAGTCGGTGCAGACTACACCGTCGAAACCGGCCTCGCCACGCAGCTGGTTGGTGATAATCTCGGTGTTGAAGCTATTAGCTACGTTCTTCTCGGTCTGACCGTAGGAGATGGTGTAGTAAGGCATCACAGCCGACGCCATCTGGGTCTTGCCATCGAGCTTGAAGGCGCCTTCAGTGAAGGGAATCTTATGCATGGCAAAATTCCCACCCGGATAGACTGAGAATTTGCCGAAGCCATAGTGGGCATCGCGGCCCGCTTCACAGGCGCCTCCGCCGGGCCAGTGCTTCACCATGGCGTTGACGCTGCGGTAACCCCATCCGTTGGCCACCTCATACTCTCCTTCCGAGGTTTGGAAGCCATCGCAGTAGGCGCGGGCCAGATCGGCTGCCAGCTTGGGGTCTTCACCAAAGGTGCCGCTGCAACGGTACCAGCGGGGCTCAGTAGCGATATCCACTTGCGGAGAGAGGGCTGTGGCGAAGCCAAGGGCACGGTATTCCTCGGAGGCAATCTCGCCAAACAGCTTCATCACCTGGGGAGAGAAGGTGGCGGCTAAGCCTAGCGGACCGGGCCACATCGAAATCTTTCCTCCACCGCCAGCGTTGAACTCTGCATCCGAGCGGGCTGAGTGGCGTGGGTCAGAAGAGTTGTTGGCGGGAATGCCGTGGTCCAATCCCTCCACAAAGGCTTGCACTTCGTTGTTCCATCGGGCGGCCACTTCGGGGCTTTCAACCGTGGTAATCAGCACGTGGCGTAGGTGGTCCTCCTTCAGGAACTTCTTCTGATGGTCGGTTACCTCCCAAGGTTGGGCTTCGCCGTCGCTGTAGGGTTTGCCGTTGTAGGTGGATACGTCGTAGGTGGTGGCTGGTAACGCTTGGTGGTTGCTGTAGAGCATCAGTCCGGCAATCTCCTCGATAGAGAGGCGTTTGGCCAGGTCCTCTACGCGCTGCTCCACTGGCAGACGCCAATCTTCATAGGGCGAGATAACGCCGTCGCGATCCAAATCCTTGAAGGCGAATCCGTCTTGCTCAATAATCTGGATGCCCGACTTGGTGGAGTAGCCCAAGGTGGCTCCACCTTTCTGGGTGATGAGTTGGTAACCGTCGCACGCGGTTTCGTTCCATTTCTGCATGTTGCATGCGGTAAGGGTTAAGGCCACACCGAGGGCGGCCATCATGTTTGTCTTCATACCGTGATTGTGTTTATTATAAGGTTGTTTGTTGTCAAGAGGGGCATGAGGCCTTAATGGCTTTGATCAGGGCTGAGCTGAAGCCTTCGTGCTCCAGGGTGTTGATACCCTTGATGGTGATGCCGCCAGGGGTGCAGACCTTGTCAATCTCCACCGAGGGGTGGGTTTCGTTTTGCAGAATCAGTTCGGCAGCCCCTTTCATGGATTGGGCCACCATCTTCATGCCATCTTTTGGATAGACACCCAGTTCGATGCCGGCCTGCATGGCCGCTTGGATATATTTCAAGGCATAGGCAATGCCGCACGAGGTCATCGCCGTGGTGGCGGCAATCTTTGCTTCGGGGATGAGCATGGCGATACCCATCTCTTGGAAGAGGCTGATGATCCACTGCTCCTGCTCCGTGGTGGCTCCGCTGGCGGCTATGAGGGTCATGCTGGCTCCCAGGCTGATGGCCGTATTGGGCACGATGCGGAAGATGGGTTTGCCGCTGGTTTGGGTCATCGCTTGGAGTTGCTCCATGGAGATGCCAGCCGCTACGGAGGCTATCATCTGGCAGGCAGACCACTCAATCTCCCTGCAAACCGAGGCCATTAGCCAAGGCTTCACGGCCAGGATGACGAGCTGAGCCTCTGCCGCGGCTTCGGCATTGCTGTGCGTGGTGTGGATTTCCGGGAACTCACGCTTCAGGGCATCGAGCTTCCCCGCTGAGGGGTTGGCTACCCAAAGGGCGTCGGTGGGGATGATGGAGCCTTTGGCCAAGCCGCGGGCAATGGCTCCACCCATATTGCCCGCGCCGATAATTGCTATTTTCATACCTTTACTGTTTTGTTTTGTTGATTCGTGATTCTTTCAGATAGCGGTCGAAGAAGCGGTAGGTCTCTGTCTGCATCGCTCGGTTAAAGTAGTGCTTCTCATCCCACAGCTTGGTGACGAGCCTCTCTTCGGCCTGCTGGCTCTGCCACACCTCGTGCAGGTGCTTGAATGCCTCTTCCACCCCTTCTACGGGGAAAAGCTTGTCGTTCCTGCCGTTGAAGAAGAGGGCTGGTTTAGGACAGGCCAATGCGGCCACGTGGGGATAGTCCATGTAGAGACGAAGCTGAGGCACTAGCATGGCGAAGGCCGAGCCGCCTTTGTTTTGGTTGTTGGTCAGGGTCATGAGCTGTTCAGTAGTGTTGAGCCAGCAGATGGCGGCTGAGCAGCTGATGAGGTCGGTCATGGCGGCCAGCATCCAGGCGCGGTAAGCCCCCATGGAGAATCCCAAACAGCCGATACGGCGGGGATCAACGCAGCTGAGCGAGGAGAGAAACTCCGCGCTACGTAGGTCGTCGCCATGGATGATGGAGGCCAGCGAACTGCCCATCTGCATCAGATTCGAGGCCAAGGCCTGCTGGACGTCGTAGGTGCGGAACTTGGGCTTTCCGAGGCGTTGCTCCTCGCAGCCGCGGTCGCCCCACAGCAGTGCATCGACGATCAGCACCACGTAGCCCCGTGCAGCCAGCGAGTCGCCTACGTAGCTGCCGTCGTAGCACTTCTCCACCCATGTCTGGGCATCCTGAGCCACGCTATCGGCCACGCCAAAGGGGCGTACCATCTTCTCCTTGCCTATGCTGAAGTGGGCGCCGTGGTCGTGCAGCAGCAGGAGGGCAGGGAAGGGCTCTTCTCCCTCGGGTATCAGCAGATAGGCGGGTACGCGGCTCCAAGCGGAGAGGTTGAAGGTGATGCGCTGCGCTTCGTAACCCTGGCGTTTTTCGCAGGCTACCACCTCCACCTCCCATTGGCGTGAGGGCGGAGGCATCAGCTGCAGGCAGTGGTCCAGCATCTCGCGCCCCTCGTTACGCCAGGTGGTGAAGTCGGTGGTGTTACTCTTTCCCCAAGCCATGGGGTAGGTAAGCTGCGCCTTCAGCTGCTGGTAGAAGAGGGGCATGCGCCGACTGATTTCATAGCCTCTTTCGCCCTCTTGAGCTGAGAGGGTGTGGAGCAGGAAACTGCTCAGAATCGCTAACAGAAGGGCTCGCTTCATAGATGTGACATTGATTATGGTGCAAAATTACACTTTTAAATCAATTATTCGACATCTATGGGCGGATAATCTACATCGTCCGGCAAAAAAAGCGCTACTTTTGTCCCCGTGAAAGGAGCTCGTGTAGAGTTCCACCTATTATTTGACTAAAATAATCCTACCAATGACACTGAAAAACCTGTTTTGCCTTCTTATGGTCATGATGGTTGTGGCCTGTTCCTCATCGCCTGCGCAGGCTGAAGCCCCCAACATCCCCAATAACAATGATCAGCCGAATAACCAGCAGCCCTCTTCTGGCGGTTCGACAGATACCAAGCCTGAGAATACCTTGCCTGGTGAACCGGTCGGTTTTGCTTCGCTCACCCAGAAGCCAACGGGTGGAGAGGGAGGCTCTTCTGTCGTGGTCACTACAGTCAACGAGCTTAGTAGCGCCCTGAAACGCACCGAACCGCTGATTATCTATGTTCAAGGTGAAATCTCCTTCACCAATGTGCTTTCAGTCGAGGCCCATAACAAGACCCTGCTGGGTGTGTCGGGCTCCAAACTGGTCAGTGCGCAGCGTGACGCCTCTACGTCAGGCATTCTCTATTTTAAATCTGGCTCTTCTAATCTGATTCTGCGCAACCTCACCTTTGAGAGTGCTGGCGCTTACGACTGCGATGGCCGAGATAACCTCTGCATCGATGGCACCACCC
>CAMAMO010000048.1 GCA_945836915.1 uncultured Mediterranea sp.
ATTCAGATAGGATTGATTTTATTGAAACAGGAGGAGCTGCTCTAATGGAAACTGATATGTGGGAGTTAAGAAAGATTATGCCACATGCTCGATTATATAATACTTACGCCTCTACAGAGACAGGTATTATTTCTACTCATGATTTTTGCCATGAGGGTGTAATTGGTGGATGTTTAGGTCATGCAATGAAGAATTCTGATGTAATGATTACTTCTGATGGCATGATTGCTTGTAAAGGTGCTACTCTTATGTCTGGATATGTCGGAGATCAGCAACTAACTAATGAAGTGTTAAAAGATGGTGTCTTTTATACATCTGATTATGGATCGTTTGATGATGAGGGTAGATTAATGCTCGCTGGTCGGAAGGGGGAAGTGATTAATGTTGGAGGATATAAAATTCATCCAACAGAGATTGAAAGTGTGGTGCAATCTTATGAAGGGATAGTGGACTGTATTTGTGTCAGTTCAAATCATCCTATTATGGGGTGTGTTCAAAAGTTAATATACGTAGTTGAGGAAGGTGTAGAGTTTAATCTAAGGAACTTGATAGATTATCTTAAAAGTAGACTGGAGTCTTTTAAAATACCTTTGTATTATGAGCAGGCAAAAGAGATAAAACACACATATAATGGAAAAGTTGATCGAAAGTTCTATAGGGACAAATAATATCGCAATCACAATGATTATGTGAGAGTCTAGTAATGTGTTGTTAAAAACAGTCTTTGTTGAAAAAACGCATGGCTTGATGTATTAAAAGAATCAGACCTTACTCCTTTCTTTTTCCGCCATAGGCATGGGAATGCTTTATTGTGGTGGAGGAGAAAGGAGTTCCCTTTTTCCGATTGGAGAAATTCATGTGCATACCAAATGGACGAAGCGCAGATTGACGACCATAATGCACGTATTCTCGTCACCACAAGTAATACATTATTTACCATGCGAATTACTACTAATTAGGAATAGAATAAAGTAGTAAAAACTAAAAAATTACACTTCAATGGAAATCTATCTCATCCTGTTGATAATTGATTTCCTACATTATGTAAATCTATCTATCCCATCATTCTCTTATGTTTCCTTTTCCACAGGCGATGATGCCTTTCGGATGAGATTCATCAGTCGCTTGAACATGCTGTCAGTGTGTGGCAACTGGCTGATTTCATCGAGCTGCTCACTTAGTTCCTTTTCGGTGATCATGCCTATATCGGCAAAGTGAGTCCAGGTTCGACGTCGTTCACAGAGCAACATCCTTAGGGCTTTGTCTGTCAGCGCATGACGGTAGGAGATAGGAAAATCGTTCCGTAGCGTTTCCAACAATAGCTCCATATCGCTTACGTTATCCTCTATTTCATGGAATATGGTCTGGATTTTCTCTCGCTCCGCATCTGAAAATGTATTTGAGGTAGTCAGTTCATTCAGTGTCTTATACTCTTCTTTTTGAACAATAAGGAAACCTCTTCCCAAATCGAAGGCAGAAATGACCCAATCATGCAGACGCTGGTCTATCCATTTACGGACAGCAGGGGTAGGGCGGAACAAACGAATATATAGCGGTCCGTTGAACCGATTTGCTATACTCTTCCGCTTATTCAAGGGCAGCTGACCGTCATGGTCGAATAGAATATCGATGGAAACCATCAGACTCCTGAGCGTTTCTACAGAGATGATACCTGATGCACACAATTGGGCTGACAGCTGCTTTTCCTTGTTCAACAATCGGACGCGTATGGCAGACTGAATGTCGGCATTGGTTTGTGCTGTCATGTCTGGTCTATTCTGAAAACGGTTGGATGCGAGGGTTTTGGAGTCTCCAAAGAAAAAAGAGAGAGCTGTGGTGAGCAGCTCTCTCTCTTTGTCTTTTTCAGACTTTATCTTACCTTTGGCGGAATCAATCGAAGCAGCCGTAGCAGGTGGGCAACAGCTTGCGGTCGCCCAGGGTGTTATCTACGCGGGCTACGTTGACCCAGAACTTGTTGTCGCGTACGCTCTCGATGGGGTAGATGGCCTTCGCACGGCTGTACTTGTGGTTCCACTCGTCAGCCACAGCCTCGTATTCGGGGTGAGGTGCGTTAACCAGTACGTTGTCCTCCTTGTCGGCTGTGCCATTCTTCACCTCCTGAATCTCGTCCCAGATGGTGAGCATCACCTTGACGAAGTTATCCAGTTCGGCCAGGCTCTCGCTCTCAGTCGGCTCAATCATCAGCGTACCGTGAACGGGGAATGAGAGGGTAGGAGCGTGGTAGCCGAAGTCCATCAGACGCTTGGCAATGTCGTTCTCGCTGATGCCGGTCTCCTCGTGCAGCTTGCGGCACTCTAAGATCATCTCATGGCCTACGGTGCCGTTCTTGCCGCGATAAACCGTACCATAGGTCTCCTCGAAGCAGGCGGCCAGGTAGTTGGCACTCAGAATGGCAATCTTGGTGGCACGGGTCAAACCTTCGGCACCCATCATGCGGATGTAACCGTAGGTGATAGGCAGGATACCGGCGCTACCGTAAGGCGCGGCTGCCACCTGGTTGGCGCTGTTGCCCAGGCTGACGTGGCCAGGCAGGAAGGGTACAAGGTGCTTGGCTACGCAAACGGGGCCTACACCAGGACCGCCACCACCGTGAGGCGAAGCGAAGGTCTTGTGGAGGTTGAGGTGACAAACGTCTGCGCCTATGGTGCCGGGGTTGGTCAAACCTACCTGGGCGTTCATGTTGGCTCCGTCCATATAGACCTGTGCGCCGCAAGCGTGGATGATGCGGCAAATCTCTACGATGTCGCTCTCAAAGATACCGTGTGTAGAGGGGTAGGTAATCATCAAGGCAGCCAGGTCATCCTTGTTGGCTTCAGCCTTGGCACGGAGGTCGTCCATATCCACGTTACCGCGGTCGTCGCAAGCGCAGGTTACGGTGGTGAAACCGGCCTGAATAGCCGAGGCGGGGTTGGTGCCGTGAGCCGAAGCGGGAATCAGAATCTTGTTGCGGTGGCCCTGACCGATGCTCTCTAAGTAGGCACGGATGATGCGCAAACCGGTGTATTCGCCTGCGGCACCCGAATTGGGCTGAAGCGTTACGCCAGCAAAGCCGGTGATGGCGGTCAGCTCGTCGCTCAGGTTCTGAATCATCTCCTTGTAACCTTCAGCCTGATCCTCGGGCACCAAGGGGTGGATGTTCATGAACTCCGGACGGCTCAAGGGGAGCATCTCGGCGGCGGCGTTCAGCTTCATGGTGCAAGAGCCTAAAGAAATCATGCTATGGGTCAGCGAGATATCCTTGCGGTCAAGACGCTTGATGTAACGCATCATCTCGGTCTCGGTGTGGTAGCTGTTGAAGACCTTGTGGGTGAGGTAGCTGCTGGTACGAGCCTGTGCAATAGGAGCGGCCTCTGTGGGCAGGGCGGCTACCTTTTCGCAATCCTTGCCTACGGCAATGGAGAAGATGCTCAACAGCACGTTCATGGCAGCCAGGTCTGTGGTCTCGTCGATGCTCAGACCCACGTCGCCATTCTTGAAGTAGTAGAGGTTGACCTCTTTACTCAGGGCGATGGTGCGGATTTGCTGGGCTGAGAGGTGGTCGGGCAGAGCGAAGCGCAGCGTGTCAAAGTAGTTGGCGTTCTTTTGGCAATAACCTAAGGCGTTGATGCGCTTCTCCAGCTCTACGGCGATGCTGTGGATGCGCTCGGCAATGCCACGGATGCCTTCAGGACCGTGATAGACGGCATACATACCGGCCATGGTAGCCAGCAGGGCCTGTGCGGTACAGATATTCGATGTAGCCTTTTCGCGCTTGATGTGCTGCTCGCGGGTCTGCAGCGCCATGCGGTAGCAGAGGTGGCCATACTTATCCTTACTCCAACCGATGATACGGCCGGGCATGTTGCGCTTGTATTCATCGCGGGTAGCGAAATAGGCTGCCGACGGACCGCCATAGAACATGGGGATACCGAGGCGCTGGGTGCTACCGAAGACGATATCGGCACCCCATTCGCCCGGAGGTGTAATCAGCGCCAAGCTGAGGATATCAGCGGCTACAGCCACCTTGCAACCTGCGGCATGAGCCTTCTCTACGAAGCCGCGGTAGTCGTTGATGGAACCGTCTGCGTCAGGGAACTGAACCAGGCAAGCGAAGAGGTCGGAGGTGAACTCCAGCTCTTCGTAGCGGCCTGTGCGTACCTCGATGCCTTGGGGGATGGCGCGGGTATTGATGACAGCCTGTGTCTGAGCGAATACGCGGCTATCAACGAAGACTACCTTGGCACCCTCCTTCTGCTGCTGACGGCTGCGCAGGGCAAACATCATCGTTACCGCTTCGGCGGCAGCGGTAGCCTCGTCGAGCAGCGAGCAGTTGGCCAAAGGCATACCCGTCAAGTCGGTAATCACGGTTTGGAAGTTGAGCAAAGCCTCCAGACGTCCCTGCGACACTTCGGTCTGGTAGGGTGTATAAGAGGTGTACCATACGGGGTTTTCGAATACATTGCGTTGGATAACGGCCGGTGTGATGGCGCCATACCAACCTTGGCCGATGTAGCTGGTGTAGAGTTTGTTCTTGGCAGCCAGCTGGGTGATGTGCTGTGCAAACTCATACTCCGTCATAGCCTCGGGCAGGTTAATGGGCTGTTTCAAACGGATGTTCTTAGGAAGCGTTTTGTCAATCAGTTCGTCTAATGACGCAACGCCGATTTTCTTGAGCATTATCTGCTCATCCTGTTCATTGATGCCAATGTGACGATTGGCCAGTGAATCGTTTTTCATATCGTTAGTATAAAAATGGGTTGTGATATCGTTATTAAGGGGTTATGACCGGAAGAAGGGGTTCTCCGCTTTCTCAATGCCGATGGTGGTGGGAGCGCCGTGGCCGGGATAGACTACCGTTTCGTTAGGCAATACAAAGAGGCGGCTGCAGATGTGGTCAATCAGGGTGTCGAAGTTGCCTCCGGCTAGGTCGGCACGGCCGATACTGCCCTGGAAGAGCACGTCGCCTGAGAATATGCAACGCTCGTCGGCGCAGTAATAGACTAAGCTGCCGGGCGAGTGGCCTGGCACGTGGATGCACTCTAACTTGGTGGTGCCGAAGGTAACGAAATCGCCGTCGTGCAGGTAAGTACCGACGGGTACAGGATTCTCTTCCAGCTTGATGCCGAACATACGGCTCTGCTTGGGGCTCTCTTCAATCCAGAATTCGTCCGCCTGATTGGCTTCGGGCTTCAGCCCGTAGGTCTTGAGCATAAAGGGGGTACCAAAGATGTGGTCGGTGTGGAGGTGGGTACAGAGCAGGTGGGTTACCTTCAGGTTGTTGGCCTCGATATAGGCCTTCAGCGCCTGTTTCTCCTCCTCGTAGTAGCATCCCGGATCAATCACTACGGCTTCGCCCGTTTCGTCGGAGAGCACGTAGCAGTTTACGGGGAACATATTGAATTCAAATCTCTTGACTTTCATTGTTTTAATGAGTATTTAGTGAAAGGATTAACGGAATTGTGGGCAGCGGACTCAGAGGGTAACGTAAACCACCTTCTTGGTCTCAAAGAAGGGCTCCTTGAAATAGTCGCTCAGGTTAGTGAGGTGGGTGCGGCTTTTCAGCGGATTGGTTTCACGTTCCAGCTCGCCCCCCTTCAGGCAAATCAGTCCGTTAGGCAGGGCGTTCTGCTGCTTGGAGGCGATGTTCTTGCGGATAATCTTGACCAGGTCGGCCAAAGGCATCACGGCACGGCTTACTACGAAGTCGAACTTGCCCTTCTCCTCCTCAGCCCGCTCGTGGGCGGTAGTTACGTTCTTCAGTCCGATAGCTTGCGCTATCTCGCCAGCCACGCGCACCTTCTTGCCGATGCTATCTACCAAGTGGAAATGCACCTCGGGGAAGAGGATGGCCAAGGGAATGCCGGGGAAGCCGCCGCCTGTACCTAAGTCCATGATGCGGCTACCGGGGGTGAAGCGGATAACCTGCGCGATACCTAACGAGTGGAGAATGTGATGTTCGTAGAGGTTGTCGATGTCCTTGCGCGAGATGACGTTAATCTTTGCGTTCCAATCGCGGTAAAGCGCATCCAGCTCGGCGAACTGCTGTTGTTGCACCTCGCTGAGCTGGGGGAAATAGTGTAGGATTTGTTGTAAGCCTGCTGATTGTTCCATCGTCCAAGTATTGGTGTTATAAATCGCCCCAAAGTGAGGCATCGCCTATCAGATGGGCTACCTTATCGCGGCTTAATGTGATGGTAATGGGTCCCATGGCGTAGGGGGCTATGTCATACACATTATAGTAGAAGGTAATACCCTTATCGTCGAGGTAGAAGTTGTTGATTGGCAACAAGTCGCCCGTCGAGGCGTAGCCCAAATCGTAGAGCTCCTCTTTGGTGCTGACTTGGTTGTCTGCCATCAGCTGTTGCCACAACAGCTCAGTCAGCTCATCGGTGGCCTCGTCGGCAAAGAGCTCATGCAGCGTAACGGGGGTCAGCGTACGCAGGTCGATGTGGAGGAAGGTGGTGGCATACATGCCGTGGGCCCCTCCGGTAAATTCCTCGTAGCGGTTACGGTAGGTCAGCAGGATGCCTTGGCAGCGCTGTATGCGGCTCTCAATCTTCTTGTAGTAGTTGTACCACGCACCCATCTCCCGTCCGTCGTTCAGCTCCTCCTCTTTGCGGTAGAGCGGCTCCAAATCGTTGCGATAGGCGTTGGCATAATTCGTGGCGAAGTTCTCAAGCGCCTCGCGGGGCTCTTTGCTGATAAACTTGTCGCCCAACGAGAAGCCCAAGAGGTAGTGGTTCAGACTGTCCTTGAACTTGGTGTCGTTGGCTTGACTCACATAGGTTAGGTTTAGGACCAGATGGCATGAGGGTTTAGCGGTATCACCAAACAGGTGTACCGAGCGGTCCATCATGAGGCTGTCATAAGCCAGCCCCCATTTCTTTTCCGCCCCCTGATTGGCTTGCTTACAGCCAGTCAATGAGAGCGTTATAAGCAGCAGACAGACCGAAAAAAAAGATAGTTCAGTTCCCTTTTTCTTCATAGTTTACTACGTTTATTTATACAAAACGTATTCACTTTCGCGAATGACAGGGCGAAATTACGATTTTTCCTAAGTATCTGCAAGCATTCTGACGAAATTATTTTTTATGGACGATAGGTTTTCCCTTTCCGCTACCCGTTGATGGCCTCTTTCAGCCTTTCTATGGCCTGGTTGGCATCGCCTTGGGCCTCGTTGAGCAGGGTGACAAAGCGGCTGCCGATAATGGCTCCGGAGGCATGCGCGCAAGCGGCGTCGAAGGTCTGCTTGTTGCTGATGCCAAAGCCTACCATGCGGGGATTGCGCAGACCTAACGACTCGATGCGCTGGAAGTAGGCCTGCTTCTGGGCGTCAAAGTCCTTCTGTGCGCCGGTAGTGGCTGCGCTCGATACCATGTAGATGAAGCCGTCGGTATGGGCATCAATCTCGCGTACCCGCTCCAGACTGGTCTCGGGGGTGATGAGCATGATAACCCGCAGGTCGTAGCGGTTGGCAATGGCCTTGTAGTTAGATTCGTAGTCGCGGAAGGGGAGGTCGGGGATGATGACGCCATCAATGCCGCAGGCTACGCACTCTTGGCAGAAGGCTTCGAAGCCAAATTGCATGATGGGGTTGAGGTAGCCCATGAGAATGAGCGGAATAGAGACCTCCTGGCGGATGTTTTGCAGTTGCTGGAAGAGGAGGCGGAGCGACATGCCGTTGCGCAGGGCGCGTGTGGCGGCATCCTGAATCACCACGCCGTCGGCCATGGGGTCGCTGAAGGGGATGCCAATTTCAATCATGTTCACGCCGTGGCGCTCCAGGGCACGGATAACGTTGGCTGTGCCCTCTAAGGTGGGGCAGCCGGCACAGAAGTAGATGGAGAGGAGGTTACGGGGATTGCTGGAAAAGAGTTGATTGATGCGATTCATATCTTTGTTTCTTTAAGTTCGTAAATTTGGAAATAGGGCATGTGTGCTCACGTGAAAAAGGGTCTATTAGTTTTCTCACGTCAAAACAGGGCCTTTAAGTTTTCTCACTTCTTGAATAAAGGGGGCGAGTAGGGGGATGGACTTTACGCCAGGCGCTGATTCGAAGCGGCTGTTGAGGTCGATGCCTGCCCATTGGGGGTGGCTGAATAGGCGGAGGGCTTCTACCGATTCAGGGCTGATGCCGCCGCTGAGCAGGAAGGGTATCTGGCCCCGATAGGTGCTGAGCAGACGCCAGTCGAATGCGACGCCTGAGCCGCCACGACCCGCTGTGGGGGTGTCGAAAAGGAGGTAGTGGCAGCGCCCTTCGTAGGTTTGGGTGGCTTCTATGTCGGCTTCCGAGCGGATGGAGAAGGCCTTGATGACCTCGACTCCTAAGTTGCCTACCTTGCGGCAGAAGGCGGGCTCTTCATCGCCGTGCAACTGCACACTTTGCAGACCGAATTGGTGGATGCGCCGGCTAATCTCCTCAAGCGAGGCGTTGACAAAGACACCCACCCGTCTGGCCTGGGATGGCAGGTACGAGGGGCATTGGTCGATGAAGCGGGGCGAGCGGGGATAGAAGATGAAGCCCATCCAATCGACGCCTAACGCCTCCACGGCACGGATATTCTCGGCCTGGGTCATGCCGCATACCTTGATGAGAAGCGGACGGGATACTTCAGCGGAACTCATAGGGCGGGGCTGTTTAGAATCTGGCTCACCATAGCCGAAAGGGTCTCTGCCGGCTGTGGGGTTTTCATGAAGGTCTCGCCGATGAGGAAGCCGCGGAAACCGGTCCGTCGCAGTTGGCAGATGGTCTCTGGCTTGGAGATACCGCTCTCTGATACCAACACGGGAGCGGACTCTGCCGCCTGACCGGGGAAGTGGTGTTTCAACGCATCGGGCGCTTGTATGGTCTGGGGGTGTTTCAACGCATCGGGCGCATAGTCGGGGAGGTAGTGCTGTAACGCTCCGGGCAGCTGTTCTGCCAGCTGGAAGGAGTGGTTGACGTCAGTCACAAAGCTACCCAAGTGGCGGTTGTTGACCCCAATCATGTCAGGCTTTATAGCAATGTATTTAAGTTCGTTAGCATCATGAATCTCCAGCAATACTTCAAGTCCTCTACGGTGGGCGTGTGCGGCGAGTAGATGGGCCTCGTCCAGCGTAAGGCAGGCGGCAATCAACAGGATGGCGTCGGCTCCGGCTATGGTCGCTTCATCCACCTGGTAGGGGTCAATGATGAACTCCTTGCGCAGGATGGGGAGGGCCGTCAAAGGGCGCGCTTGGCGCAGATCGTCCAGCCTTCCGCCAAAGAAGGGTTCGTTGGTTAGGATGGAGAGGGCTGAAGCGCCTGCCTTTTCGTAGGCTGGCGGAATAACCGTAGGGTCGGCCTCCTGCTTGATCCATCCCTTCGAGGGCGAGCGACGCTTGAACTCGGCAATAATGCCCGTAGGCGATTGGGCTAAGGCTTGGCGCATGCTTCGCCGAGTCTGAGAGGCAGCGGCGAGGGTGGCTAATGCCTCTTCCTCCATCTGCTGGGGGGAAATGAGTCGTTTCTGGGCCTTTAATGCCTCCCGCTTCTCGGCTATGATGGTTGATAATATATCTTGCATAATCTACAGATAGACAAATGGGTTACACGGATTTGATTAACTGATAGACTAATCAGCTATTCATCTCGATAAAGCGCTTCAACGTGGCTAGAGCACGTCCGCTTTCCAGCGATTCGCGGGCGATAGCTAAGCACTCTTCTATCGACTTTTCAGGTTCCATAATCTGAATGGCGAAGGCGGCGTTGGTCAGCACGCAATGGGTTTGTGCCGGCGTGGCGGTGCCCTGAAGGACGCGGTCGAAGAGGGTCGAGGCCTCCTCTTTAGTGCTTCCGCCATAGAGTTCCTGGGGTTGCACCTGGTCGTAGCCCAACTGCTCGGGCAGGAAGATCTGCTCGTAGTTGCGGGTCATTACCTTGAACTCATCGGTCAGCGAAATCTCGTCGTAGCCATCCAGACTGTTTACTACGGCAAAGTCGATACCCAGTTTGTAGAAGACGTTGGTGTAGAGGCGCATCTGCTTCAAGTCGGCCACGCCCAGCAGCTGGTAGGCGGGCTGGCAGGGGTTGACCAGCGGACCCAGCAGGTTGAAGATGGTGCGTACCCCCAAGGCTTTGCGTACGGGGGCCACAAACTTCATGGCGGGGTTGAAGAGGGGGGCGTGCAGGTAGGCCATGCCGCACAGCTCCATGCTACGCTTCAGTTGGTCGGCGTTGTTGGTGAACTTCACGCCGTGATTCTCGATGACGTTACTGGCTCCGCTGACCGAGGTGGCACCGTAGTTACCATGCTTGGCCACCTTATAACCGGCACCAGCCACCACGAAGCAGGCGCAGGTGGAGATGTTGAAGGTGTTTTTGCCGTCGCCTCCTGTGCCCACAATGTCGATGGGGCGGTAGGGGGAGAAATCAATCGCTACGCGGGTCTGCATCAGGGCTTCGCGGAAGCCAATCAGCTCATCGACCGTAATGCCGCGCATCTGGAAGACGGTCAGCAGGGCGGCAATCTGGGCGTCGGGGTAGGCCTGCTCCGTGATGCGGAGCAAAATCTGTTTGGTCTCGTCAGAGGTGAGCTCTTCGTGGTTGAAGAGGCGGGATAATATCGTTTTCATTTGGATTCAGTGTTTAGTGATTCGTGATTAAGCCAGTTGCTTATGATCTGCTCGCCGTTGGGGGTGAGGACCGATTCGGGGTGGAACTGGATGCCGAAGATGGGGTAGTGGCGGTGGCGGAGGGCCATGATGTAACCCTCTTGGCTGACGGCTGTCACCTCCAGTTCGTCGGGGAAGTGGCGCTGGTCAACCACCCAAGAGTGATAGCGGCCTACGGGGATTTCACGGGGTAGCCCTGCGAAGAGAGGGTCGTCGGCGATAATCTTTACCGGGGTCTGCACACCATGGTACACATCGCTTAGGTTGGTCAGCTCGCCGCCAAAGGCCTCGCCAATGGCCTGTTCGCCCAGGCAGACACCCAGCATGGGCTTCGTGCCGGCATAGTGCTTGATGACGTGGAGCAGCAAGCCAGCCTCAGAGGGGATACCCGGACCGGGTGAAAGAATCAGTTTGTCATAGGCCTCCAGATTCGATAGTTCAAAGCGGTCGTTGCGCATCACGCTCACCTCGGCCCCTAATTTCTTCACCAGATGGGCCAGGTTGTAGGTGAACGAGTCGTAATTATCAATGATTGCCAGTTTCATAGCGATGATGTTTTAGGGGTTAGGAATAGAGGGACCTTCGGCCAGCTCGATGGCCTTTCTCAAGGCGCCCAGTTTGTTGTTGACCTCTTGCAGTTCGTACTCCTCGTTGCTCTTGGCTACGATGCCACCGCCAGCCTGGAAGGAGAGGATGCCGTTACGGCTGACGAAGGTGCGGATAGTGATGGCCTGGTTCAGGTCGCCGTTGAAGCCGATGAAGCCTACGCAGCCGCCATAGGCTCCGCGGTTGTGGGGCTCAATCTCGCTAATTAACTGCATGGCCCTCACTTTGGGGGCACCGCTCAGCGTGCCGGCGGGGAAGGTGTCGATGAAGCTCTTGATGGGGTCGGCATCAGCGTTGAGTGTGCCGCTGACACGGCTCACCAGGTGGATGACGTGGCTGTAGTACTGCATCTCCTTATAGAACTCCACATGCACGTCGTGGCAGTTGCGTGAGAGGTCGTTGCGGGCCAGGTCCACCAGCATCACGTGCTCGGCGTTCTCTTTGGGGTCATCGTGCAGGTACTGGGCGTTGAGGGCATCCTGTTTGGGGTCGCCCGTGCGCTTGGTGGTGCCGGCAATGGGGTCGATGGTGGCCTTACCTGCCTCGATGCGGCAATGGGTCTCGGGCGAGGAGCCGAAGAGGCGGAAGCCGCCGAAGTCGAAGTAGAAGAGGTAGGGCGAAGGGTTGATGCTGCGCAGGGCGCGATAGAGTTTGAAGTCATCGCCCTTGTAGGGTTGCTGGAAGCGGCGAGAGAGGACAATTTGGAAAACGTCGCCGCGCAGGCAATGGGCGATACCTTTGCGAATGTTAGCCTTATGCTCTTCGTCAGTCAGCGAGGAAGTGACGGGGCCCACGGCCTTGAAGTCGTAGGAGCAGCTGTTGCGGTTATGGATGGCCTGCTGCACCTGGTCGAGCGACTCCTTCTCACCCGGAGCCAGCATCTGCAGCATCATCAGCTCGTTGCGGTAGTCGTTGAAGACGATGAGGTAGCGGTAGAGGATATAGAGCATATCGGGAGCGTCGTTCTTCGCCTCGCGGCTATCCTTGACGGGAATCTCCTCAAAGTAGCGCACGGCGTTGAACGAGGTGTAGCCATAGAGGCCGCAATAGTAGGCATAGTCCCCCTCCACTTGGAAGCGGTCCAGGAAGTCGTGGAGCGCTTGTTCCACGCGGTACTCCGCCGTGATGGGGTGCTGTTCGCGGCTTCCGTCGGGGAAGCGAAAAACGGCATAACCGTGGTCGATGCCCACCGAAGCGATGGGGCAGAGGCCGATAAACGAGCGGTTGTTCTCACCGCCATGATAGTCAGAACTCTCCATCAAGACGCTCTGGGTAAAGAGATCGCGCACCTTCAGGTAGGTGCTGACCGGTGTATGAAGGTCGCCAATCAAAGTGCGAGAGGCTGTAGTGTAGTGATACATAGTTATAGTGATTAGTTTTTAGTTTTTAGTGATTAGTCTTTGGTGATTAGCTTTTAGTGATTAGTGATGAATTCTGGGTTATTGGCTTTCAAATAGGTTTCAATATCTTTATCGCCTCGGCCTGAGACGGTTAGGACAACGACGTCGGTGGGCTTGAACTTCATTTTGGGCAGGGCGCCGAGGGCATGAGCACTCTCTAAGGCGGGAATGATGCCCTCCAGCTGGGTCAGCTCGTAGGCGGCTTGGATGGCCTCGTCGTCATTGACGGGGAGGATGATGGCACGCTTCTGCTTGGCCAGGTTGGCGTGCATGGGGCCGATGCCCGGGTAGTCCAGACCGGCGGAGATGGAGTAGGGCTCCTCAATCTGTCCGTCCTCGTTCTGGATGACGTAGGTCTTGGCGCCGTGGATAATGCCCATCTTGCCCAGGGCGATGGTGGCGGCGGTCAGTCCGCTGTCAATACCTTTACCACCTGCCTCGGCCAGTACAATCTGCACGCGGGGGTCGTTGATGTAGTGGTAGATGGTGCCTGCCGCATTGCTGCCGCCACCCACACAGGCCATCAGGTAGTCGGGCGTCTCACGTCCCTCGTGGGCCAGCAGTTGCTTTTTGATTTCCTCGCTGATGACCGACTGCAGACGGGCCACCATGTCGGGGTAGGGGTGCGGACCTACCGTGGAACCTATCACGTAGTAGGTGTCCTGCGGATGGCAGCACCAGTCGCGAATGGCCTCGTTGGTGGCATCCTTCAGCGTCATGTTGCCGCTGGTTACAGGCACCACCGTGGCGCCCAGCATCTTCATTTTCTCCACGTTGATGTGCTGGCGCTCCACGTCGGTCTTGCCCATATAGACCACGCACTCCATGTTCATCAGCGCACAGACCGTAGCCGTTGCCACACCATGCTGTCCCGCACCGGTCTCGGCGATGATGCGCCGCTTGCCCATGCGTTGAGCCAGTAGCACCTGGCCGATGGAGTTGTTGATTTTATGCGCACCCGTGTGGTTCAGGTCCTCACGCTTCAGGTAGATTTTGCAGCCGTAACGCTCGCTCAGCCGTTTGGCCAGATAGAGGGGCGACGGGCGACCCACGTAGTCGCGCAGCAGCTGGTCGTAAGCCTGCTTGAAGTCGTCGCTCTGCAGCACCTTCAGGTAGTTTTGGCGCAGGTCATCGACGCACTGGTGCAGGATTTCGGGGATATAGGCGCCCCCGAACTCGCCGTAGTAACCCTCGCTATCCACCAGGAAATCATAGGACTTGGCGGTAGAGGGTGATTCTGTAGGATTCATTGCGGTATTCATAAAAGTGATCTGTTTGTTTCAAATTGCTGTAA
>CAMAMO010000049.1 GCA_945836915.1 uncultured Mediterranea sp.
GCACCTGCTTTGGGAGCAGGGGGTCGTGGGTTCGAATCCCGCCACCCCGACAGAAATAAAAGCCAATTACTTGTTTTGCGAGTAGTTGGCTTTATTTTTTCTTTTCCTTGCCCAACAATGGCATACGATAGAGCGTTTTCATCATTATTTTGGCTCTTCCCATGAAATTTCCATCAATAAAGACTGATTATAAAAGAAAATAGCTTAATTTTGTACCGTATAATAGATAAGAAATCATAGGATATATGAAGCGATTGACTCTTTTAATCATGCTAATCGGCGCAATGACCGCCAATACATGGGCGCAGACAGCGAGCAACCAGGAAAAGATGCCAAAAGGATTTGTGGTGCTAAGCGACGTGGTTCCTGACATCATCCAGGAGATTCGTTACCACTCCACCTATAATTTTGTGGGAACCCGTGTGGATGGCTATGAAGAGCCTGTGGCTCTGATAACACGCCAGGCGGCTGAGGCACTGAAGGCTGTGAACAGGGAACTGATGGCACAAGGTTATCGCATCAAGGTGTATGATACCTACCGACCCCAACGGGCGGTGAGCCACTTTGTGCGCTGGGCCAAGGCTATCAGCGACACACTGACCAAACAAAGCTTTTACCCTGAGGTCGATAAACGCCTCCTCTTCAAACTGGGCTTCATCGCCAGCAAGTCGGGCCATAGCCGGGGCTCTACCATCGACCTCACGTTGGTGCATGCCCAATCAGGTAAGGAGGTGGATATGGGCGCGCGTGTTCGACTACTTCGGCCAGCTCTCACACCCCTCGTACCAGCAGATTACCAAGGAACAGAAGGCTAACCGCATGCTGTTAAGGCGGGTGATGATGAAGCATGGCTTTGCTCCCCTCTCTACCGAGTGGTGGCACTTCACCTTGAAGAATGAGCCCTATCCAGATACCTACTTCGATTTCCCCGTACGTTACTACAGAGATTAAATTACCTCTATATAAACATTAATTGACGCATGTTTAACTCAATAGGACATATTGTCCGTCTGACCAGTTTTGGTGAATCACACGGTCGCGGTATCGGCGGTGTGATCGATGGCTTTCCCGCAGGGATAGCTGTAGATATGGATTTTATTCAGCATGAGCTGGACCGCCGCAAGCCGGGGCAGTCGGCCATTACCACCGCCCGCAAAGAGGGCGACCGCGTGGAATTCCTCTCAGGTCTCTTCGAAGGGGTCACCACGGGATGCAGCATCGGCTTCATGGTATGGAACGAAAACCAGCACTCTGATGACTACAACAACCTACGCGAAGTATTCCGCCCCTCGCATGCCGATTTTACCTACCAGACGAAGTACGGCCTGCGCGACCACCGTGGTGGCGGGCGCTCCTCGGCTCGCGAAACCATTGCCCGCGTCGTAGCCGGTGCACTCTGCAAGCTGGCCCTGAAGCAACTGGGCATCTCAGTGACAGCCTACACCTCGCAAGTGGGAGCCATCGCTTTAGAGCAGCCCTATACCGCCTACGACCTCTCAACCATCGAGAGCAACATCGTGCGCTGCCCCGATGCGGCCAAGGCGGCCCAGATGGAGCAACTGATTCGTGAAGTGAAAGCCGAGGGCGATACCATCGGTGGCGTCATCACCTGCGTTGTCAAAGGGTGCCCCGTAGGATTGGGTGAGCCCATCTACAGCAAACTCTCCTCCGCTCTGGCTCAGGCGATGATGACCATCAACGCTGCCAAGGGATTTGAGTATGGCGAAGGCTTCAACCACATGGAGCTGCGCGGGTCGCAGCAGAACGACCAGTTCTACAACGACCATGGCCGCGTCAATACCCGCACCAACCACTCTGGCGGCATGCAGGGCGGCATCAGCAACGGACAGGATATCTACTTCCGCGTAGCCTTCAAGCCGGTGGCTACCCTGCTGAGAGAGCAACCTACAGTTGATATACACGGCCAGGAGACACTGCTCAAAGCCCGCGGTCGCCACGACCCCTGTGTACTGCCCCGAGCCGTACCCATCGTGGAGGCAATGACCGCCCTCACGCTGCTCGACTACTATCTGCTCAACAAAACCCGCACCCTTTAACCTTATTATATCATGGAAGAGATTAAGAATTATATTGCTCAACACGAGAATGAGATGCTTGAGGAGCTGTTCAGCCTGCTCCGCATACCCAGCATCAGTGCCAAACCTGACCACCACGACCAGATGGTGACGTGTGCCAACCGATGGGCCGAACTACTACGTGCCGCTGGCGTGGACCGCGCCGAGGTAATGCCCTCAGCCGGTAACCCTATCGTCTATGCTGAACGGCTGGTTGACCCCGCAGCCCCTACCGTTCTTATCTACGCCCACTACGACGTGATGCCTGCTGAGCCGCTGGAGCTGTGGCACTCCGCCCCCTTTGAACCCATTGTGCGCGACGGCCACATTTGGTGTCGCGGAGCCGACGATGACAAGGGACAATCCTTCATTCAGGTCAAGGCCTTTGAGTATGTCAACCGCAAGAACCTGCTTCACCACAACGTCAAGTTTATCTTCGAAGGCGAGGAAGAAATTGGTTCGCCAAGCCTTGAAGCCTTCTGCCAAGCCCATAAAGAACTGCTTAAGGCCGACGTGATCTTAGTGTCAGACACCAGTATGCTGGGTGCCGACCTCCCCTCATTGACCACCGGTCTGCGCGGCTTGGCCTATTGGGAGATAGAGGTCACGGGCCCCAACCGCGACCTGCACAGCGGACACTTTGGCGGAGCGGTAGCCAATCCCATCAACGAACTCTGCCGTCTGATCAGTCAGGTGACAGATGCCGATGGCCGTATCACCATGCCTGGCTTCTACGACGACGTAGAAGAGCTCTCCAAAGAAGAGCGCGAAATGATAGCCAGTATTCCCTTCGACGAAGAGCGCTACAAGCGGGCCATCGATGTGGCGGAAGTGAGTGGCGAGAAAGGCTACTCCACGCTGGAGCGCAACAGCTGCCGACCCTCGTTTGATGTCTGCGGCATCTGGGGCGGTTATACTGGCGAAGGCAGCAAGACGGTGCTCCCCTCAAAAGCCTACGCCAAGGTCTCGTGCCGCCTGGTACCTCATCAAGATCATGAGAAGATTTCGCGTCAGTTTGCCGATTACCTCTGCTCATTAGCTCCCAAGAGCATCCGTGTCAAGGTCACCCCGATGCACGGCGGTCAGGGCTACGTTTGCCCCATCACCCTGCCAGCCTATCAGGCTGCAGCGAAGGGCTTTGAGCAAGCCTTTGGCAAGAAGCCATTGGCGGTACGCCGTGGCGGTAGCATCCCCATCATCTCCACCTTCGAGCGCGTCTTAGGCATCAAGACCGTCCTCATGGGCTTCGGCTTAGAGAGCAACGCTATCCACTCGCCTAACGAAAACCTCCCCTTAGACATTCTAAGAAAAGGCATCGAAGCGGTGGTGGTGTTCCATCAGACGTATCAGGCATAACGGGTTGGCTTGATTGAAATACAACGATTCAAAATTCCCCAGAATGGAATGCAAATAATCCGCGGCTGGAATGCAAGTAAATCGGAAATGAAATGCAAGCATTCCAGCCGCGAAATGCTTGCATTTCATAACTAACTGTGATTAAATCACTTACACAAACCCTTCGAGTTTAGTATTTTATCTTAAAATAGTTCAATAACAGCTTGTAATTATCCTGTGCAGTGAGACAGGTGTTTCGTAGATAACCATTAACAGTTCCCCAGTTTTGGATTCCGCGATAATACCTACGATGCTTACCTATTTAGCCTTGGCAGCAAAAAGCACCACGATTAGATAACCTACCAAGGGAATGATGAAGGGAAGAACCAGCAAGCCAGAGTCTGCTATCATGCCCATGAAGAGGAAGGCGCAGCCACCTACGGGGGTCATCATCAGCAGCGACGAAGCGCGCTTTTTGGCTTTTCCCGCCAAGCCGGCCAGCGAGAGGCTGAAGATGGTGGGGAACATGATGGACTCGCAAGCAAAATTCAGCACCAACGCATAGGTAGCTATCTTTCCGCCAAAGAGCACAGCCAACATACAGATGACACTGCCCAATGCACAATAGAGCAGCACACGAGCCGGGCGGATACGCTGCATCAACCAGGCTCCGATGAAACGACCTACCATGAAGATGCCCAGCGCCAACGACAACAGATTGGAGGCCTGAATCTTATCGGCAAACTGCTCACCCGTAAGGAAGATGACAAAATAGCTATTGATGCTGATTTCGGCCACCTCATAGGCCAGCAGAGCCGCCAAGCCGAGGTAGAAGTAACGGGTCAGACGGTTTGAAGCTTCAGCGGTTTCAACCTGCGCAGCGGTAGCGTTCTCAGTAGCCACCGTTACCTCGGGTAGCTGTACACGCGAAAAGATGATGGCGACCAGCACCACCACAATTCCCATTGCCACATAGGGCATGGTAATATGGCCTCCGGTAAAGAGATAACCACCTACCAAAGCGGGTGCCAGCATGGAGCCCAGGCCATTGAACGACTGAGCCAGGTTGAGGCGCGAAGTGGCTGTAGCGGGGTCGCCCAATTCAGTAACGTAGGGGTTAGCAGAGGTTTCAAGGAAGGCCAAACCGATACCTATAATAAACAGACAGCCTACATAAGCATAGAAGGAGCCCATATCCTGACCAGGTATGAAGAGGAAAGCGCCCAGAGCAAAGAGCAGCAATCCAGTAACCACTCCTCGGCGGTAGCCAAAGCGAGAGATATAGAGCCCGGCAGGCACAGCTGAGATGAAGTAGGCTAAGAAGGTGATGACTTGAATCCACGACGACTGGGTGATGCTAATGTTCATCTCATCACGGAAATGTTGATTGGCCACGTCAAGGATAGAACGTGCAAAACCCCACAGGAAGAAGAGTGAGGTAACCAGTATAAAGGGGAGCAGATAGCGGCGACTCGTCAGTTTCATTTGTGCTTTGTATTACGTTCAACCAATTCCATGGCGCGGCTCTCACTGGAAGAGAAGGGGCCAGAGTGCTCCAGCTTGATGGTGCTCACTGCAGCGGCAAAGTGACCGGCCTCCTCCACTGTAGCACCTTGTGCACGGCGATAGATGTAACCCATGGTATAAGTATCACCACACCCTGTTGCATCGACCAGCAGCAGAGGCTCGTAGGCGGGAATATCATAGAAATATCCGTCGGCATAGATGATGCTGCCAAAGCTACCTAAGGTGAGGAGAACCTCCTTAACACCCCATTCAGCCAATCGTCGAGCCGCTTCATGCAAATCCTTCTCGCCAGTCAGCACCTCCGCCTCCGACTCATTCACCTTGAGCACGTCGATATACTTCAGCGCCTCACGCTTCTCTGTCCAATCCACAGCAAAAACCTCTTCACCGCGCACCTGCCGCAGGTAACCCTGTGCATCGACCACCAGAGTACCCTTACCGTGAAGCGCCTTAAGCGTCTCCAAAGGAAAGTCATCTGCCAGCAGCGAGCCGAGCACGATGTAGCGTGCCTCTACATCCTTCACCTTCTCGGGGGTAAAGGGGTCCGCCTTATCGCGTACGCGCTGTTTGCGCTCGTTGCGGTTGCTTGAGGGATAGATGTTCTCAAAATAGACCGTCCTTTGGCTGGGAATCACCTCCACATCAATGCCCACACCACGCATATCGTTAACCGAATGCATCTCGCTCTCGGCCAACGAAGTGACCAGCTTATAGGAGAGCGAAGGACGATGGGTAGGCGCCACACGCGTAGATTGGAAAAGGGAGTTGATGCCGTAAGAGAAGTAATAAGAGGTGCCACCTGGCAGAAAAACGGTCTGCTGAGGGGTAACTATCTTGTCGAGAGTGATATGACCGATACAACAAATATCTAACATGATTCTAATATTTATTAATAAATGAGGGGACAAAATTAGGGAAAAACGGCTGATTGAGCAAATTAATTCTAAAAAAAGCAGCCTTTCAGCCGCATAGATGGAGAAAGAGTTGTATATTTGCGAAAAACAGAACAACATAAACTACGCTAAGACCATGATTAGACTGATTCTCTTGACCGATTATACCGAAAGTTTTTCCTATAATCTACTGAAGGGTATTTTGGCCTATTCGCGCCAAACGGAACCTTGGGTCATCTGCCGCATGCCGCATACCTATAAACAGACGCACGGCATGGAGGGGGTTTTGCGATGGGCCAAAGCGTGGAAAGCGGACGCGGTCATTGGGCGGTTTGACAATGATGATAACGTGTTGCTGCTGAAGGAGAATGGGCTGATTGTCATGGCGCAGGACTACAAGAACCGTTTCACGGAGATTCCCAATATCACGGGCAACTACCTGAAAGCGGGCCGCATGGGAGCCGATTTCTTCATCCGCAAAGGGTTCAAACATTTCGCCTACTATGGTTATCACGACGCCGTATGGTCGCAAGAGCGATGCGAAGGGTTTCGTCAGATACTGGCTGAACATGGCATGGAGCAGAATCTATCAATCTATGATAAACAGTCGGTGGATGAGGTGTGGTTCGACGAAACCCCATCCCTGCTGGCTTGGCTCCGCTCACTGCCCCACCCCACCGCCTTGATGGCCTGTGATGACAACCAGGGCAACCGCATCACCGAAATCTGCAAGATACATAACCTGCGCGTGCCCGAACAGATCTCCATCTTAGGTGTGGACAATGACAAGATTATCTGTAACATCAGCGACCCACCCCTCTCCAGCATCAGCCAGAACATCGAAAAAGGAGGCTATGAGGCGGCTGCCCTGATTGAACGTATTTATAAAGGAGAGGAGAGCGACCCACAGGATGTAGTGATTGAACCGGTCACCATCGTCAACCGCCTCTCTACCGACTACTACCCCACCAACGACCCCTATATCCTGACCGTTCTGAGCTACGTTCACCAGAATATCAGTCGCCCCATTCATGTTGAGGATTTGGTGAAACTGGTGCCCATGTCGCGCCGACTGCTCGAAATACGCTTTCGCGAGGCCACACGCCAATCCATCCACCAATATATTGCCACGCTGAAAATGGAGCGCTTTGCCCAGTTGCTTAAAACCACCACCGAACCAGTGGGCGATGTAGCCGCACAGGTTGGCATAGAGAATCTCAAAAACCTCTCCCGCCAATTCAAGACCACCAAAGGATGTACCCCCCAGGAGTACCGCAAGCTGTACGCCCAAAAGCAGAAAGACGAAGAGGAGGGATAAAAACAGATTTTAGCTACTTTTCGCAAAATGAGGAAAAGTTTGCGCAAAATTCGTTGAAGCATATCAAAAATGTCACTACTTTTGCAATCGTAAAACTGAAAAAGTAGTATTAAGACATGATGACTTCACGTATTATAAATAAGGTATGGCGCATCCTTGGCCTTGCTTTACTGGTGAGCACGTTCTCCACCTCGGCCGCCTGGGCGCAACATGAGCGGTGGATGAGCCGATTGAGCGACTCCACCCCCATGAGTCACCTCTGTTTGCCGGGTACTCACGACAGCGCGGCACAACATGGCGGCGTGATGCTCCAGACGCAAACCTCCTCCATTACCCATCAACTAAAAGCCGGTATTCGCGCTTTCGATATCCGCTTGCGTGAACACGAGGGTGAGTTGGGACTTTACCACAGCACCGCCTTTCAGGAGTGCACCTGGGAGAGCGACGTACTGCCAGCCTTTATCGCCTTTCTCAAAGAGAATCCCACTGAAGCGCTGGTGGTCTCACTGAAAAAAGAGGGTGGTTCAGACGAAGCCTACCGCCGCCTACTGAGTCAATCACTGGCTCAACCAGAACATACACCTTATTATATAGAGCGCTTCGATGCAGACACTACACTGGGCTATTGCCGTGGTAAGATACTCTTCCTGCATCGCGATGAGGTAATGACCAACTACCCCGGCTGCCGCTGTGAGGGATGGGCCGACAATGCCACCTGCATCCTCACCTTACGTAACGCAGACCAAACTACTACGGCGCTCATCTTACAAGATGAATACGAGTATGCATCGGTAGAAGAGGGGGCTCCCCGGAAGTTGGAGAGCATACTGAAAAGCCTCCGCCTGATGCACAAGGCCGACGCTAACCAATCACCCGATGGCTATAGTTGTGGCATCTCTTTTATCAGCGCTACAGCTCTACCGAAAGGTTTCCCCATACAGTTTGCCGAAAAGCTCAATGGCCAAGTGGCCCAAACCATCAAAAAAGAGCACTTGAAGCCCAAAGGCATCCTCTTCATTGACTTCGTAGCCTCAAAAGGGGGCAAGCGTTTGGTCAAAGAGCTGATTGATTGCAATAATTAGACTTTTCAACTACAAAAATGTTCCAATCTGGTTGCTGTTTTTCGCAAAACGAAGAATATTCTGCGCAAAATAGGTGCTAATTATTAGAAACATATTCTATTTTTGCAAAAAGAAAACAACCTTTAAAACAACAGTGCCATGAGATTATCCATAGATTTAGGTGGGACTAACGTCCGCATTGCTCAGGTAGATAATGGGGTTTGTATCCAGAAACTATCAGAACCTTGTCTAGCTACAGAAGAGGCGGATGTGGTAGTCAACCAGTTGATACAACTGATTGAAAAGATGATGACGCCCGAGGTAGATGGCATCGGCATCGGGGTACCCTCGATTGTAGATACCCAGCGAGGCATTGTCTATAATGTAGCCAATATCCCCTCTTGGAAAGAGGTTCACCTGAAAGAGATTCTGGAAAAACGATTCAACGTAGCCGTGGCAGTCAACAACGACTGCAACTGTTTTGCGTTAGGCATCTCGCTTTACGGCGAGGGAGGCAGTTTCCGCAATCTGGTAGCAATCACCTTAGGAACTGGCGTAGGAGCCGGAGTGATGGTTGAACGTCAACTCTATAGCGGACGATTTGCCGGAGCCGGAGAGGTGGGCTGTCTGCCCTATAAAGACTCTGATTTTGAGCACTATTGCAGCAGTTTCTTCTTCAAGAAGCACCACACCAGCGGAGCTGCTGAGGCGGAGAAAGCGCTGAAGGGTGATTCAGAGGCCATTGCTCTGTGGGAGGAGTTTGGCTACCACTTAGGCCAACTGATAAAGGCCATTCTCTATACTTACGCTCCACATGCGGTGATTATTGGCGGCGGCATAGCACCAGCCTTTCCCCTGTTTCAAGAGGCGATGAACCGGGCTATGGACGACTTCCCCTACACGCTGATCCGTGAAAAGGTGAAGGTGCTGCCCACCAACCTGAAGGATGCCAACCTACTTGGAGCCGCTTCGCTGCTCTAACTGATGGCCATCTTAACGATTTAATAGATTTATATCAATACTTAAATAATTTTGTAATCAAATAGAAATTCTGTTTGCTGACCTTTGTGGCAGAATTGATATAGATTATATTCACAACTTAAATTTTTAATCGTATGAGACAAGTAAATCTTAAAGTCTGGCACTCGATGCTGACTGTTTTGGCTTGTCTGTTCCTCTCAGTGGGCGCGTACGCCCAGCAACTATCCGTCAAGGGTATTGTGAAGGACCAGACTGGCGAACCTGTCATCGGCGCCAACGTGCTTGTAAAAGGCACGACAAACGGAGTGATTACGAACATCGACGGAGAATTTACCCTGGCCGCTAAGAAGGGTGATATCCTCTCGGTGAGCTACGTAGGCTACACCTCACAAGAGGTACCCGTTTCTGAGAAGTTCTTAAACATTATTCTGAAAGAAGACAGTGAGCTGCTGGCTGAGGTGGTGGTTTTGGGTTATGGTGCCAACACCCGCAAGCAGGACCTGTCAGCTTCTGTCGGCGTGGTAAGCAACGCTGAAGATCTGGCTGTACGCCCCGTAACCAGTACGGAGGGTATGTTGCAAGGTCAGATTGCCGGTGTAACCATTCAGGCTGATGGTGGTGACCCCACTGCAAGCCCCAACATCGTCATCCGCGGTCAAGGTTCGCAGAATGGCGATAACGTGCTGTGGGTTGTTGACGGTGTGCCCGGTGCTCCTATCTCTTCAATGAACGATATCGAGAGCATCGTGGTATTGAAGGACGCCGCTTCTGCCGCTATCTATGGTGCCCAGTCAGGTGCCGGTGGTGTTGTTCTGGTAACAACCAAGAAGGCCAAGGATGGTGCTCCCTCACTGACCTATGATGGCACCTTCGGTATCCGCCAGGCTACCAACCTGATCAAGCCTTTGAACGCTGAGCAGCAGGTTGAGATGCGTAAGCTGTCGCATGCCAATGCCGGTCTCTCACTGCCCGACGCATGGGATACCAGCAAGAACCCCTGGGTAGGTACCACCCGTACCGACTGGATGGACGCCATCTTCCGCACCGCTTTCTATCAGCGTCATAACGTAGCCCTGAATACCGGTACGGAGAACTTCAAGAGCCGTGTATCTTTTGCGTTCGACAACGACCAGGGTGTCCTGATCAACACCTACAAGAAGAACCTCACGCTGCGTTACAACGGCGAGATGAAGCTCAACAAGTGGGTCACCATCACCGAGGACTTCGTATGGCAGAATACCGATAGCCGTTCAAAGAGCACTGATAACGATGCTTACACCGGTCCTATCCTGTCAGCTGTTTACATGCCCGCCAGCGCCACCATCTATAACCCACTGGATGGAACCTATGGTGGTACGACCACTGAAGACCCCGCCTACATTGCCAAGTACGGTTCCAATTTTGCCGATGCCCATGGTGATGCCGTGAACCCCGTGCGTCTGCTGGAGGCTGAGAACCTCTACAACAAAACCTCAGACATTTGGAGCACCACCAGCCTGCAGATTGGCAACATTCTGCCTGGTCTGAAGTTTGTAAGCCGCTTCACCTACAACGTGAACAGCAACCACTACAAGAAGTTCAACCCCATCCGCGACGAGGTGGGTAAGCCTCAGTTGAGCAACTCGCTGACTAACTCGACTTACCGCAGTGACCGCTGGAAGACGGAAAACACCCTGACTTACGATAACACGTTCGGTGATCACACTGTAGGTGCCCTCTTCTCAACCACTGCCGACCACTACGCTCTGCGCGGCTTGGAGGTGAATGGTAAAGACTTGGCTGATGAAGCAACCTACTTGCAGTACCTGAACTACGCCGGAAGCACCAACGCTTCTGACTACCTGACTGGTCCTGATGCCAACGTTTCATTGATTGCCCGTCTGGCCTACTCATATAACGACCGCTACTTCCTCACCGCCTCTTGGCGTCGTGACTACGCCGGCCGCTTGCCTAAGGAGAACAACCACGGTGACTTCCCAGCTGTAACATTAGGTTGGAAAATCTCTAATGAGAAGTTCTTCAAGAAGAGTGACTTGCTGAGCCTGTTGAAGCTCCGTGCCTCATGGGGTCGCGTAGGTAACCTCGGTTCTATCGGTTATAACTACAAGTCAGCTTTGCTGAGCAAGGGCAACTGGTCAGAACAGGCCCAGTATGGTCCTGAAGGTAACCGCATATGGGGTAACTTCATTTACAACTCCACCGCTCTGAACAAGGATCTGACTTGGGAGACCTCTGAACAGACCGACCTCGGTATCGATATTGAGATGTTCAAGCAGCGCTTGTCTCTGTCAGTTGACTACTTTGAGAAGCGCACCTTCAACCTGATTCAGACTCAGACCATGAACTGGCCCAACACCATCGGTATCTCAGCTATGCTTATCAACCAAGGTGAGGTTCGCAACCGCGGTTTGGAAGTACAGCTCGGTTGGAAAGATAAAATCGGTAAGGAGATCAGCTACTTCGTTAACGGGAACTTTGCTTGGTTGAAGAACTGGGTATCAGATATCGGCGTAAAGAATGCAGACGGCACCCCCGGTGTATGGACTAACGACAAGACCTTCCGTAGTATTCCCTATATGATTCAGACCGCTGAAGGCGAGCCTTTGAACTCCTTCTATCTGATTCAGACTGCCGGTATCTTCCAAAGCGACGCTGATGCAGCCGCCTACAAAGATAAGAATGGCAACCGCATCCAGCCCAATGCACAAGCTGGTGACCTGAAGTTCGTTGACCAAAATGGTGACGGCAAAATTACAGATGCAGACCGTATCTATATGGGTAGCGCCATGCCGACTACCACCTTCGCTCTGAACTTCGGTTTGAGTTGGAAGAAACTTACCTTCAGCGCCATGCTGCAGGGTGTAGGCGGTGCACAGGCTGTAAACGTCAGCAAATACATGTTGCTGAGCGATGTAGAGGGTAACTTCAACCGTAGCAGCGAGATTCTGAAGGCTTGGAGCCCCACCAACATGGGTTCAGACATTCCTCGTCTCTCTAAGAGCGATCCTAACGGTAACTTCTCTACAGCCTCTGACTGGTACTTAGAGAACGCTTCTTACCTGCGTCTGAAGAACATCACCCTCTCTTACGACTTGACCGACCAGTTGCAACGCATCAGTCATCTGAAGGATCGTAACAGCCGTCTGTCACTCTACGTAAGCGGTGAGAACCTGGCTACTATCACCGGTTATTCCGGTATGGACCCTGAATGCGGAGGTTGGGATGCCGGTAAGTATCCTGTATCACGCGTCTTCTCACTGGGTGTGAAACTGACTTACTAATCTATTAACTGAAGGAAATAAGAATATGAAAAAGAATATATTGTTTGTAGTTTTGTCAGCTGGACTGCTGACAAGCTCATGCAGCGATTTTCTGGATGTGCAGCCTGAAGGAGATGCTACGACGACCACCTACTTCACCAGCGACCAGCAAGCCATCGATGCGGTTGATGCACTCTACGAAAGATTCCACCAGGAGGCTATTTATGGCCGTGAACTCTTCTGGGAACAGGGTGGTGCCTGTGACGTCGTATGGGGTAGAACACGTAGCTATCCGACATTGGCTACCCTGAAATACCATGGTGACGAATCACCCATTAAAGGGGTATTTGAGCAATTGTACAAACAAATGGCCCGTGCCAACTGGGTCATTGAACAACTGTTGAAGAAACAGGGCTCTACCACACTGAGTGAAGTGGAAAAGCGCAGCTTGGGTGAAGCCTACTTCGTTCGTGGCTGGGCTCACTTCTTGGTCGCCTACCGTTACGGTCTGGATACTCAGGGTGTACCTTTTGTACGCTACGAGGATTTCAGCGGTGGTTATGACAACTCCATTCCCCCGCAGCAGAAGTCTGTAATGGACAACTACCAGCTCATCATCGAGGATATGGACAAGGCTATCGAGAACCTGCCCCGCTTTGAGGCGTATGATGCCGACAACCGCGGTCGCGCCCACAAGGCAGCCGCTGTGGCCTTCAAGGTAAAAGCATACGCCTATTGGGCCACTTGGGATGCTACGAAATGGCAGAATGTCATCACATTAGTCAACGAGCTGGAACAGACCTATGGCCGCGGATTGGCCGATACCTATGCCGAGCTCTTCTCTTCTAACTTCGACGACTACTGGAACAAAGAGTACCTCTGGACCATTCCCGGTAACGGTGGTTCAACGGGTGGCGGTTCGGAATTCCCGGGCGTTATCTTGGAGAACAAAGGTTGGGGTATCTACAATGGCTGGGGCCAGAACAAACCCTC
>CAMAMO010000050.1 GCA_945836915.1 uncultured Mediterranea sp.
GTTCAACGAATTGACCAGCGCTTCATCTTTGTAGATGGCACGGAAGGTGAGGTAGTTGAGTATCAACGATACCATGGGTAAACAGAGTGCAACCCCTACGCCGAAATGACCGCTAAAGGTATCTGAAAGCATGTAGAGGAAGGTGCCGAATACGATGTAAAAACCTACAAGAAGCAATGAGCTGAAAATCACCATGCGAATCTGCAACATGCGGTTACGGAACAGGAAGATGGTAGCAAACGACACCAAGGCGCTGAAAAGCAGGATGCAGAAGAGGCCCCAAGTGGTTTGATAAGCCCCATCGACAGCCGAAACGCCCAAAGCCTTGAAGGTAGCCTCTTCCAACCCGTTGGTGCCCGTATAGACTCCTAAAGGCAGGCAAAGGGTCACAATCAACAGAATGGTAACCAGCAGCAGATAGAGTGACTGAATACGCTGTATCATGGGCTTACTGCAGTTTTTCCTTTTCCTTGGCCGGGTTGCGGTAGTACACCTTGCCCTCAATATACTCCTGAGTGGCAATCAACGTAGGCTTCGGAAGTTTTTCGTAATAACGAGAAATCTCAATCTGTTCGCGGTTTTCAAACACCTCTTCCAGGTTGTCACTGTATGAAGCAAACTCGGCCAACTTCTTAGAGAGGTCGCTCTTAATCTCAGCACCAATCTGATTAGCACGCTTCGCAATGATTGCTACAGTTTCATACACATTACCCGTGTCCTCGCAAAGTTGCATCATGTCGCGGGTTACCGTCGTAGTAGGCGCATTACTTTTTCTATAATCCATACTGTTTTTGAATGTTTATGAAGTTATTCTTTTTCTATCTCAATTTCTCTTGTCATATCCAACTGCCAAGAGTGTGGTATCATCGCTATACCCTATTATTATGTATGGGCTTTCCGAATAGAGGGTTCCCCACTCCTCCTTACTCCCCCAGCACAGTTTTCGACTTGCTGAAAATCAAATCAGCCTCCTTCAAATGCTTGCTCTCAGGAAACTCATTCTTGAAAGCGTAATATTCGTCAACCGTTTCACGGTAGCGCTCCAATTTCTTCTCCTCAACACTATAGTAAGCCAACTCATACTTGGCTTTGAGAATCAGGATAGAGAGCTCCTCACGCATATTGGTATAGGGATAGTCTTTCAAGGCATTCTGGGCCGTGATGACGCATGACTGGTAGTTGTTGCCCATGTAGTTACCCAGATTGTAATATAGTTTAGCGGAGAGGTACTCCTTCATCACCAACTTATCCTGCAAAGTGAAAGTCATCTGCTGGGCCTCCTCCTTCAGATGGCTCTCTGGAAAATACTCCAGGAACATCTGCAACTGCTGGATAGCGGCATAGGTGGCCGTCTGGTCCAAACGGGGCTCTGGTGTGTCAAGATAGAGTGCCTTTCCGGCATGGAAGCGGGCCAGCTCGGTATAGGTGCCATGAGGATAAACCTGATAATACTGGGTAAAGGTTTGAGCAGCCGTCTGGTAATCCTTGGTATTATAGTAACACATACCCAACATGTAGAGCGACTCTTCCGCCTTGTCCGTACCCTTCATGATGGTGATGAGTTCGTTTAGCAAATAGGAGGCACGGCTGTATTGGCCTTTGGCAAAATAGCTTTTCGCAGCCTCGTATTTATAGTCATAGTCCGTACTTTTCAATAGCTTGTTGTAATCGCTACATGCGCTGAGCAACAGAGCCAGAAACAGGAATGGAAGTGCAATCTTTTTCATTTTCAGTTCTCAAAATATTGCGCAAAGATAGCGGTTCGCAATGAATTACACAACGTCACAGCCATTAATTTTTCAAAAACCCGATGAATAGCCCCTTTTTTTCGATGAAATAGCCCATGAATTGGGTGAAAATATTGCATATATGAAACTTTTTGCCGAATATTGCAAACCCAAACTGGCCGCTAAACGGCGTTTCCGTTGCCTATTTCGGCCTTAAAGTGAAGATTTGATGAATCCATTTGAACTGGTATCTGCATACAAACCCACCGGTGACCAACCGGAAGCCATTCGACAGTTGACCGAAGGGGTACGCCAAGGTCTGCCGGCACAGACCTTGCTGGGTGTGACCGGCTCTGGCAAGACCTTTACCATTGCCAATGTCATTGCCCAAATCAACAAGCCAACCTTGGTGTTGAGCCATAATAAAACGCTGGCAGCACAACTCTATAATGAGTTCAAGGCCTTCTTCCCCCACAATGCAGTAGAGTATTACGTCTCTTACTACGACTACTACCAGCCAGAGGCCTACTTGCCGTCGAGCGACACCTATATCGAGAAAGACCTGGCCATCAACGAGGAGATTGACAAACTGCGTCTGGCGGCTACTTCGGCCCTCCTCTCGGGGCGAAATGATGTGGTGGTGGTCTCTTCGGTCTCATGCATTTATGGTATGGGCAATCCTTCCGACTTTTACGAAAATGTAATTGATGTGGTCAAGGGGAAAAATTACAGCCGCAACGTCTTCCTGCGCAGACTGGTTGAGAGCCTCTATGTGCGAAACGACATGGACCTGGCACGCGGCAATTTCCGTGTAAAGGGCGATACGGTCGATATTGCGCTGGCCTATGCCGACAACCTGCTCCGCATCTCCTTCTGGGACGACGAGGTGGACGCTATCGAGGAGGTGGACCCTGTAACGGGACACACGGTGGCCCAGTTTGAGGATTATAAAATCTACCCAGCCAACCTCTTTATGACCACCAAGGAGAGTACGCTAAGGGCGATTCATGATATAGAGGATGACTTGCACAAACAGGTACAGTTCTTTGAAAACCAAGGCCGTACACTTGAAGCAAAACGCCTATACGAGCGTGTAACGTACGATATGGAGATGATTCGTGAGTTGGGTCATTGTTCTGGTATCGAAAACTACTCGCGCTACTTTGACGGTCGTGCGGCAGGCACACGCCCCTATTGTCTGCTCGATTTCTTTCCTAAGGATTTCCTGATGGTGATTGATGAGAGCCACGTGAGTGTGCCGCAGATTCGGGCAATGTATGGTGGCGACCGAGCCCGCAAGGTGAACCTGGTAGAGTATGGGTTCCGTCTGCCTGCCGCCATGGACAACCGCCCCCTGAAGTTTGAGGAATTCGAGGCGATGACGCCACAAACCATCTACGTCAGCGCCACGCCAGCCGATTATGAACTGATTAAGAGTGAAGGGGTGGTGGTGGATCAGGTGATTCGTCCTACGGGCTTGCTCGACCCTGAGATTTCCGTCCGCCCCACCCATAACCAAATTGACGACCTGATGGAGGAGATTCAGCTACGCATCGAACGAGACGAACGCACCCTAGTTACCACCCTGACTAAACGGATGGCTGAGGAGTTGACAGAATACCTGCTGAACCACGGCGTGAGATGCAATTACATCCACAGCGATGTGGATACGCTGGAGCGTGTACAGATTATGAGCGACCTGCGTGAAGGGCTCTACGACGTGCTGGTGGGGGTTAATCTGCTTCGCGAAGGGTTAGACCTGCCTGAGGTATCGCTGGTAGCTATCCTAGACGCGGACAAGGAGGGTTTCTTACGTAACCACCGCTCGCTGACGCAGACAGCCGGCCGTGCGGCACGTAACGTCAACGGACTAGTCATCATGTACGCCGACCGAATCACCGAAAGCATGCAGTTGACCATCAACGAAACCAATCGCCGTCGCGAGAAACAGCTGAAATACAACGAAGAGCACCACATCACACCCCAACAAATTAAGAAAGCAAGAAACCTCAGCGTTTTTGCTTCTGAGAACGAGCCTGCCAAAGTGGCCGAAAGCTACCCTACCCGCTCTACTGGGGAGAATCAAGGCGTGGCCGAATCGGCACCAAGTGGCAAGAAAGGTTCAGCCAAGCAGAGCAAGCCCAAACCATATGTTACGCCTAAGCCCAGTAACCAATCGGCCGCAGACCCCATCATTGCTTATATGACGCGTGAGCAGTTAGAAAAGAGCATAGCCACTACACGCAAACTGATGCAGGCCGCCGCCAAGCAATTAGACTTCATGCAAGCCGCCCAGTACCGCGACGAACTTCTCAAAATGGAGGCACAGCTGGAAGAAAAAAAATAGTATCTCCGCGCCCGTAATGGGTACAGAGATACTACCTTGATATGCTCAGTTCCTATCTTTTAAAAAGAAGAAAACTGTTTTTAAAAAAGATGGAAGCTGAATTTTAAAAACAGGATATACCTTATTTAATACGAGCGAGCGAAAATAACGCGGCAGGGCGAAGGTTTGCCTGTTACCATGCAGCGGCCAGGCTCTTTGTCGCCAGGAACGAAGCTCTCGAAGGGGATACAGCGAATGGTAGCCTTTGTCTCCTCCTTAATCTTCTCTTCGGTCTCGGTGGTTCCGTCCCAATGGGCCAGGATGAAACCGCCCTCTTCAATCTTCTGCTTGAACTCGTCATAAGTGTCAACTGTCGTGATGCGGCTGTTACGGTAGTTAAGCGCCTTCTGGTAGATGTTGTTCTGAATCTCTTCAAGAAGCTGCTTTACATACTCCTCGATACCGTCGCAACTGCGTGTCTCCTTTTCCAACGTATCGCGGCGCATCACCTCGATAGTGTTGTTCTCCAGGTCGCGACCACCCATTACCAGACGTACGGGCACACCCTTCACCTCGTAATCGGCAAACTTGAAGCCAGGACGCTTGTTGTCGGCATTGTCGTACTTCACCGAAACACCCATGGCCTTCAGCTTCTGTACCATACCCTCTACCTTAGCGTCAATCTGCTTCAGCTGGTCAGCATTCTTATAGATAGGTACAATCACGACCTGAATCGGAGCGAGATGCGGAGGCAATACCAAACCATTATCGTCGCTATGGGTCATGATGAGCGCACCCATAAGGCGGGTAGAAACACCCCATGAGGTAGCCCAAACATACTCCATCTTGTTCTCTTTGTTCACAAACTGCACGTCGAAAGCCTTGGCGAAGTTCTGACCCAGGAAGTGAGACGTACCGCTCTGCAGCGCTTTACCATCCTGCATCATGGCCTCAATCGTGTAGGTGTTTATAGCGCCAGCAAAACGCTCGTTATCGCTCTTCACACCCTTAACAACAGGCACAGCCATGTACTTCTCAGCAAAATCGCTATAGACATGGAGCATCTTAATAGCCTCTGCCTCAGCCTCCTCGCGGGTAGCGTGAGCCGTATGGCCCTCTTGCCAAAGGAACTCAGCCGTACGCAGGAACAGACGGGTACGCATCTCCCAACGCATCACGTTAGCCCATTGGTTGCAGAGGATAGGCAGGTCGCGGTAGGAATTAATCCAGTTCTTATAGGTGTTCCAGATGATAGTCTCAGAAGTGGGTCGAACGATGAGCTCCTCCTCCAAACGAGCCTCGGGGTCAACCACCACACCCGCACCGTTGGGGTCGTTCTTCAGACGATAGTGGGTCACCACAGCACACTCCTTGGCAAAGCCCTCAACATGTTCAGCCTCTCTGCAGAGGAAGCTCTTGGGAATGAGCAGCGGGAAGTAGGCGTTGACGTGGCCCGTCTCCTTGAACATTTCGTCAAGCTGGCGTTGCATCTTCTCCCAGATGGCGTAACCGTAAGGCTTGATGACCATACAGCCGCGCACAGCCGACTGCTCAGCCAGGTCAGCCTTAACCACCAACTCATTATACCATTGCGAGTAATTCTCGCTACGTTTAGTCAGATTTTTCAGTTCTACTGCCATAATGAATAGTTTGTTATTGTGTTATTATTCTAAATATCCTTTTGATTTGGTCTGCAAAATTACAAAAAAAAGCCAATAGTCATGGAAAAGAGAGGAAATTTATTTGTACTTTTGCACTCGCTTGCATTCAAACAAGCCTAAAAAAGATATAAAACTTACGATTATGAACTATATAGAAACTGGAATTGATGGTGTTTGGGTGATTGAGCCTAAAGTTTTAGGCGATTCCCGCGGCTATTTCATGGAGGCATTCAAGGAGGCCGAATTGATGGAAAAGATAGGTCCTGTTCACTTTATTCAGGACAACGAATCGCAATCAGGCTACGGCGTGCTGCGCGGTCTGCACTACCAGAAGGGTGCCTTCAGCCAGGCAAAACTGGTGCGCGTTATCAAGGGCCGTGTGATTGATGTGGCTGTAGATTTACGTCGCTCCTCGCCCACCTTCGGCCAACATATCAGCGTGGAACTGAGCGAGGCGAATAAGCGCCAGTTCTTTATCCCTCGCGGTTTTGCCCACGGCTTCTGCGTGCTGAGCGACGAAGCCCTCTTCCTCTACAAGGTCGATCAACCCTATGCACCGCTAAGCGAGGCCTGTATTCGTTTTGATGACCCTACCCTCGACATCGACTGGCCCCTTGCGCCCCAAGAAATGATTCTTTCAGAAAAGGATAAAGAGGGCGTGCGCTTTACCGATGCCGACCTTTTTGAATAATACAACTAAATGAAATGCTCATGCGATTCATTTCTTCCAACCGATTGATGGTCAGGTGGTTATTTCCGCTATACCTGATTCTACTGACGTTAACGGCCTGTGGCAGTTCTATGCGTTCGTCAGAACGGCCAGAAGATACCAAGGCCAAAGCCATGCTGCAAGGCATCTGGATTGATGAAGCCAGCGAATTGGTCTGGGTTCGAATCGAAGGAGATACTATTTACTATGCCGATAATCAAAATGCACCGGTAGCTTTTCGTGTGGTGCATGATTCTATCTACCTGACCAATGCTTATGGCGAACGAGCCTATAAGATTGACTTCCAAACGGAAGAGGAGTTTTGGTTCCATTCTGGGGATAAAGAGGATATGGTGAAGATTTACAAATCAGACAACCCTGCCGACTCACTCCTGTTCCAGCAACGTGAAGTCGAGGTCATTTCACCTGTCAAAGAGCCCATCAAACGCGACAGCGTGGTCTATTTTCAGGGTAACCGCTACCACGGCTACGTTCAGATTAACCCCTCTACCATGAAGGTGATGCGCACAGCATACGGCGAGAATGGGGTTGCTGCAGACAACGTCTATTACGATAACGTCATCTATATTTGCATCTATCAAGGTACTCAGTTTATATACGGTAAAAATATTGTAAAACAGACATTTGAGAATGTTTTAGACAAGGATTACTTGAATAGCGCTATCCTGGCTGATATGCGCTTTTTAGGCGTTGATGCAGAGGGGTTCCACTTTCTGGCTACCCTTACCAAGCCCGAGTCACAAGTCTATCGAGCCATCCGTCTCACTATCCGCGAGGGCAAAATCCACCTGCTTCCCGCGTGAAAAAGCGTGAAACCTTGTGGCTAAATCATACTTTTATCGTATCTTTGCCCCCATTATGAAGCATTATCATTTGACTTACCTCCTCCTGCTGCTGATCTTTGCAGTTAGCGTTTCGGCCCAGAACCGATTGCCCAACCGTGTGGGTAACCTTACAGGGACGAATAACCGCGATCAGTTTGGAAACCAGATAGACCCCAGTACGCTGCCCGACAACTTGGAGGACAGCACCAATACCGAAATACAGAGTCTGCCACCCAAGCTCTTTATGTGGCGCCTGAGTGAGACGTTGGGCGACCGATATATCGTGCCCGCAGATACCGCCAGCCTGAACTTCCAGAACAGCAACCTGGTGGATGGACTTAAGGGGCATTACAACTATCTGGGCAACTTAGGATCACCCCGCTTGTCACGTCTCTACTTTGAGCGTCGGGACAAATGGAACAACCTCTTTATCAACTCGCTTGACAGCTACCTGGTAAGGCCAGAAGAATTCAACTTCACCAACAGCAACGTGCCATACACCAACCTGACTTACTATAAGGCGGGTGACAAACTGACGGGTGAAGAGCGCTTCAAGTCCTACTTCTCCGTCAACGCCAACAAGCGGATGGCTTTTGGTTTCAACATCGACTACCTCTACGGCCGCGGTTCGTACGCCAACCAGGCCACCTCCTTCTTCAACGCCGGACTCTTTGCCTCCTACATCGGCGAGCGCTATCAGATGCAGGCTATCTACAACAGTTACTTCATGAAGATGAACGAGAATGGCGGTATTGCGGATGACCAATACATCACCCATCCCGAGAATATGGCCGAGGGAAAGAAGCAGTACGAGCCGAGCAACATCCCCGTCAAACTGGAGCAGACCGCCAATCGCAATCACGTCTCTTACCTCTACTTTACCCACCGCTACCGTTTGGGCTTCAACAAAGAGACACTCGATATCAAGGAAACGCAGACCCCTGAAGGAGAGACGCGTGCAGACACCACACGTACCTACGACTTCGTGCCTGTAACCAGCTTCATCCACACCTTCCAGATGGAGCGCGTCAACCATAAGTTCCGTGCAGCCAACGAACCCTCCGACTACTACCCTCACGCCTATCTGAATCCAAAATCAAGTCTGGATTCTACGCTGGCCTTTAGCATAAAGAATGTAGTGGGCGTGGCTCTTCTGGAGGGATTCAACAAATACGCCAAGGCTGGACTGACCGCTTACCTCTCGCACAAAGCGAGCCATTACGACCTGATGAATGTGGACACCACCACCCAGATGGTCCGCCAACGTTACACGGAAAACGAACTCTACGTGGGCGGCGAACTGAGCAAACGGCAAGGTAACCTGTTGCATTACAACGTCAACGGCGAAGTGGGCGTAGCGGGCATAGCCGGAGGACAATTTAAGGTCAAGGCCGACTTGGACCTCAACCTCCGTCTGTGGCGCGACACCATCAACCTCTACGCCCGTGGCACCTTCAGCAACACCCTACCTGCTTTCTACATGCGACACTACCATTCCAACCACTTCAGTTGGGACCACGACAACATGGATAAAGAGTTGCGCACCCGAATAGAGGGCGAGCTCAATATCAAACGGTGGGGTACAAATCTCAAAGTGGGAGTTGAGAACGTCAAGAGCTACACCTATTTTGGTAGCGACGCCTACCCCACCCAATATGGCGGTAATATCCAGGTGATGAGTGCCACGCTGAGCCAAAATTTCCGCCTTGGCATCTTCCATCTGGACAATGAAGTCACTTGGCAGAAGAGCAGCGAACAGGCCATTCTCCCTCTGCCTGACCTCTCACTCTACCACAACCTCTACCTCATCAGCAAACTGGCCAAGAAGGTACTCACCCTGCAACTTGGCGCCGACGTACGTTACTTTACCGCCTATAAAGCCCCAGCCTATATGCCCGCCACGATGCAGTTCCACCTGCAAAGCGAGAATGACCAGATAGATATTGGCGGTTTCCCCGTGGTGAATGTCTATGCCAACCTGCATTTGAAACGTACACGCATCTTCGTCCTGATGTCGCACGTCAATGCCGGTATGGGTAAGTCCAACTATTTCCTCACCCCCCACCACCCCATCAACCAACGTCAGTTGAAGTTTGGTCTGTCGTGGAATTTCTATGATTAAGCCATGAAGAAGAACCCCAATGCCATGGTCCGCCGCCTGGGCCGTTACCTTATTTTTATCCTGATAGGATGCATTTTGGCCTGGATATTAGCTAAACGAGAAATGAATCCTTCCATCAAGGGTGAGCCGCGCGATTATGCAGAGATAGTGGCAGAAGGGGTGTTACACGTCACCTCGGAGTATGGCGCCCTGGGCATGCTGGCCAAGGACGATACGGTTAGCGGCTTGCACTTCGAACTGGTCAACGCCTTTGCACAGGCTCATCAACTCAAGCTATCTATCGTACCGCAAACCGACTTCAGCCTGCAGTTGGAGGGATTAGACCGCGGCAAATACGACCTGATTGCTGCAGGTATTCCTGTCACTACGGCTATGCGAGACACCTTGCTGCTCAGCCAGCCGTTACTCATTAACCGCCAACTGCTGGTTCAACGCAAGCCGACAACGGCTGAGGATTCTGCCCGCTACATCACCAGCCAGATTGAGCTGGCCCATCAAGAGTTGCACGTAGCCAAAGAGTCGCCCGCATTGATGCGCATCCACCACCTGAGTAACGAGATTGGAGACACTATCTACGTAAAGCAAATGGAGCGTTACGGCGCTGAGCAACTGCTCTATATGGTGGCCCATGGTGATATCGATTACGCCGTCTGCGATGCCCAGACCGTTGAGGCAGTCATTGACAGTTTGCCTCAACTGGATGTCCACTTGGCTATTGGATTCACCCAGTTCTACGCCTGGGGCGCCAGCAAAAAAAGCCAGGCGCTGATGGATAGTATCAACACCTGGCTTACCATTTATCTGAAATCGGCCAAGGGACGCGCCCTCTACCGTAAATATCAGCAAACCCTACCGAGTCTGAAGAAGTAGCCTTATCCTGAAATCTTTACGCCAAAGAAGATGGTTCGTGGCTGCGTAGGGCCATAGAAATAACCTGCGTCACGAAACTCGCCCTTATCCAAATCTTTTTGGAACGAGTTAAAGATATTTTGTACACCGGCATTCAGCTGCAGGTTAATGTGGTCGTGTAGGATGAAAGTATAGTTCAACTTCAGATTCAGATCCATGAAGTCGGGACTCTTCTCCATCACGTCCTGAGCCACATAGCCCGCATAGTGAGGCACAATCATCGAACCAGTATAGGTACCAGAGAGAGAGAAGTCAAACCGCTTGAAGGGGGCTGAACTGAAGGTAAAGTAACCGTAGTAGTTGGGCGTACGGGGCATACGGCGGGTGGTCAACTCTACCCCATCCACCTCGGTCCACGCCTCCTCATGCGTGTATCGGCTCTGTTGCAAGGTAAAACCCAGCTGAAGCTGGGCCTCGCGACCATGAGCCACCTTGGCATCCAGATTGACGCCATAGACCCGCGCACCTTGGCCGTTTCGGCGCTCCTTAATCATGAGACCTTGGTCGTTACGTCCGATATCCTGAAGCACGAAGACGTGGCGCAGGTCGGTATAGAACCCCTCGACCAGCAGATTGCCTTGCCAATGCCCCATGGGGAAGGTCCAGTCAACTGAACCACTGAAGCTGTTTGAACGCTCCTCCTTCAATCCATCGGCCAGGGTAATCTGAACGCCCTCTCCACCTACGGCCGTTACATGCAGGTCTTCATCGTAAGCTTGAGGCGCACGGAAGCCTGTAGAGTAGGTTAAACGGCCCTGGAACTGCTCCGAAGGTTTGTAGAGCAGGTTGATACGCGGGCTGACAATCAGACGGTCAATCAGATTGTGTTTATCCAGACGCACACCTGCCAGCAGCGAGAAGGGTGAGAGCTTCCACTCATTTTGCAGGAAAAGGCTGGCGATGCGCACCTGCTGCTCCATGTCGCGCAGGTAGCCAGTCATGATGTCGTGCAGACGGTTCTCCTGATACTCCAACCCCGCGGTAAAGACGGAGGGCGAGACGAGGCAGCGATTGATGTTGCCGACATACATACCACCCGCTACCCAGGTCAGGTCATCCGTCTTACCATAGGCGTTTGGGTCCTTCTGGGCACCGTAGTAGCTGTTGCGGTCGGTATGCTGAACAGAGCTGTAGAGAGAGAGTTTGTGCTTGTACTCGCTCCAAAAGTGATCGTAGCTGACGCCTCCGCTATTGATGATGTGGCGGGTCTGCTCGGTAATGTCGGCCTCATGAGGTTGCAGGTCGAACTTGTTACCGCCGCGGCGCATCTCGTTGGTAGTATGATACTCCAGGTTCAGACGGCTGAAGTGGGTGGGACGGTAATAGGCTCTGAAGCCAAAGGTGTTCATATTCAGCTTGCCCAGTTCGGAGAAGCCGTCACCGTCACGGTCATAAGGATTGCGGTTGCGATAACTTTCGTAGAGGGCGATGCCATACGAGTTGTCGCTGGCCACGAGGGAGACATTACCATTCATCACCTGCTCCCAGCTACCCTGGTCGGTCGTAGAGAGGGTAGAGCCGAACTGAAAGGAGTTGTTGATGGGGTCTTTGGTGATAATGTTGATGGTTCCGCCAATGGCATTGGCACCAAAAAGGGCCGAGCCGCCTCCGCGCACCACCTCTACGCGCTCAATCATGTTTGTAGGAATCTGTTCCAAGCCATAGACGCCGCTCAAGGCGCTGATGATGGGGCGGCTGTTGATGAGGATTTGCGAATAGGGCCCATCCAGACCATTGATGCGCACCTGCGGGAAGCCACAGTTCTGGCAGTTGTTCTCCACGCGCAGACCGCTCTGGAAGTTAAGCGTCTTGGCTAGGTCATGCGAGTTGACCATTTCAAAGAGGCGCGTACTCAAGACGTTGACCACGTTCGGCGCATCCGTGCGCTTCACCTCGTTGCGGTTAGCCGAGACCACCACCTCGTCGGTCATGTAGCTCTCCTCCTCCAACTGAAAGTGGAGCAAGGTGGTGTATTGAGTGTTCACCTCCACACTCTTCTCCTGCGTTTTATAGCCCACGGCCGAGACGCGCAGGGTATAGCGGCCAGGCTTTAGTTTCTCAAACTTGAACTGCCCCACCTCGTTAGAAACGGTACCCATATCGGTACCTAAAATCAGAATGGTAGCATAGGGAATATTCTCTTCGGTTGTTTTCTCGACCACGTGGCCAGAGATCATGTTGCCCTCCTTGATGGGATTAACGGGCATAGCTGTCAAGCTGCTCCATACGCTAAGGAGCAGCATAATAATATACTGTTTCATTGGTTTCTATTTAGTTAAATGAGCGTGCAGCGTGCCACCATCTGCGGCGACAAGGGTGCACAAATGAATCAGGCCCGTCGCAAAGGCTCGGTCAACGAGCATTTACAACAGTCTGCGTCTAGCTCCAGCAGCTATCTGCCAGAGTGACGGTCAGGGATTAAAAAAAGAAACCGAATGAGGGAGGTCCGCGCAGAGGGGGGATGGGTGCCTTATCCTCACAGAGGAGGGGCACGGAGGGAATCACCTCAACCAGACAAAGGATGGGGCGCTGCAGTTGGGGCAGTTCCACCTCGTTGACGGTAGTGGTGAGGAAATGGCTCAGTTGGGCCAGCTGGATGTAGCTGCCCGCCGTATGGTCGTGCTGACCGCCAAAGGGGTGCGAGTGAACAATCGTCACCCCGTTGATAATATGGGTGTGGCTGAAGCCGTAAACTGTCCATTGATAACCCATAAACAGCAAGAGCAACCACAAAGCCCTTCGGCTGCGGCTGCGCATTCTGTTCATCCGGTTATCTATAGGTTTACGATTCATTCATTCCTTCATTCTTTATCTTTCTTTTCTAATTCATTCTCCAGAGGAACCTCAGTCCTACAAGAGTGCTTCACTCTTCAAGAGGGTCTCACTCTTCAAGAGGGCTTCACTCTTCAAGAGGGCTTCACTCTTCAAG
>CAMAMO010000051.1 GCA_945836915.1 uncultured Mediterranea sp.
TTGAACTTTAAATTTTAATAGGTATTATGAATAAATATAGCATACTGAAAGGTCTCCTGGCTGCTGCGGTGATGGTAGGAGGAGCCTCATGTACGGGCAGTTATATGGATATCAATAGCAATCCTTATCAGCCCGGTGACTTGACCGCCGATGACTATGGCTTAGGGTCGGCCATGACCAATCTGGCCAGCACGGTGATTTCGAGTGATGTCAATACGACTCAGTTTACCGAGTGTCTGCTCGGTGGTACCATGGGCGGTTACTTCGCTGATTCGAATGCAGGTTGGAGTAACACCATCTCCAACTTTAACGCCACCAACGACTGGACTCGTGTCCTCTTGTTGAGCGACCGCATCATCCCTACACTCTACAGCAACCTGACGCAGGTTAAACAGCTCTCAGAGCAGACCGGTAATCCGGTGCCATTTGCTATCGCTCAGATTATTAAGGTGGCTGCCATGCATCGTGTGACTGACACCTATGGTCCAATCCCTTATTCGCAGATTGGTCAAGATGGCAAGATCAACATTCCCTATGATACTCAAGAGCAGGTGTATGACAAGCTGTTCGAGGAGCTGGATGAATCAATCCAAACGCTCACAGACAACCGTAATGCAGCCTTGGTATCGAGCATTGACTTTGTCTATGCCGGTAACGTACAGAAGTGGGTGAAGTTTGCCAATTCATTGAAACTGCGTTTGGCTGTTCGTATAGCCAATGTAGCTCCTGCAAAGGCCCGTCAACGTGCAGAAGAGGCTGTTAATCATGAATTAGGTGTTATTGAGACCAATGATGAGAATGCTACTTGGAAGTACTTTGGCGCCATCAACAACCCCCTCTTCGTGGCCGTGCGTTACAATGAAGAGGCATCAGGCGGTGATACACACCCCGCTGCTGATATCATCAGCTACATGAATGGCTATCAGGATAATCGTCGTGCCTGCTACTTCGAAGAGTCTAAGTGGGCTGGTCAGAGTTACGTAGGTCTGCGTCGCAGCATCAATATGAGTAAGGTCAAGGAGCACTTTATCAACTACTCTCGCGTAAAGATCTCTTCTTCTGATCCTGTGCTGTGGATGAATGCCGCCGAGGTAGCCTTCCTGCGTGCTGAGGCTGTAGCGGTTTATGGCTTCAATATGAAGGGCACAGCCGCTCATTTCTACGAGGAAGGTATCCGTCTCTCGTTCGACCAATGGGGCGCTACCGGTGCAGAAGCTTATCTGAATGATGACAGCAGTAAACCGGCGCTCTACATCGATCCAGCCGGACTTAACACCTATGAAGGTGTCTTGTCAACCATCACCATCAAGTGGAATGAGGCAGCTTCTACAGCCGAGAAGCAAGAGCGCATCATCACGCAGAAGTGGATTGCCAACTGGCCTTTGGGTAACGAGGCATGGGCAGACTACCGTCGTACCGGTTATCCCCATCTGCTGCCCGCTACCGAGGAGGGTAACTTGAGTGGAGGTATCGTAAACAGCCAGCGTGGTGCACGCCGTATGCCCTATCCGTCAGAAGAATATACCAGCAATACCGCCAATGTACAAGAGGCTGTAAGCAAATATCTGGGTGGTGCGGATAATATGTCAACCGACGTTTGGTGGGCTAAATAAATGAACGCTAATTTATCTCATGTAATTCTTATGAAGAATCCTATCACATTCCATAAAGCCGCATGGGCCGCTTGTGCCCTGTTGGCTCTCTCCGCTTGCTCCGATTGGACGGAGACGGAGAGCATTCAATTGGTGGAAAATGGCATTGAGCAACAGCAGGGTGCCGCCTACGCCAAATACCTTGAGAATCTGAAAAACTACAAGAGTTCTGATCATAAACTGGTCTTCGGCTGGTTTGATAACAGTGAAAAGAATCCCTACACCCGTGGTCAGCATCTGGCCGATGTGCCCGATAGCTTGGATATCGTGGTGGTCTCTGCACCGCAACTGACCGACGAGGAACTCTCTGAAGTGGATCAACTGCATGAAAAGGGTACAAAGGTCTATTTCACTATCAACTTTGACCAGATTAAAAAAACCTATGAAGAGCGTGTGAAAGAGGGTGTTGAAACAGCCGATTTCTCTACGGTTCTTCAGAGTGAAGTCTCTGCGACAATCGCTCTTGAACAGCCTTTCGATGGGTTGGTAGTGGCCTATCGGGGTAGTAGTCCTATCTACCTCTCTGCCGCTGAAAAGGCTGAGGTTGAGAAGCATCAACAGCTGCTTCTCTCTGCTGTTCAGCAGTGGCATCAGGCTCATACTGATAAGAAACTGGCTTTCTATGGCTATCCGGCACATCTCACTACGCTGGCATCGCTGCTGGCCTCATGCGAGCAGATTGTTTTGGTGACCGATAATGTCGGCGATAAGCAGCAGCTTGGCATTGAGGCTAAGCAGGCCCTGTTTAATAGCCAAGTACCCGCCGATCGCTTTATCTTCACAGTATCGACCGTATCGCTCGATACGACTGATAAGAACACCGGCTATATGGGTACCGACCGAGCTACTTCGGAGGCTGCTTACTGGATGACCCAACCCGCACAAGGTTTTACCAAGATGGGCTTGTCTATTCTGAATATCCAGAACGACTATTACAATGCAACCAATACCTATCACTACGTCAGAGAGGCGATTCAAATTATGAATCCGGCTCCTGCTAAATAAGTTGTCAACGTTATGAAACTGAATACAATCTATACAGTATCGTTGCTGACGGCCTCGCTGGCCCTCTTCTCATGCAACGATGATGTCGAGAATTTCGACAATCAAGTTTATGTACAGGCATCGGACAAGACATCCACTGTGCTTCTGAAGAGCACGGTTCCAACGGCTGAAGCCTCGTTCCAGGTAGCTATGGCTCGTCCGATGGAGCACGATGTAACGGTCTCATTGAAGGCCGATCCTGCGATGGCTGCGACCTATAATATGCGTTACTGTGCGGAAGCGGAAGCTCTTCCTGCAGGGCACTATACCCTGAACGTTCCCGAAGTGAGCATCAAGGCGGGTGGTATCACCTCGGATGAGGTGAGTATCTCTTTCTCTGGTCTCAATGAGTTGGATAGTGAGAAACTTTATGTACTTCCGGTAACCATCGAGAAGGCGTCAATCGGTGTACTGCAGAGTGCCAGCACCATGTATTATGTCTTCAAGGGAGCTGCATTGATTAACACCGTACCCGATTTGACGAAGAATCTGGTTTATGTCACTTGGGATAATCCGGCTGTGGCCAATAACCTGCGTCAACTCACCGCCGAGGCGTTGGTTCGTGTGAATAAGTTTGGTAAGATGTTGACCACTGTCATGGGTATTGAGGGTTACTTCCTGATCCGTATCGGTGACGCTGGCATCCCCGATAACCAGCTGCAATTAGCTACACGCAATGGTAACCTCAGCTCGAGCGACCTGGTGATTCCAACTAATGAATGGACCCACATCGCCGTGACCTACGATGCCGACAATGGTGGCAAGGTGATTATCTACATCAACGGTAAGAATGTGCTGGAGGGTGAGAAGGATTGTGGAGCCATCAACTGGGCTCAAACCCGTACCGACGAAGGCAACGGCTTCTGGATTGGTCACTCCTATAACCGTGACCGCTGGTTAGAGGGTAACATCAGCGAATGCCGTATCTGGAACCGCGTCCTCACGAAGGATGAGATTAACGGCAAGGATCACTTCTATGAGGTGAGCCCCGAATCTGAAGGTCTGGTCTCTTACTGGCGCTTCAATGAGGGTGCAGGTACTTCGATTTACGACCATACAGGCAACGGCAACAATGCTACCGCTGTTGAGGCTTTGACCTGGAATGCCGTTGAACTTCCTCAGAAAAATTAAGATGTGCAAAATACATCGATTACCTATTGTTTACTTGTAACAAACAAATCCATGACAATGAGAAAACAGATCTATATGATGGCCTTGGCAACCGCTTTGGTGGGCTTGTGGGGCTGTGAAGATGATGTGGTCATCAATACCGGTGATACCGGTATGTTGGAGACCGTTGAGGGCACCTTCGGAAGTGTCAAGTCAGAGGCTGGAGCGCTCCAATTGGCTACCCTCTCCATTTTTGGCAACGAGGCGGCTACAGGTCACCTCTACTTTGAACTGGCTCGTCCGGCTGAACAGGATGTCACCGTAACTTTGCGTGCTGATCAGGAGGCGTTGAATCAATACAATGCCGCTCATGGCACCTCATACAGCATGTATCCGGCAGATAAAGTCTCTTTGGCTGGCAACGGCAGTGTCACCATCGCTAAGGGTTCTACCCGTTCCGCCTCTGTTGAACTGAAGTTGGCGGCTGGCGGTGCGATTGGAAGCACCTACGCAGTAGCGGTTACAGCTACCACAGCTGAAGGGGTTACACTCTCGAGCAACAACGCTTCCTACGTCTATTTAGTTAAGCCACAGCCGGCAATCCCCGATTCCAAAAAGGGCGATGTTCGAACGCTCTGCTTCGTTGAGGTGAATGATGAGAATATCCTCAACATGGGTGAATACACCATGGTGGGTAGTGGCAAGCCCTTCTTTGATGTGGTGAGCATCTTTGCCGCCAATATCAATGTAGATGGTGAAACGGGCCGTGTGCATGTCTTCTGCAACGACCAAGTCTCTTTCTTGCTCAAGCATGCCGACGAGTTCATCCGTCCGCTGCAGGCTAAGGGTATCAAGGTAAACCTCTCTATCCTCGGTAACCATGATGAGGCCGGTATGGGTAGCCTCTCCGCTGAGGCTGCTGCCGACTTCGCCAAGGAATTGAAGGCCTATGTGGATATCTATGGCTTGGATGGTATTGATTTCGATGATGAATACACGGCCTATAACAATGACAATCCCAGTGCAGGCTTCTTGCCCCGCTCGCGTGAGAACTATTGCCGGTTGATCTACGAGTGCCGCAAGGCGATGCCCGACAAGTTGATTGGCGTCTATGAGTATCAGCTGATTGACTCTCCCACTGGCAGCGTAGAGGGCAAGAGTGCCGGTGAGTTGGTGGATTACATGTGCTATGGTACCTACCAGCTCTACGTGAAAGGTCGCGAAAGCAACATGGAAGGATTGACCAAGGCGAAGTATTGCCCCTATTCGTTGAAGATAAACGATCAATACAATGGCGGATGGTATGGGTTTGATAGTGAAACAGTAGCTGATGCTTTTGCTGAAGGGTATGGCCTTCAGGTATTCTACAACCCCAAACCTCAACTCTACAGCTACGACCGCTACTTCTCTGCAGTGAGTGAGATTATCTATGATGATGAGGTAGAGTGGAGCGGTAAGTACTATACGCGCACATCGGCTCAACCTAATCAGGGTACGAAGATTAGCTATGAGGCCTATTTAGGCAACTGGACAGCGACCTCGACCAATTCACTCTATGTCTATATTGATGAAAACGATACCCCGCGTTGGTGGGATTGGGGAGGTCAGCACAGCTTCGAAATCCGTATCGAGGAGAAGGTGCCCGGTGAGAGCTACTACCTCTACGGATGGGGTACCTATCCCGAGCTGACTAACAAATACCCCTATGTAGCCGAGTATGATGCTTACGATGGTTCACTCAACATCTATCCGCAGGTTATTCATGAAGGAGATGCCGATGATCCTGAAACGTGGCAAGTACACTGGGGTACCTATGGCACTAACGGGAATGCTACTGGTATCGATCGTTACATCTGGAAAGCCTATCCACAGTATGACAGTTACAACATCAGCGGTGTTGTCACTCCCAAGAATCAGTTCACCCTCTATGGTGTAGGCAGTCGTTGGAGTCTTGACCCCTTCCATGATGTAGATGGCACACTGGTACCGCCTCACATGAACGTGAAGTACCATCTTTCGGAAAATTATATCTTGATCAAAAAGTAGTCTGAAAAGAGAGAGGCGAGTGTAGGGCTCTACTACGCTTTCCTCTCTCTATCTTTCTTGCTCTTTTTCCCTTACCCTCTTTTATAATTAAGACGAATAGCTTACCTTTGTTCCCAGATAATTCATTGCGTTACCATTAATCTTCTCTTCATAGCATGAAAACCTCTTCTCACCTTTGGCTTTTGCTTCTCTCTTTTCTCAGTTTGTTTCCCTCCTGTACTTCGCAGCAGACGGAGGTGACCTCACCCAATGGCCATATCCGTCTTCGCTTCCTTCAAGATGAGCAGCGGCAGATTTACTATCGGGTTGATGTCGATGACACTCCCTTCATCCTTCCTTCGCGTCTGGGCTTGAAGGCTTGTGGAGGTCTCAATCTGTCGGATGGATTTGCTGTCACCGCCGTTACACACGACCAATTGGATCAACAGTGGACCATGCCTTGGGGAGAGAATAAGCAACACCGTAATCACTACAACGAGATGGCTGTTCAGCTGCGCGACAGCATGGGCAGTGAGCTGACGCTTCGTTTCCGTCTCTTTGATGACGGCCTCGGTTTTCGTTATGAATGCCGGGTACCCGGTGTAGATAGTGTGTTGATTGCCGATGAACTGACCCAGTTCAGACTGGCTCAAGAGGCTACTTCATGGTCCATACCCGCCAGCTTCGAGACCTATGAACTACTCTATCGCACGTTACCCCTCTCACAGGTGGAGACGGCCAATACCCCCATCACCTTCCGTACACCGTCGGTCAGCCCTTCCTGTCAGGCAGACACTACTCAGCGTATCTATGCCAGTATCCATGAAGCCGCTCTGACCGATTACCCCGAGATGACACTTCAGCAGATTGATACGCTCTGCTTCCAAGCCAATCTGGCTCCCTGGCCTGATGGTATCAAGGCACGCTTTGCTGGCGGTGCATTCAAGACACCCTGGCGCACTGTGCAGATAGCCCGTGAGGCTGTAGGACTGATCAACTCGTCGCTGATTCTCAACCTCAACGAACCGTGCGCATTGGAAACGGTTGACTGGATTCGCCCGATGAAATATGTGGGTGTATGGTGGAGCATGCACCTTGGCACTGAGAGCTGGGTGATGGGCGATCGCCATGGAGCGACGACAGAGAATGCTCTTCGCTACATCGATTTTGCGGCTCAAAATCAGATAGATGCCGTCCTCTTCGAAGGATGGAACGCTGGCTGGGAGAACTGGGGTGGCTCGCAGCAGTTTGACTACACCTTACCCTTTGCCGATTTCGACATGGAGCGCATCAGCCGTTATGCGCAGGAGAAAGGAGTGCGGTTGATTGGCCATCATGAAACTGGAGGCAACGTCATCAACTACGAACGGCAGCTTGACAAATCCTTCGCCTGGTATGCCCACTATGGCGTGCATGATGTGAAGACCGGCTATGCAGGTGGTTTACCCAACGGCCACAACCACCATGGCCAGTATAATGTACGCCACTACCGCCACGTGGTAGAGACCGCAGCCAAATATCACACCACCATTAATGCCCACGAACCCATCAAGGATACTGGCATTCGTCGCACCTATCCGAATATGATGACGCGCGAGGGTGCACGCGGTATGGAGTGGAATGCTTGGAGCGAAGGCAATCCGCCAGAGCACCACGTCCTGCTTCCCTTTACCCGCTTGCTGGGTGGTCCGATGGATTATACCCCTGGTATTTTCGACCTTTTATATGAGAAAGCCAAGTGGAACCCCAATCGCAAACAGTGGAATATGAAGGACAGCAAAGATTGCCGTATCAACACCACGCTGGCCAAGCAGATTGCGCTGTGGGTGATTCTCTATTCGCCGATGCAGATGGCCTCTGACTGCGTAGAAAACTACGATGGCCATCCGGCTTTCCAGTTCTTCCGCGACTTCGATGCCGATTGTGATGCCTCGCGCGCCTTGATGGGCGAGCCGGGAGAGTATATCGCCGTGATGCGAAGGGCAGGAGAGCGTTACTTCCTTGGTGCCGCCACCAATGCCGAGGCGCGCACCCTCCATCTGTCGCTCAGCGACCTTCAGCCTGGCGTCACCTATGAAGCGACCATCTATGCCGATGCGCCTGAGACTGACTGGGTGACCAATCCTACCGCTTATCGTATCAGCAAGCAGCAGGTGACGAGTGAGCATACCATGACGCTCCATTTGGCTCCTGGTGGAGGTGCAGCCGTTACTTTTCTTCCACTCAATGAAACCACTAACCCCTAATTACTAACCCACATGTATAAAGTCTCTTCTATTCTCTATGTATTGATTGCCCTTTTATGCACCTCGTGTGCCCATACGCTGGATCAAGCGGATTATGCCTCATACGTCAATCTCTATATTGGTACCGGTGGCCATGGCCATACCCATCCGGCTGCTACCGTGCCTCATGGCATGATACAACCTGGACCGGATACCCGTATTGACGGGTGGGATGCCTGTTCTGGTTATCACTACAGCGACTCGACGATTAACGGCTTCTGTCACACCCGCCTCAGTGGCACCGGCTGTGCCGATTATGGCGATGTGCTGCTGATGCCTACCGTGGGCAGGCAAGAGGTCGCTTATTTGGGTAAAGCGAGCCAGCAGACCGCCTATGCCTCCCCCTTCTCGCATGCCAACGAAGTGGCTGAACCGGGTTATTATGCCGTATATCTCGATCGATATCACGTCAAGGCCGAGATGACAGCTACAGCCCGTGCGGCCATCCACCGCTATACCTTCCCTCAAGCTTCCGATGCCGGATTTGTGCTCGATTTGGACTACTCCATCCAGAATCAAACGAATGAAGAAATGCACCTCGAAGTGCTGAGTGATACCGAACTGTGTGGCAGTAAGAAGAGTGTCTATTGGGCTTTCGACCAATACATCCACTTCTATGCCCGCTTCTCCAAGCCCTTTACCTACCGTCTGGTTACAGACTCTGTGGATACCGCAGATGGAAAGCGTCTGCCACAAGCCAAAGCGTTGTTGCAGTTCCCTACCGCAGAGGGTGAACAGGTGATGGTGAAGGTGGGTGTCTCAGCCGTTGACGTAGCCGGAGCGCGCAGCAATGTAGAGCGTGAATTGGCCGACTGGGACTTCGATGGAGTACGTTGTGCCGCTCGTCAGGCATGGAACCGCTACCTCTCCGCTATTGATATTGAGACCGCCGACAGCGATCAACGCACCATCTTCTACACCTCGCTTTACCATACCGGTCTGTTGCCTCAGCTCTTTACCGATGCTGATGGCCGTCATTTAGGCATGGATTTGAAGCCCCATCAAGGCAATCCCTCTCAGCCGGTCTATTCCGCTTTTTCGCTATGGGATACCTTCCGTGCTTACCATCCGTTGCTGACTATCATTCGTCCAGAACTGAACGACGCCTTTCTTCAGACCTTGCTGTTGAAAGCCCGTGAAGGTGGTGTCTTGCCGATGTGGGAGTTGGCTGGTAACTATACCGGCACGATGATAGGTTATCATGCCGCTTCGCTTTTTGCGGATGCCTATGCGAAAGGTAGCCGGGCGTTTGATCTGAAGGAGGCCCTTCAAGCCTGTGTACGTGCAGCCGAGTATGACACGGCGGCTATCCATACCCCCTTGCCTGTGTTGCGTTGCTTGATGCCTCAGGCCAAGTATTGGAAGAATGCGGTGGGCTATGTGCCATGCGATAAGGATGGCGAGGCGGTGGCCAAGGCGTTAGAGTATGCTTATGACGACTGGTGCATTGCCCAACTGGCCCAAGCAGCTGGCGATAGCGAACTGAGCGAACGATACCGGGCCTTTGCCGCAGGGTATAAGGTCTATTTCGACCCTGCCACCCGCTTTATGCGCGGACTCGATAGCAGGGGATGCTGGCGTGAGCCCTTCAATCCCCGTTCGTCAAACCACCGCAACGACGATTATTGCGAAGGTACAGCCTGGCAGTGGACCTGGTTTGTGCCGCATGATGTCGAGGGTCTGGTGGATCTGATGGGTGGTCGTGACGCCTTTATTGGCAAACTGGACTCCCTCTTCACAGCCGATTCAGCCTTAGAGGGTGAGGTGGTATCGGCAGATATCACCGGTTTGATTGGTCAGTATGCCCACGGCAACGAGCCGAGCCATCACATTACCCACCTCTACAACTACGTTGGCCAACCTTGGCGTACGCAGGAGTTGGTGGATCAAGTGCTTCACACCCTCTATGCCAACGCCCCCGACGGGTTGAGTGGCAATGAAGATTGCGGTCAGATGTCAGCGTGGTATATCCTGAATGCCATGGGCTTCTATCAAGTCTGTCCGGGCAAGCCAATCTACAGCATCGGCCGCCCGTTGTTTGATGAGGTCACGATTCATCTGCCTGGAGGCAAAACCTTCCTGATAACGACTCAGAACAACAGCCCCACAAATCGCTATATCAAGCGATTGACGCTGAATGGTCGCACCCTGCAGACGCCCTTCTTCAGCCACGACGAGCTGATGGATGGCGGCAAGTTACAGATAGAGATGACACCCACAAAAGAAGAGGCGCTGTAAGGCGCCTCTCTTTTATTGGTACATCCCTTTCATCGAGAGGGAGATGCGTTTACGCTCACGGTCGATGGCAATGACCTTGACGCGCACCTGCTGGTGGATGCTGACCACCTCAGAGGGGTGTTTGATGAAGCGATCGGCCAGTTGTGAGAGGTGCACCAAACCACTCTCCTTGATACCGATATCGACAAAGGCGCCAAAGTCGGTGATGTTGTTGACGATGCCTGGCAGTTCCATGCCTTCACAGAGGTCGTCGATGGTTCGTACTTGGCTGTCGAAGGCAAAGTCGCTGACTCCGCCACGAGGGTCACGTCCCGGTTTTTCCAGCTCCTGCATGATGTCGTTCAGGGTGGGCATGCCGATTGAGGCCGAGCAGTAGCGCTTCAAGTCAATACCTCGACGCAGCGAGGGGTCGGCGATAAGCTGACTGATGGTGCAGCCCATGTCGCGAGCCATCTGTTCCACCAAGGCGTAACGTTCAGGATGTACGGCGGTGTTATCGAGTGGGTGCTTTCCCTTGGCGATGCGTAGGAAACCGGCACACTGTTCAAAGGTCTTGGCGCCCATACGAGGCACCTTCATCAGTTCAGCCCTTGAGGCAAAAGGTCCATGCTCGGTGCGGTAATCCACGATATTCTGAGCTAACGTCGGTCCCAATCCAGAGACATAGGCCAGGAGGTGACTGCTGGCTGTGTTGAGATTGACACCTACCAGATTGACACAACTCTCCACGGTGGTGTCGAGGGCCTGTTTCAATTTGTTTTGATCTACATCGTGCTGATACTGGCCTACGCCGATACTTTTGGGGTCAATCTTGACCAGTTCGGCCAGCGGATCCATCAGCCGTCGGGCGATAGATACCGCTCCGCGCACCGTGACGTCATAGTCAGGAAACTCCTTACGCGCCAATGCCGAGGCGGAGTAGATGGATGCCCCCTGTTCGCTCACTACAAAGACACGCACATCGTGGTGGAAGGTGAGCCGTTTGATGAAATCCTCCGTCTCACGTCCAGCCGTTCCGTTACCTATGGCAATAGCCTCGATATGGTAAGCCTCTATCATCTTCATCAGGCTGGCTGCCGCCTCCTTGCTTTTGTTCACGGGTGGGTGGGGGTAGATATTCTCGTTGTGGAGCAGATTACCCTGAGCGTCGAGGCAGACCACCTTGCATCCGGTACGGAAACCAGGGTCAATACCCATCACCCGTTGCTGCCCTAAAGGGGGAGCCAACAAGAGCTGTCGCAGATTCTTGGCAAATAGTCCGATGGCCTCCTCGTCAGCCTGCTGCTTGCTCAGCGCCGCAAACTCATTCTCCATCGAGGGCTTCAGCAGGCGCTTGTAGGCATCCTCTACCGCCTCTTGCACCTGCTGACTGCTTTCTCCGCGGCCCCTTACGTAGTGGCGGTCCAGCTGCTCCATGCAGCGACTTTCATCCGGTGCGATGCTCACCCTGAGCATCCCCTCCGCTTCGCCTCTCCGCATGGCCAACAGGCGGTGCGAACTGCAGCGCTTCAATGGCTCGCTGCAGTCAAAGTAGTCGCGATAGTTGGCCGCTTCGGCCTCTTTACCCTTGATCACCTTGGCCGAGATAACGGCCTGTCGGGCAAAGGCATTGCGCACCTGTTGGCGGCTCTGTTCATTCTCGCTCACCTGTTCGGCAATGATGTCGCGTGCGCCCTTCAACGCCTCCTCTACACTCTTCACCTCCCCTTTGACGTAGCGGGTGGCCGTTCGTTGCGGATCGGGGTCGCGTTGTGCCATTAGCAGGGTGGCCAGAGGCTCCAGTCCCCGTTGGCGCGCCACTTCAGCGCGGGTCTTTCGCTTGGGCTTGTAGGGCAAGTAAAGGTCTTCCAGGGTGGGTGTGTCCCAGGTTTCTTCGATGCGTTGCTTCAGGGTCGCTGTCAGTTTGCCCTGCTCCTCGATGGTGGCCAGAATAAACTCCTTGCGCTTCAGCAGCTCGTTCAGCTGGTTATAGTGCGATTGAATCGCCTCAATCTTCACCTCATCCAGTCCGCCGGTGGCCTCTTTACGGTAGCGGCTGACGAAGGGAACGGTCGATCCGGCGTTGAGCAGATCCAGGGTGTGAGTGACTTGGGTGGTGCTGAGGCCCAATGCTTGGGCGATGCGTTGTATGATAATCTCCATAGGATAGGGGGGTAAGAGGTGATGATGAAACACAACAAAGGCTTCATTCCTCTCTGATGAGAAGGTGATGAAGCCTCTGTGTTTAATGGTTGCTGAGTAAGCGGATTACTTACGCAGGCCAAGCTCCTTAACGATAGCGCGGTAGCGGTTAATGTCGCGGTCCTTCAGGTAGTTGAGGAGTGAACGACGTTTGCCTACCAACATGGTCAGGGCTCTTTCAGTACTATAATCCTTTCTGTTGAGCTTCATGTGCTCAGTCAGACGAGCAATACGGTATGAAAACAATGCCACCTGAGACTCAACCGATCCCGTGTCAGTGTTAGACTTTCCGTACTTGCTGAAGATTTCTTGCTTTTTTGCAGCGTCTAAATACATAATTGTGTGATTAATTAGTTATAATAGTTGATAATCGGCCGCAAAGGTACGCTTATTTTTCGAATTGGCAAAAGTTTCGTCATTTTCTTTTGATTTTCTTGCCGTAATTACTGCTATTTTCGCTAAAATCGCTACCTTTGCACCCGAAATAATAGGTATTTATATGCAGAACATCAGAAACATTGCCATTATTGCCCACGTCGATCATGGCAAAACGACGCTTGTTGATAAGATGCTTTTGGCCGGAAACCTCTTCCGTAGCAACCAGAGCACAGGTGAATTAATGCTGGATAA
>CAMAMO010000052.1 GCA_945836915.1 uncultured Mediterranea sp.
AATCCTGGAAGCCTTCCCAAGCGGGCTCCTTAGAGTCGAGTGAGAACGGATTCTTACCCTCTTCCTCCAGAGCGGGGTTGTAACGCCACAGGTGCCAGTAACCGCATGCTACAGCGGCTGCCTCTTCGGCCTGAGCCTTACCCATACCCTTCTTCAAACCGTGGTTGATACAGGGAGCGTAAGCGATGATGATTGAAGGACCGGGATAAGCTTCTGCCTCGCGGATAGCCTTCAAGCATTGCGACTGGTCAGCGCCCATAGCTATTTGAGCTACATAAACATAACCGTAGGTGGTAGCAATCATACCCAGGTCTTTCTTGCGAACGCGCTTACCAGAAGCGGCGAACTTAGCGATAGCACCCAGAGGAGTAGCCTTTGATGACTGACCACCGGTGTTAGAGTAAACCTCGGTGTCGAGTACCAGGATGTTGACATCCTCGCCAGAAGCAATTACGTGGTCAAGACCGCCGTAACCGATATCGTAAGAGGCACCGTCACCGCCGATAATCCACTGTGAACGCTTAACCAGGAAGTGGCTCAGCTCCTTCAGCTGTGCGCAAGCCTGGCAACCCTTCTCAGCACCAGCCTCGATGAAGGGCAACAGCTTAGCGGCAGCAGCCTTGCTGGCTTCGGCGTCGTTCTTACCGGCAATCCACTCTTCAGCGGCAGCCTTGTACTCAGCGGGAGCGGCTTCGTTAGCGATAACCTCCTTCAGCAAAGCCTCGATGCGCAGACGCATCTTCTTGTTGGCCAAAGTCATACCCAAACCGAATTCGCAGAAGTCCTCGAACAGAGAGTTAGCCCATGCGGGACCCTGACCCTTTTCGTTGGTAGTGTAAGGCGTTGAGGGGATAGAACCTGAATAGATAGATGAGCAACCGGTAGCGTTAGCTACGATTTCGCGGTCGCCGAAGAGTTGAGAAATCAGCTTAACATAAGGAGTCTCACCGCAACCAGAGCAAGCGCCTGAGAACTCGAACAGAGGCGTAGCAAACTGAGATACACGGGGGTTAGACTTCACGTCAACCAGGTTCTGCTTGCTCTTCACGTTCTTAACCAGGTAGTTCCAATTAGCGGCCTCACCCAGTTCGCCTTCCAGCGGAACCATCTTGAGGGCCGGACCAGTCTTGGGCAAGCCGGGACATACATCAACACAGTTACCGCAACCCAAGCAGTCCATAACGCCAACCTGCATACGGAACTTCATACCCTTCAGAGCGGCAGGAGCCTTCATCTCAAGCGTAGCGGCGTTCAAGCCAGCAGCCTCCTGCTCATCCATAACGAACGGACGGATACAAGCGTGAGGACATACAAACGCACACTTGTTACACTGGCTACAGTTCTCAGCGGTCCAAGTAGGAACGAAGGCGGCTACACCGCGCTTCTCATAAGCGGCAGTACCCTGAGGCCAAGTACCATCCTCGATACCCTTGAAGGCGCTGACGGGCAGCAGGTCGCCATTCTGAGCGTTGATGGGGCGAACCACCTCGTTGATGAAGGCGGGATCGTCGTTGGCGGCCTTCACGTCAGCGGGCAGGTTGCTCCATGCGGGATCAACGGCCAGCTGCTTGTATTCGCCACCGCGGTCAACGGCTGCATAGTTCTTGTTAACCACATCTTCACCCTTCTTACCGTATGACTTCACGATGAACTTCTTCATCTGCTCGATAGCCAGGTCAACGGGGATAACGCCGGTAATGCGGAAGAAGGCGCTCTGCAGGATGGTGTTGGTACGGTTACCGAGGCCAATCTCCTGGGCAATCTTCGTAGCGTTGATGTAGTAAACAGTGATATTATTGTCGGCCAGATACTTCTTCACATTGTTGGGCAGGTTCTTAGCCAGCTCTTCGCCTTCCCAGATGGTGTTGAGCAGGAAGGTACCGTTCTTCTGCAAGCCGCGCAGTACATCGTACATGTGCAGGTAAGCCTGTACGTGGCATGCTACGAAGTTAGGTGTATTTACCAAGTAGGTAGAGCGGATAGGCGTGTCACCGAAACGCAGGTGCGAGCAGGTGAAACCGCCTGACTTCTTAGAGTCGTATGAGAAGTAAGCCTGACAGTGCTTGTTGGTATTGTCGCCGATAATCTTCACAGAGTTCTTGTTAGCACCTACAGTACCATCGGCACCGAGGCCGTAGAACTTAGCTTCGAACATGCCAGCGCCACCCAGGGCAATCTCCTCCTTCTTGGGCAGAGAGGTGAAGGTTACATCGTCCACGATACCTACGGTGAAGTGATCCTTAGGCTGGGGCAGGGCGAGGTTTTCATAGACAGAGAGAATCTGAGCGGGAGTGGTGTCGTTTGAACCCAAACCGTAACGGCCACCTACGATAACGGGGGCGTCGGCCTGGCCGTAGAAGCACTCCTTAACATCCAGGTAGAGAGGCTCGCCATTGGCACCGGGCTCCTTCGTGCGGTCGAGTACAGCGATGCGCTTAGCGCTCTTAGGCACAGCGGCCAGGAAGTGCTTGGCTGAGAAGGGACGGTAGAGGTGTACAGCCACCAAACCTACCTTTTCGCCCTGAGCCGTCAGGTAATCAATCACCTCGCGGATAGCCTCGGTTACTGAACCCATAGCGATGATAACACGCTCTGCGTCAGCGGCACCATAGTAGTCGAACAGACCGTACTGACGGCCAGTAATCTTGCTAATCTCCTTCATGTAATCCTCAACGATAGCGGGAACAGCCTCGTAGTAGTTGTTGCAGCTTTCGCGGTGAGTGAAGAAGGTGTCGGGGTTTTCAGCCATACCGCGAGCTACGGGGTGCTCGGGAGAGAGGGCGCGGCTACGGAACTCGGCCAGAGCCTGCTGGTCAACCAGCGGAGCCAGGTCATCGTTCTCCAGCATCTCAATCTTCTGAATCTCGTGCGAAGTACGGAAGCCGTCGAAGAAGTTAACGAAGGGCACGCGGCTCTTAATCGTAGAGAGGTGAGCCACACCGGCCAGGTCCATAACCTCCTGTACAGAACCCTCGGCCAGCATAGCGAAGCCCGTCTGACGGGTTGACATCACATCCTGGTGGTCACCGAAGATACAGAGTGAGTGAGAAGCCAGCGTACGTGCAGAGACGTGGAATACGCAGGGCAGGAATTCACCGGCAATCTTGTACATGTTGGGAATCATCAACAGCAGACCTTGAGAAGCGGTGTAGGTGGTGGTCAACGCACCAGCTTGCAGCGAACCGTGAACGGCACCGGCGGCACCGCCTTCTGACTGCATTTCCTGTACCAAAACTGTCTCGCCGAAGATGTTCTTGCGGCCTTGAGCAGCCCATTCATCTACGTATTCTGCCATCGTAGATGAGGGAGTGATGGGGTAGATAGCGGCTACCTCTGAGAACATATACGAGATATGCGCTGCAGCCTGGTTACCATCACAGGTGATGAATTTTTTTTCTTTAGCCATAAATACTAACTTAAATTATTAGGGTTGTTTGTTTTCTTTATATATTAATAGGTATATAGAGACTTAGTAAAGAAAGCCCAAGAGCCAGAGCGGAATTTGGTTTCCGCGCCCTATCTCAGCCTTGTGTAACACGTAGGTTACGGCGGGATTGTTTCTAATCTTGGCACCTTCGCAGCAGATTTTAAAGGGCATGATGTCATCTACGTAGAAGGAGCAGTTCTTGTCGCCTCGGTTCACTTTATGGTCTTTCCAAAGGGTGTTGACAAAGAAGGTGTCGAGCACATCCTGTTCCTCCACCTTGACGGGGTAGATGGTGTACATCAGATTGCTGTTATGCAGCATGATTTTCGAGGGTTTTTTTGGAAACTCCTCGCCGCGGGGGAAAATCATATTGATAAGTCGGGCGTCGGCCAGGTACTTCATGTAGTTCATTACCGTAGCGCGCGAGGTCTCAATGTCGGCTGCTAACTGGCTGACGTTAGGCGCCTGAGGGCCATCTACGGCCAGTTTATAGAGCAGTTTCTTGATTTTATGCAGGTACTTCAGCTCTATCTGCTTGATAAGGAGGATGTCCACCTCAATCATCATGTTCATCGTCTTGAGCAGGTTCTCGCTGAAGTTTCGCTTCTCTAAGAAGAAGGGGTAGAAGCCGTGATGCATGTAGTCTTGCAGATAGTCAACGGGGCGCACCTTGCTAAGTACGGTCTTGGCGATGCGCTCGTGGTCTGATAGAATCTCTGACAGGGAGTAGGAGGGGAAGTTGTGTCCGGTCATCAAATTGAGGTACTCGCGGAACGAGAAGCCACGCAGGTTGTAGCTCTTGGCTATATCTCGCAACTCGCTGTTCTCCTCCTTCAATCGCATGACCGAGGAGCCGGTAAATACAATCTTCAGCTTAGGGAAGCGCTCGTAACAGGTGCGCAACTCGCTACTCCATTCCGGATGCTTGAACACCTGGTCAATCAGCAGCACCTTGCCGCCACGACGCTGAAACTCGTAAGCAAATTCCACGATGCTGTGTTCTGAGAAGTAGAAGTTGTTCATGTTGATGAAGAGGCACGACCGGTCGGTACCAAACTTCTCCTTGGCATATTGCAACAGAAAGGTGGTCTTACCCACACCGCGGGTGCCCTTGATGCCAATCAGTCGGTCACTCCAGTCAATTTCATCCATAAGGGCACGACGCACAGGGGCATTGGTGTGCTCTACAAGATAGGCGTGTGTACGATAGAATGCTTCCATTTTATAATTATTACCGACTTCAAGGGCACAAAGGTAGCGTTTTTTTTCAAAAATGCAAAGTAGAGTTGGCAAAAAACTATTTATTACGTGAAATTATGCTAAAATAAGGGCTTAAATCAACAAATATGCACGGAAACGGGTGGTAGAAGTAACAGGTGTAAGCGGTAGATATCCCTTCAGAATGCCTCCCTGGTTATCCATGACCAGCGGATGGGTTTGGCTATCGGCAACATGGCGCGCCAGCAGCTGGGCGTTTGAGGCGGAGCCCTCTACCACGAAGTGCCCGAGGGGGATTTGGGGATTTATTCTTTCTTGAAGATGTTTTATATCTTGCTGATTTATAAATGATGAAGATGATTTATTGAAGTGGTAATTTATATCAGATAGAGCGGGGGAGAGGTAGCGATTGCAGAGGCGGTGCGCTACGAGGCCCATCGTGGGACGGCAGTTTATCTCCACATCAGGGTGGAGGGTGTAACCGTTACCGTTACCTGTTGATTCATGATAGATCATCATATCCACACCAAATGGCCCCGTAAGCCCTATGGGCAGTTGACTGAAGAGTTGCAAGTAGCTTTGCTGCGCTTCAATCAGCAGAGCGGGGTCGATGTAGTGGCTCAGAAGATGGATGATGGCGGCGTCGGAGGCAAGGATATTACCTCGGTAAGCCCCCTCGGCGGTAGTTTCAAAGAGCGAATAGCCGCAGAATTGGGCCTTTCCATCGGCGGTGCGGTTGAAAAGCATGGCGAAATCTAATACCTTATTATATATAGGCTCCATATCGATGGCCTCACCACGTTGGGTACGCCGACTGATCCATTGGCGGTGAAGAGGGGTAAGAGGGGACGCTGGCGCGGTGGGGTGTTCGTAGGGGGCTATGGTTTGCTCGCTGGGTGCGCTGAGCTGATTGCTGGGTGTTGAGGGTTGTGCACTGAGCTTGGTGGTTTGTTCGCTGGGCGTGGCGGGTGGATTGCCCTCGGGGCGGCACCAACGGTGGCCTCTTCCGCTCGATGAGAAGGCCTCTTTGAGCAGGAAGCCCCCTCCGGGGAATAGCTCTGGTTGCTGACTGAGCAGCGCCTCGGCCTCGGCTACGCCGCGAATGGTAAAGTGGCGTTTGGCAGCAGAACGGAGGCCCATCTGCATCAGCTGGCTATCTACCTTTTCGAGGTAGGTCTTATCATTCAGAAGATAGCGTGCGGGGGCTGCGGCCTCGTAAGCCGCTACATCGAAGCCCCATCGTTTCAACTTCGTCATCAGCGTGGGGTTCCATCCCCAGGGCACTATCGGCTCAGACCGATGGACGGCTTCTAACTGGTTGGGCGTGAGGATGCGTGGAAACCGATGGTGGGGGAAAAGGGTCTGCAAATACTCCAGATAGTAGGCAGGGGGCTCAACCTCTGTCAGCAGGACATCATCGCCTCCCGCTAACCAAAGGGGCAGCAGGGCCAAATCTTCAGCCATCTGACGCACAGGCGCAGGGGCGATATAATAGGTGGACTTTCCCGCTTTCAGGGCCAGTTCAGTATCGGGGTTGAAATAGTAAATCATGACGCGTTTTCCTGCTTTTTAGGGGTGATGCATGCTCATTTTGAGGCAAAAGTAGCTCTTTTTTTCATATCGGCCAGCTTTTCTTTTGTATTTCTCTCGGCTTGCACTATATTTGCACATAAAATTGATGACGAATGAAAGCTAAGATAATTTGCTACCTGTTGTGCGCGCTTTTAGGGCTGCACCTTTTGCTGAGTGGATGTGGCGAAGACCGCTGGGCGGCATACGCCACGCAGACGGCTACCGACCGCTGGATTGACGATACCATGCGGGTGTGGTACTACTGGGCGCAGGATATCCCCGAATCAAAGCGCCTGAACTATTTCCAGGCCCCAGCTACCTTCTTTAAGAATCTGCTCTCAAAAGAGGACCGCTTCTCGTCCATCGACAGCCTTTTCTCTACCTCAGCCACCCGCACCATCGCTTCGCCAGAGTATAGTTACGGTATGGAATTTAATGTGGCTACGGTAGAGGGCAACTATATGGCTCATGTACTCTATACCGTAGAGGGAAGCCCTGCCGACGAGGCAGGCCTGAAACGGGGCGACTGGATTATGGCGCTCAATGGCGAACCGCTGACCAAAAGCAACTACACAGCGCTGCTGGGCGGGCCTGCGGTAGAGATTGTAGTGGGTCGCTACGTGGCTGAACAAGAAGCTATTGTAGCGTATGACGAGGTACCTCGACAGCTGCCAGCGGCCCGACGTGTAGAGGATAATCCGGTCTATTGCGTCAAGGCGTTCGACCTCAACGGGCTTCGTGTAGGCTATTTGGCGTACAATCATTTTACACCAGGTACAGCGTACCGCGCAAACGGCGCAGGGAGCACCACCAATTATGACGATGATTTGCGCCTGGCTTCCGCCCAGCTGGCTGCGGCAAACGTTTCAGAGATGATACTCGACCTCCGCTACAACAATGGCGGTTACATCAGCTGTGCACAGTTGCTGGCTACGCTGCTGGCTCCAGTTTCGGCGCTGGACGCTCCGATGGCTTATTTAGAGTATAACGCCAAACACCAACCGGTAGAGATGCGCCTGGACAAGACGCTTATCGGCCAGGGGAAAAACCTTGATTTAAAACGCCTTTATGTATTGACCTCGAGTCAGACAGCCTCTGCCTCAGAGATGGTAATGAATTGCCTGGCGCCCTATATGGAAGTGATTCAGATAGGTACTACGACGGTAGGTAAGAACATGGGAGCCCGCAGTTTTGACAATGAGGAGCAGATGGTAACCATGACGCCCATGATTTGCAAAATCTACAACGCATTGAATGAGAGCGATTACGCCAAAGGCTTTTCACCCACATCGCCAGCCTTGAAAATCGATGAGAACAACTACTTAGGTCATTTCCTCCCGTTAGGCGACCCCAACGAAACGCTTCTATCCACCGCCCTCGCCACCATAGCGGGCGAATCTGAAAGCGAACCAACCACTCGCCAACTAACAAACCATAGCATAACCCTATTAGCGACATCCCTATCACGCCGGGCTACAGCCGTATTGCTGAAGTAAGCCCCTCACGACCTCTGCGTTATCCGTTACCCGTTACCTGCAAAAAAAACAGATAGGGTATTATAGACAAGCCCTATTTGTTGAAGAGGCGCTTGAATTCTGCGGGGTAGGGGGTCTCAAATCTGAGCTCTTCGCCGGTGACGGGATGGTCGAAGCAGAGCTTGAAGGCGTGGAGGGCCAGACGGTTGATGGGGTTGACCTCTTCCAATCCGTAACGGCCATCGCCCACTACGGGATGACCTAAATCCTGCATGTGGACACGGATTTGGTTCTTGCGCCCGGTCTCCAACATCAACTCAACGAGCGAATACCCATTGGCGCGCTTGATGGTGCGGTAGTGGGTCACAGCCTCCTTGCCACCATCATCGACGGGGCTGGAGGAGACATAGAGCTTGCGGTCGGTCAGCCATGAGTGCACGGTGCCTTGATCTTGCTCCATCTCGCCACTCACTACGGCCACATAGCGGCGGTCGAACACGATGTCGTGCCAATGGTCGCGTAGGGTGTTTTGAGTCTTCTCATCCTTGGCAAACATCATCAATCCCGACGTGTCGCGATCCAGGCGATGCACGATATAGACACGATGCTGGCGACCGCTGCGCTTAACGTAGTCGTTGAGGATAGAGACGGCCGTGCGCTCTTTCTGTCGCTCGGTGTTGACTGAAAGCAACCCTTCAGCCTTCTCCACAACGATGAGGTAGGCATCCTCATAGACAATCTTGAGCAGCTTGTGATTAAACTCGTGGGTTCCCTTTTCGCGGCTAATCTGCACCTTCATACCGGGCTTCAGGGGGAAGTTGAACTGCGTGGTAATCACATTATCCACCAGCACCACGCGCTTTGACAGGAGTGCCTTCAACTTGGTACGACTGGCTTGTGGCATCACGGAGGCAAGGAATGCCATCAGTTCCATGGGTTCCTTGACGTTATAATTTGTGTATTGCGCCCGCGCGCGAGCATTGGTCATTATCTTCATTGTTTCTGAGTTTTGAGGGGGTCTTTGAGTCATCTTTATCGCCGCTCAAGCTGAACGACGTTCTCTACATGATGGGTGTGGGGGAACATATCGACAGGCTGTACAGCGCTGACGCGGTACTTTACGTCGAGCAGTTGCAGGTCGCGTGCCTGGGTGGCGGGGTTGCAGCTGACATAGACAATGCGGCGGGGTTCAGCGCGCAGTATCACGTCAATCACATCCTGATGCATACCCGCACGGGGTGGGTCGGTGATGATGACGTCGGGACGACCATGCGTCTGGATGAACTCGTCGGTGAGCAAATCCTTCATGTCGCCAGCATAGAAGAGGGTGTTCTCAATACCATTGATGGCCGAATTGACCTTAGCGTCTTCAATCGCCTCGGGCACATACTCAATGCCGATAACCTGACGCGCCTGACGCGATACGAAATTGGCGATGGTGCCCGTGCCGGTATAGAGGTCATAAACCAGTTCGTTACCCGTCAATCCAGCAAACTGGCGAGCCACCTTATAGAGCTCGTACGCCTGTTCGCTGTTGGTTTGGTAGAACGACTTGGGGCCCACCTTGAAGCGCAGTCCCTCCATCTCCTCAAAGATGTGGTCTTTCCCCTTGAAAAGGTGCACATCCAGGTCGGTTATGGTATCGTTCACCTTATTATTAACTATGTAGATGAGCGAGGTAATCTCCGGGAAACTGTCGGCAATGAATTGGAGCAACTCCTTATAACGTGCCATCTCTTCATCGTTCTCAATCTTGCATACCATGATGACCATCAGTTCGCCCGTGGTCGAGGTACGCACAATCATGTTGCGCAGCATACCCTCGTGGGTGCGCAGGTTGATGAAGGGGTAGTTATGGGCGCAGGCATAATCGCGCACCGCGTTGCGGATGCGGTTAGAGATGTCATCTTGAAGCCAGCACTTCTCAATGGCCAGCACCTTGTCAAACGCCGTGGGGATATGGAAGCCTACGGCATTCATCTGGTCATAGGTCACCTCCTGTTTTACCTCCTCGGCGGTAAGCCAACGCTTGTTTGAGAAGGTATATTCCAGTTTGTTACGGTAAAACTGAGTCTTCTTCGAACCCAAGATAGGGGAGATTTCAGGAAGTTCAATCTTGCCGATGCGCGTCAGGTTATCGGTCACCTGTTTCTGCTTGTAGCGAATCTGCTCCTCGTAGGGCAGAATCTGCCACTTGCATCCGCCGCATACACCATAGTGCTCGCAGAAGGGTACCGCACGCTTCTCGGCATAGACGTGAAACTTCACCGCCTCGGCCTCGGCATAATGGTTCTTCTTACGCTTGATTTGCAAATCCACCACGTCGCCAGGCACCACATAGGGCACAAATACGACCAAATCATCCACGCGCGCAATGGCCTTGCCTTCGGCGGCCACATCGGTTATCGTAATCTTCTCCAGCAGGGGAAGCTCTTTTCTCTTTCTTGCCACTTTTACACCAAATATAATAAATTCGCTGCAAAAATAGCGTTTTTTTTTCATATAATCGCTCTTTCAGGGAAATATATTGGATTGCAAAGTCGAAATTGCAATTTCTTCTCTTTTTTTTTGCCATATTGTTTTATTATTTCGATTAAAATAGATAGCTTTGCAACCTGAAACAACCTTTATGAACAACATTATTAACTTTAAATAAGCAGTATGATGGACAAAAAAAGAGTTTATACCTTTGGAAACGGCCAGGCTGAAGGTAACGCAAAGATGCGTGAGCAGCTTGGTGGTAAAGGTGCCAACCTTGCCGAGATGAACCTTATTGGTGTGCCGGTTCCTCCCGGTTTCACAATTACCACAGATGTATGCAACGAATACTACGAAGTAGGACAGGACAAAATCGTAGAGGTACTTCAAGAAGAGGTCAACAAAGCGGTAGCTCATGTTGAGAGCTTGATGAACTGCAAATTCGGTAGTGTAGAGAATCCGTTGCTGGTATCTGTTCGCTCTGGTGCACGCGCTTCAATGCCTGGTATGATGGATACCATTCTTAACCTGGGTCTGAACGACGAAGTGGCTGAGGGTATGGTGAAGAAGACTGGCAATCCCCACTTTGTATATGACTCATACCGCCGCTTCGTTCAGATGTATGGTGACGTTGTGCTCGGTATGAAACCTGTCAATAAGGAAGATATCGATCCGTTCGAGGCTATCATCGAAGAGGTGAAGGCTATCCGTGGCGTGAAGCTGGATAAAGACCTCTCTGTAGATGAACTGAAGGACTTGGTTGCTCGCTTTAAGAAGGCTATCAAGGAGCAGACCGGCAGCGACTTCCCCAACGACCCGATGGTACAGTTGTGGGGCGCTATCTGCGCCGTATTCCGCAGCTGGATGAACGAACGTGCTATCCTCTATCGTAAGATGGAAGGAATTCCCGATGAATGGGGTACAGCCGTTTCGGTTATGGCCATGGTATTCGGTAACATGGGTGAGACCTCAGCTACAGGTGTATGCTTCAGCCGCGACGCCGCTACGGGTGAGAACATCTTCAATGGTGAATATCTGGTTAACGCCCAGGGTGAAGACGTTGTGGCTGGTATCCGCACGCCGCAGCAAATCACTATCGAGGGCTCTCGTCGTTGGGCTGCCCTGCAGGGCATCAGCGAAGAGGATCGTGCAGCTAACTATCCCTCTATGGAGGAGGCTATGCCTGAAATCTATAAGCAACTGGACGAGCTGCAGGATAAGCTGGAAAATCACTACCACGATATGCAGGATATGGAGTTCACCGTACAAGAAGGTAAACTCTGGTTCCTCCAGACACGTAATGGTAAGCGTACTGGTACGGCCATGGTGAAGATTGCTATGGACCTGGTTCGCGAAGGTAAGATTGATGAGAAGACCGCCCTGTTGCGCTGCGAGCCTCAGAAGCTCGACGAACTGCTGCACCCTGTATTCGACAAGGCTGCGCTGAAGAAGGCTAAGGTGATTACTCGCGGTTTGCCCGCTTCTCCGGGTGCCGCTTGCGGTCAGATTGTGTTCCACGCTGACGACGCTCAGCGCTGGCGCGAGGATGGTCACCGCGTGGTGATGGTTCGTATCGAGACCTCTCCTGAGGACTTGGCAGGTATGTCGGCTGCTGAAGGTATCCTGACGGCTCGTGGCGGTATGACCTCACACGCTGCTGTGGTTGCTCGCGGTATGGGTAAGTGCTGCGTATCTGGTGCAGGTGCTATCAACGTGAACTACAAGGCAAAGACCGTAGAAATTGAAGGTAATGTATATAAGGAGGGTGACTTCATCTCTATCAACGGCTCTACCGGTGAGGTTTATGCCGGCGAAGTGCCCACCAAGGCAGCTGAACTCTCTGGCGACTTCAAGGCGCTGATGGACCTCTGCGACAAATACACTAAGTTGCAGGTTCGTACTAACGCTGATACGCCCCACGATGCACGCGTAGCTCGCGAATTTGGTGCTAAGGGTATCGGTTTGACCCGTACCGAGCACATGTTCTTCGATGACCAGAAGATTGTTGCCATGCGCGAGATGATTCTGGCTGATACCGTTGAGGGCCGCGAGAAGGCATTGGCTAAGCTGTTGCCTTATCAGAAGGCAGACTTCAAGGGCATCTTGGAGGCTATGGATGGTTGTCCCGTCAACATCCGTCTGCTCGATCCCCCCTTGCACGAGTTTGTACCCCACGATCTGGCTGGCCAACAGAAGATGGCTGACGAGATGGGTGTAAGCGTTGAAGAGATTCAAAAGCGTGTAGCCAGCTTGGCCGAGAACAACCCGATGCTGGGTCACCGCGGTTGCCGTCTGGGTATCACCTTCCCCGAAATCACCGCTATGCAGACTCGCGCCATCCTGAGCGCCGCTTGCGAATTGAAGAAGGAGGGCAAGAACCCCATGCCCGAAATCATGGTGCCTCTGATTGGTATCCTCTATGAGCTGAAGCAGCAGAAGGAAATCATCCAGAAGACAGCTAAGGAAGTGTTTGCTGAAGAGGGTGTAGAGATTGAATTCGAGATTGGTACGATGATTGAGATTCCTCGTGCAGCTCTGACGGCCGACCGTATCGCTACCGAGGCTGAATACTTCTCATTCGGTACCAACGACTTGACTCAGATGACCTTCGGTTACTCTCGCGATGACATCGCCAGCTTCTTGCCTGTTTATCTGGAGAAGAAGATTCTGAAGGTGGATCCCTTCCAGGTACTCGACCAGAATGGTGTAGGTCAGCTCATCGAGATGGCAGTAGAGAAGGGTCGTGCCGTACGTCCCGGCATGCGTACCGGTATCTGCGGTGAACACGGTGGTGAACCCTCAAGCGTGAAGTTCTGCGCTAAGGTAGGCATGAACTACGCCAGCTGCTCACCCTTCCGCGTACCTATCGCCCGTCTGGCAGCCGCCCAGGCAGCCGTAGAAGAGTAAATTAGCACTCTTATATAATGAAAGGGACCTG
>CAMAMO010000053.1 GCA_945836915.1 uncultured Mediterranea sp.
CAACTGCATGGCGACTTCCTCCCTACCACGGCCATCAAGACCGAGCGGGGTGAGTTTGACGTGGCTATGCCTGTGGATATGGTGGAGAAGGATGGCGTATGGGAATGGACTACTCCTCAACCGCTGCAGCCTGAGCTCTACAGCTATAACATGATTATCGACGGAGTGAAGGTCAATGACCCGAGCAATGTCTATATGATTCGCGACGTGGCCAGCGTATTCAGCGTGTTTATCGTAGGTGGCGAGCGTGGCGATCTCTATTCAGTCAACGAGGTGCCTCATGGTACCGTAAGCCGTATCTGGTATGAAAGCCCTGGCTTGAAGATGAACCGCCGCTTGACGGTTTACACCCCGGCCGGTTATGAGAAGGGTGGCAAATATCCTGTCTTCTATCTGCTTCACGGAGCCGGTGGTGACGAGGAGGCTTGGATTAACCTGGGCCGTACGTCGCAGATTCTCGACAACCTGATTGCTCAGGGTAAGGTGGAGCCGATGATTGTGGTGATGACTAACGGAAACGCTTGGCAGCAGGCTGCTCCAGGTGAGAGTCCGCTGGGCTATACCGTTCCTTCAATGGGTACCGGTGCACAGCGTCAGGCTGTGGAGGCCGACTTTGTCAGCACCTTCCCCGACGTGGTGAAGTTTGTGGAGAAAACCTATCGCGTCAAGAAGGGTAAGGCCAATCGCGCCATTGCCGGCCTTTCGATGGGTGCCTATCACTCCTGTGCCATCTCGCGCCTCTATCCGGATATGTTCGACTATGTAGGCCTCTTCTCCGGTGGCGGTGGTCGCCCCAACCTCAAGGATAATCCGCTCTATGGCGATATGGAGGGACTCTTGGCCAAGCAGTTCGCTAAGAAGCCTGCACTCTATTACATCGCTTGCGGTAACCGCGACTTCGTCTACAAAGGCATTGAGGAGTATCGTCAGTTCCTCACCGAGAAGGGCTATCCTTTTGAGTATTTCGAGACAGGTGAAGGCCATATCTGGAGAAACTGGCGCATCTATCTGAGCGAGTTCGCTCCACGTCTTTTCAAGAAATAAATCGCTCTATTCAATCAAGCTTTATCATGAATTCACTCCATTCATTTCTGTTTGCCGCTTTGCTTTGTGGCGCTTGTGCCGGTTCGCAGGAACCGGAGGGCGCTGTCATGGTGGATGGCGGACTGGTTCAGGGTGTCGTGGCAGATGCCTCAGACGTCGTAGTATATAAAGGTATTCCCTATGCGGCTCCTCCCGTGGGTAATTTGCGCTGGAAGGCACCTCAGCCAGTCGAGGCTTGGCAGGGTGTGCGTCTTTGCGACAGTTGGGGCGATGCCTCGCTGCAAGGCGGACAGCAAGAGGGCTCTTTCTACTGGAAGGAGTTCTATCAAGGCAAGGCTCCCAAGATGAGTGAGGATTGCCTCTACCTGAATGTGTGGAAACCGGCCGATGCCAAGGCTGGCGACAAACTGCCCGTCATGGTCTGGATTCATGGCGGAGCCTATCAGAACGGCTATGGCTATGAGGAGGAGTTTGATGGTACAGCCTTTGCCCATCAAGGTGTTATCCTGGTCACGGTGAACTACCGCTTAGGCATGTGCGGCTTCCTGGCCCATCCGCTGCTCTCGGCCGAGAGTGATGACAAAGGGTCTGGCAACTATGGTCTGCTGGATCAGTTAGAGGCTCTCCGCTGGGTGAACCGCAACATCGAGGCTTTCGGTGGCGATAAGGGATGTGTCACTCTTTTCGGTCAGAGTGCCGGTGCGGGTAGTGTGCAGTCGCTCCTCTCTTCCCCTCTCACCAAAGGGCTGGTGCATCGCGCCATCATCCAGAGCGGTGGCGGTTTGAGCGGCATCATCGCTGCCAAGAGCTTAGAGTCCGCTGAGGCTATGGGCCAAGGTATGTGGGATGAGGCAGGCTGTACTACGCTGGAGCAGATGCGTGCCACCTCCTCTGATGAGTTCCAGAAGATTCTTTCCGGCTACTTGATGAAGCAGAAAGCACCCATGATGGGCCTCCCTTGGGGGCCCTGTATCGACGGCTATCTGCTCCGTGATACGCTGAATAACGTGGCTTACCGTGGCGAGACCCTTCGCATCCCTACCATGATTGGTTATTGCAGCGAGGATATTGCTCCCGCCGTGATGCAGAAGGCAGCGGTGGATTGGAGCCTCTTGCAGGAGGAGCAGGGACTTAACCCCTCCTACGTCTATTGCTTCAATCGCGACTTGCCGGGCATGGATATGCCAGCTCCTGCCGGTGGCTTCGGCGACATGAAAGGGGCTTTCCACTCGGCAGAGTTGTGGTATGTCTTCGGTACATTAGGTCGTTGTTGGCGCCCCATGACGCCGGGCGACTACGAACTGAGCCGACGTATGGTAGCCTACTGGACCAACTTCGCCCGCACGGGCAATCCCAACGGCGAAGGGGTGCCTCAGTGGAACGCTTGCTCAAAGGCCGACCCACATATCCAATCGCTTAACGTGGAGAACGAGCATAAGGAGAATCTTTACGAAGGCAATAACCTCTCTGTGGCGCAGCTCAATCCCGAAACCTGGCAGATTGAGAATGGTACCATTTCGACCCTCTATCTGTTGAAGGGCACAAAGCGTGCCTTGTTGATAGATACCGGTATGACGGGCGACTCGCTGGATGCCGTGGTGCGTCGGTTTACCGACCTGCCGCTGGATGTGGTCATCAGTCACAACCACGTCGATCATGTAGGCGGTAACCGTTTCTTCCCTGAGGTATGGATGCACCCAGCTGACAAGGGGGTTCGCAACGAGCCCTATGATGGCAAGGTGCTTGACCTCCAGGAGGGGCAGCAATTTGATTTGGGCGACCGCTTGATAGAGGTCATCCATGTGCCTGGCCATACACCAGGTTCGGTTGCCTTCATCGACACCAAATACCGTTCAGCCTTTACCAGCGATGCCTTTGGTTCGGGCCATGTCTGGTTGCAGTTGCAGCCCCACATCCCCATGACCACCTATTTGGCTTCATGCGAAAAGATGGTAGGGATAATGCGTAGCAAGGGTCTGACCAAGCTCTACGTAGGCCATTTTGGTCCCTACGGCGACCCCTTCGACTACCAATACATGCAAGACATGATTGAACTGGCTGGCAAGTTGAGCCGAGGTGAGCAGGTAGAGCCCAAGGATTACCCCTTCAGCAAGCACATAGACATCGCCGCCCTCAATACCAAATGCCTCATCAAAAACCGGGTCACCCTGGTCTATGATGCCGATCATATTAATTAAAATTCTCTCTTTGCTTCTTTCTCTTTTGCCCGTGCAAAAGAGAAACGAAGGAGTAACTTAAGAGACCAAAGGACAAGCCCTATCAAAAAAGAGAATGATATTGTTAATGATACATTTATTATAAATAGAAAATTATGAAGAAACTATTCCTTTTAGCAGCCTTTGCGCTGACTGGTATGCTGGCTCAAGCACAGCAGGCCCTTTGGGGTGGATCTCAAGTTGTATCCCCCGAGATTCATGACAACAACACCGTCACCTTCCGTTTAAAAGCACCGAAGGCTGTCAAGGTACAGGTGACAGGCGACTTTCTGCCTACACAGAAAATCAAGACGCCTTTTGGCGAGTTTGACGGTCCCGGTTATGCTGACCTTGTGGAGAAGGAGGGCGTTTGGGAATTCACTACACCCGAACCCTTGAAGCCCGAACTCTACAGCTACACTTTCGTGGTAGATGGTCTGAAGATTAACGACCCCTCGAACGTCTATATGATTCGCGACGTGCAGAGTGTAACCAACGTCTTCATTATCGGTGGCGACCGTGCCGACCTCTACAAGGTGAATGATGTGCCTCACGGTAACGTGGCCAAGGTGTGGTACAACAGTCCCACAGCTGGTATGAAGCGCCGCATGACGGTTTACACGCCAGCCGGTTACGAAGATAGTGGCAAGCGTTATCCCGTATTCTATCTGCTTCACGGTATGGGTGGCGACGAGAACGCCTGGAGTGAACTGGGTCGTGCCGCTCAGATTCTCGACAACCTGATTGCTCAGGGCAAGGCGAAACCTATGATTTTAGTTATGACCAACGGTAACATCTCTCAGGAGGCTGCCCCCGGTGAAACCAGCAACGGCTTTGTGGCTCCTAACATGCAATTGCCCAAGACGATGGAGGGCTCATTCGAAACCGCTTTCCCTGATGTGGTGAAGTATATCGACAGCCACTACCGCACCATCAAGAGCAAGAAGGCGCGTGCCATTGCCGGCCTCTCTATGGGTGGCTTCCATTCACTCCACATCTCAAAGCAGAACCCCGACATGTTCGACTATGTAGGCCTCTTCTCTGCTGCCATCTTACCCGACCAGAAGATTGATTCACCCATCTACAAAGATTTCGATGCCAAGTTGAAGACTCAGTTTGCCAAGAAGCCCGCCCTCTACTACATCGCTATCGGCAACACCGACTTCCTCTACAAAGCCAATACTGACTACCGCAAGATGCTGGATGAAAAGGGCTACAAGTACGAGTACTTCGAAACGGGCGAAGGCCATATCTGGAAAAACTGGCGTATCTATCTCACCGAGTTTGCTCCGAAGTTGTTCAAGTAAAATAAGCCTCGTCAACTCGTTAACTCAGAAAACATATTCGTCAACATTAATCATAGAACAATGAAGAAAGAAATCCTGTTTGCAGCTGCTGCGGTGGCATTGACCGCATGTGGCCCCTCAGTGCCTCAGCTGGGCAAGTCGTCTATCGATGACGTGATTGCCGCCATGACACTTGAAGAGAAGGTTCATCTGGTGATTGGTACCGGCATGGCTGGCTTCTCTGGCGATAGTGCCGTGATTGGCTCAACGAAGAAACTGGTTCCCGGTGCTGCCGGAACCACCTATCCTATTGCCCGCTTAGGTATCCCCTCAGTGGTATTAGCAGACGGCCCTGCTGGCTTGCGTATCGATCCCACTCGCGAGGGCGATGAGGCTACCTACTACTGCACACACTTCCCCATCGGTACGCTGCTGGCCTCTACTTGGGACCAACAATTGATGGAGAGCGTAGGTCAGAGCATCGGTAATGAGGTGCTGGAGTATGGTGCAGACGTGCTGTTGGCTCCTGCGCTCAATATCCACCGCAACCCCCTCTGCGGACGTAACTTCGAGTACTATTCAGAAGACCCCGTGGTGAGCGGTAAGATGGCGGCTGCCTATGTGCGTGGCGTACAGAGTCAAGGCGTAGGTACCAGCATCAAGCACTTTGCCCTCAATAGCCAGGAGACCAACCGTATGGCTAACGATGCAATGGCTTCACCTCGCGCCGTACGCGAAATCTATCTGAAGGGTTTTGAAATTGCCGTGAAGGAGAGCGATCCCTGGACGGTGATGTCCTCATACAACTACCTGAATGGTACCTATACCAGCGAAAGCAAGGAACTGCAAACTGTCGCTCTTCGCGATGAGTGGGGCTACAAGGGTATGGTGATGACAGACTGGTTTGGCGGTAAGGATGCCGTGGCTCAAATGGAGGCTGGCAACGACATGCTGCAACCTGGACGTCCTGAGCAGTACACCCAGATTCTTGAGGGCGTAAAGCAAGGCAAGCTCGACGAGAAGGTGCTTGACCGCAACGTGCGCCGTATCTTGGAGATGATTCTGAAGACCCCTCGCTTCAAGGGTTACAAATACTCTAACAAGCCCGACCTGCAGGCTCATGCTGCTGTAACGCGTCAGAGTGCGACCGAGGGTATGGTACTGTTAGAGAACAAAAACGCCACTCTGCCTCTCGGTGCTGACGTGAAGAAGGTGGCCCTCTTTGGCTGCACCTCTTACGAGTTCATCGCCGGTGGTACCGGTTCGGGTAATGTGAACCGTGCTTACACCGTCTCTCTGCTCGATGGCTTGAAGAATGGTGGCTATCAGGTGGACGAGCGCATGCAGCCTGTCTATGAGACCTATATGAAGGCTGAGCGTGCAAAGTTCAAACCCGAAGGCCCCTTCGCAAAGTTCATGCCGGCTCCTCTGCCTACCGAGATGGCGCTGACAGCCGCTCAGTTGAGCGAGCAGGTGGCTGCTAATGATGTGGCTCTCATTACGCTGGGTCGCCTCTCTGGTGAGTTCCTGGATCGTACCTCAGCTGACTTCAACCTCAGCAAGGAGGAGAACAAACTGATTACCGACGTCTGCAAAGCTTTCCACGCAGCCGGTAAGAAGGTGGTTGTGGTACTCAACATTGGTGGTGTCATTGAAACTGCCTCTTGGAAGAACCTGCCCGATGCAATCCTGTTGGCATGGCAGGCTGGTCAGGAGGGTGGTAACAGCGTAACCGACATCTTGAGCGGTAAGGCTTCGCCCAGCGGTAAGCTGACCATGACCTTCCCCGTGAAGTTCACCGATCACGCCTCATCTGACAACTTCCCCATCGACCAGAAAGCCAATCTGGATATTACCAACAGCGGTGCGAAGAAGAGCGATGTTCGCAACGTAGATTACACCCTCTATGAGGAGGATATCTACGTGGGCTACCGCTACTTCGACAGCTTCAACAAGGCGGTATCATACCCCTTCGGCTATGGTTTGTCATACACCAACTTTGAGTACAGCAATGCCTCTGTTCAGGCCGACGGCGATGCCTACGTGGTATCGGTTGAGGTGAAGAATGTGGGCAAGGTGGCTGGTAAGGAGTCTGTACAGCTCTATGTAGCTGCTCCCGATGCCGCTAAGAGCAACAAACCTGAGAAGGAGTTGAAGGCCTTCGCCAAGACCGCTCTGCTGCAACCCGGTGAAAGCACTACCCTGACGATGCGTGTAGCTGCCGCTGACTTGGCCTCATTCTGCTGCAAGGAGAATGCTTGGAAGGTGGCTGCAGGTAACTACCAGTTCTTGGTGGCTGCTAATAGCCGCGACATCCGCGCTACCCTCTCTGCCGAAGTGGCTGCCTCTTCAGCTGCTGTTCATCCGCTCTTTGCAAAGCCTGAGCAGCTGAACATCTTGAAGCGTTAATCTCATTTTCTCCTACAATAGGGTGAATAGATAAAAAAAGGGAGACTGAGGCGTTAAATATACCTTAGCCTCTCTTTTGTTTAAAGGATTAATGCTATCTTTGTCACGGTAAATTATTCTACACAATCATAACGACAACGTATCATGAAGAAAATGATTCTCTCTCTGCTGGCAGCAGCCTCTCTGCTGACGGCAACGGCTCAGCAGAAGCCGGCAATTCCACGCGATGAGCAGATGGAACAAAAGATTGAGCAATGGCTCAAGAAGATGACCCTCGACGAAAAGGTGGGCCAAATGTGCGAACTGACCATTGATGTGATTCAGAAACGGGTCAACCCCTTTATGGGCATCCAGCCTAATCAGGTTACGCCGCAGTTCCTGAAGAAACTGGTTAAACAATATAAATTAGAGAAGGAGTTCGACGTGAAGAAACTCGAGCCTTCTCAGGAGGTGATGATGCGTCTCTATATGCGCATTCAGGAGATTGAGAATGCCAAGGGCTTCCAGATTGATGAGGCTAAATTGGATTCTGTCATCACCAAGTATAAAGTAGGTTCTATCCTCAATGTTCCCAATGGTCTGGCTGTTAGCCGTGAGGAGTGGCAGCGCATCATCAAGCGCATCCAGGAGAAGTCGATGAAGGAGATTGGCATTCCTTGTGTCTATGGTGTCGATCAGATTCATGGCACCACCTATACGTTGGGTGGTACGCTCTTCCCGCAGGGTGTGAACATGGGTGCCGCTTTCAACCGCGCCTTGACTCGCGAAGGCTCACGCATCTCAGCTTACGAAACCAAGGCTGGAAGTATTCCTTGGACCTATGCTCCGGTGACCGACTTGGGCCGTGATGCCCGTTGGCCCCGTATGTGGGAGAACTATGGTGAGGATTGCTATCTGAACGCCGAGATGGGCCGTGAGTCGGTTCTCGGTTTCCAGGGCGAGAATCCTAACCAGATTGACAAGTACCATGTAGCTGCTTGTATGAAGCACTTCATGGGCTACGGCGTTCCTGTGAGCGGTAAGGACCGTACCCCCTCAAGCATCACGACGCAGGATATGCGCGAGAAACACTTCGCTCCCTATCTGGAGATGGTGCGCAACGGTGCTCTCTCGGTGATGATTAACTCGGCCATGAACAACGGACTCCCCCTGCATGCTAACTATGAATACCTCACCCAGTGGTTGAAGAACGACTTGAACTGGGATGGTATGGTGGTGACCGACTGGGCCGATATCAACAATCTCTATAGTCGCGACCACATTGCCAAGGATAAGAAAGAGGCTATCAAACTGGCTATCAACGCCGGTATTGACATGTCGATGGACCCCTACAGCTGGGACTTCTGCACCTTGCTGAAGCAACTGGTGGAAGAGGGCGAGGTACCCATGAGCCGTATTGATGATGCCGTGGCTCGTGTACTCCGTATGAAGTATCGTCTGGGTCTGTTTGAGACCCCTTATTATGATTTCAATGACTTCCCCCTGTTTGGTAGTAAAGAGCATGCTGCTGCCGCTCTGCAGGCTGCTGAGGAGAGTATCGTGCTGCTGAAGAACAACGATATGCTCCCCTTGGCTAAGGGCAAGAAACTGTTGATTACAGGTCCTAACGCCAATTCAATGCGTACGCTGAATGGTGGTTGGAGCTACTCTTGGCAGGGTGATAAGGCCGACTTGGAGCAGTGTGGTGCCCCCTATAACACCATCCTCGAGGCCTTTACCAATAAGTTTGGTGCCGAAAATATCATCTACGAAGCCGGTGTAACCTACAAGCAAGGCGGCAACTGGTGGGATGAGAATGAACCGGAGATTGAAAAGGCGGTAGCTGCCGCTGCTGGGGCCGATGTCATCGTAGCTTGCATCGGCGAGAACTCCTATTGTGAAACGCCTGGTAACTTGACTGACCTGATCATGTCTGCTAACCAGCGTAATCTGGTCAAGGCGTTAGCTCAGACGGGTAAGCCCATTATCATCGTGCTCAACGAGGGTCGTCCCCGTATCATGGCTGATATCGAACCGCTGGCTAAGGCGGTGGTACACGTGATGCTGCCAGGTAACTATGGTGGTGATGCGCTGGCCAATCTGGTAGCTGGCGATGCCAACTTCAGCGGCAAGATGCCCTTCACCTATCCCAAGGAGATCAACTCATTGATTACCTACGACTACAAGCCCTGTGAACACATCGGTAAGGCGATGGAGGGAGCCTATAATTACGACGCTCAGGTTAATGTACAGTGGGCATTCGGTTACGGCTTGAGCTATACCACCTTTGCCTACAGCAACTTCCGTGCCGATAAGACGCAGTTCACGGCCGATGATGTTATCACTCTCAGCGTTGATGTCAAGAACACCGGTAAGGTAGCTGGTAAGGAGAGTGTCCTGCTCTTCAGCAGCGATTTGGTAGCCTCATTGACTCCCGATAACCGTCGTCTGCGCAACTTCGAGAAAATTGAACTGCAGCCCGGTGAGACCAAGACCGTAACCTTGAAGCTCAAGGGCAGCGACCTGGCCTTCGTAGGTTACGATGGCAAGTGGATTCTCGAAGCCGGTGAGTTCCGCATGCAAGCCGGCGACCAGGTGCTCACCCTCGCCTGCACAGCCACCAAGAAGTGGAGCGAACCCAACAAATAATCATCCATCGAATAATTCAGAGGGCGACACGTGAAAGTCGCCCTCTTTTTTTTATTATTGTGCCAATTTTCCTATTTTTGCCCCCTCAAACAGCGCTGTTATATGGAAAAATACGTTGATGTGATATTGCCTTTGCCTCTCTGGAGCCTCTTTACCTACGCCCTGCCTGCGACGTGGGGTGATGAGGTGCAGGTGGGCTGCCGGGTGGTGGTGTCGTTTGGTAAGAAGAAATACTATACGGCCATCGTGCAACGTATCCATACCGACAAACCGCAGGGTTATGAGGTGAAGGCGGTGACCGAGTTGCTCGATGCCTCACCCATCCTCTTGCCCAGCCAGTTCCGCTTCTGGCAATGGCTGGCCGACTACAATCTCTGCACCTTGGGCGATGTCTATAAGGCGGCCCTCCCTTCAGGTTTGAAAATAGAGAGCGAAACCATCGTGGTGCCCAATGAGGAGTTTGAGGAGTGGGAGTCGCTGTCAACTCGTGAAGAGCAGGTGATGCATCTCCTGCAGGATGGCGAAGAGCAGAGTGTCACTCTTATAGAGAAGGCCACCGGACAGAAGAACCTGCTGAATGTCATCAAGAGCTTGCTGGAGAAGGAGGCTATCACCATCAAGGAGGAACTCAAGCGTAGCTACCGCCCCAAGGTAGAGACTCGTGTTCGTCTGGCTCCAGATGCCCGGAATGAACACAGACTCCATATCTTTTTCGATGAACTGCAACGCAGGGCCCCCAAGCAGTTGGATCTACTCATGAAATACCTTGACCTGAGCGGTGCATTGAATCCCGGTGAGGTGCGTGAGGTGAGCAAGCAGGAGTTGCTGAGCCGCAGTGGGGCAGGGGCTGCTGTGTTCAATGGCTTGGTCCAGCGAGGGGTTTTGGAGACCTACAAAGAGGAGGTTGGCCGGTTAGAGCGGATCGAGGCACCTCAACAGATAACCCTTCATCCACTGGCCGACGCGCAACAGCGCGCCTATCATGCTATCCAGCAATCTTTCACCACTCATAGCGTCTGTCTGCTTCATGGCGTGACTGCTGCAGGAAAGACAGAGATTTACATGCATCTGATTGAGGAGCAGTTGCGACAAGGGCGACAGGTGCTCTACCTACTGCCTGAGATTGCCCTTACCACCCAGATTACCCAGCGTCTCCGGCAGGTCTTTGGTTCCCGTCTTGGCGTCTATCACAGCAAGTTTCCTGATGCAGAGCGGGTGGAGATATGGAATAAACAGCTCTCTGACCAGCCCTATGACCTTATACTCGGGGTGCGCTCCTCCATCTTCCTTCCCTTTCAGCGTCTCGGCCTTGTGATTGTGGATGAGGAGCATGAGAGCAGCTTCAAGCAGCAGGACCCCGCGCCCCGCTACCATGCCCGTAATGCCGCCTTGGTTCTGGCTGCACAGTTTGGAGCCAAGACCTTGCTCGGTACCGCCACCCCCAGTTTGGAGAGTTGGTACCATGCCTCTACGGGCAAATATGCCATGGTGCAGCTCACGGAGCGCTACCGTCAGGTGGCCCTGCCTCGCATTGTGCCGGTGGATATCAAGGAACTGCAACGCACCAAACGGATGAGCGGCCCCTTTTCACCGCTGCTGTTGCAACAGATTCGTCAGGCTTTGGATAGGCACGAACAGGTTATCCTCTTTCAAAACCGGCGCGGCTTTGCTCCGATGATAGAGTGCAACACCTGTGGCTGGGTACCGAAATGTAAGCATTGCGATGTGAGCCTGACCTACCACAAGGGACTCCGACAGTTGACGTGCCACTATTGCGGTTACACCGAACCGTTGATTCAGCGCTGTCCTGCTTGTGAAGGCGTTGACCTGCGTTACCGTGGCTTTGGTACAGAGAAGATAGAGGATGAGATTAAAACCCTCTTCCCCGAAGCGCGAGTGGCCCGCATGGATTTGGATACCACCCGTACCCGCACCGCCTTCGAGCGTATCATTACCGATTTCCAGCAGGGACGCACCCATATCTTAGTGGGTACGCAGATGGTGTCGAAAGGATTGGATTTTGAACACGTCAGTGTGGTGGGTATTCTCAATGCCGATACCATGCTCAACTACCCCGACTTCCGTGCCTACGAGCGTGCCTTCCAGATGATGGCTCAGGTGGCTGGCCGGGCCGGACGAAGCAAGGAGCAGGGCACTGTCATTCTGCAGACCCGTAGCATAGACCACCCCATCCTCTCGCAAGTGATGGCTAATAATTACGAGGCCATGGCGGTCGGTCAGTTGGTGGAGCGCCAGATCTTCCACTATCCACCGTACTACCGCCTCATTTATGTCTATCTGAAGCATCGTGACGAACAGATACTCAGCCAAGCCTCGTTTCAGATGGCTTCTCGCCTGCGTCAATGCTTTGGCGACCGGGTGTTAGGTCCCGACAAGCCCCCCGTGGCCCGCATACAAACCCTCTTTATCCGCAAAATGGTGCTCAAGATAGAGACCAACGCCTCGCTGGCACATGCCCGTGAGCTGCTGGTCAAGGTGCAGCAAGAGACCCTCAGCGATGAGCGCTACCGGTCACTCATTATCTATTACGATGTCGATCCCATTTAGGCGGTTGTCTTTCTATTGTATGCAGAGGGAACTATCAGTTGTGCTGCAGGTGCATGGTATCGTGGTAGTGACGCTTCTGGT
>CAMAMO010000054.1 GCA_945836915.1 uncultured Mediterranea sp.
GTGAGGGCGCTAACATTGCCTTCACCGACCTGATTATTGATGAGAACGCCGAAGCAACCACCAAGGAAATCGAAGCGCTGGGTGTTAAAGCAAAGGGCTACGCCTCAAACGCCGCTAACTTTGAAGACACGGCTAAGGTCGTAGAGGCTATCCACGCTGACTTTGGCCGCATCGATATTCTGGTAAACAATGCCGGCATTACGCGCGACGGACTGATGATGCGTATGTCTGAACAGCAGTGGGACATGGTCATCAACGTGAACCTGAAGTCGGCCTTCAACTTTATCCACGCTTGCACCCCCATCATGATGCGCCAAAAGGCAGGCAGCATCATCAACATGGCCTCTGTAGTAGGCGTACACGGTAACGCCGGACAGAGCAACTATGCCGCTTCGAAGGCAGGTATGATTGCGCTGGCTAAATCGGTAGCTCAGGAGATGGGCTCACGCGGCATCCGCGCCAACGCCATCGCTCCAGGCTTCATCATCACCGCCATGACCGATGCACTGAGCGACGAGGTGAAGGCTGAATGGGCCAAGAAGATTCCTCTGCGCCGCGGCGGCACACCCGAGGATGTAGCTAACGTAGCAACCTTCCTGGCATCTGACATGGCTTCGTACGTTACCGGTCAGGTCATCCAGATTGACGGTGGCATGAACATGTAATCTAAGAGCCACACAAGAGAGGATATGACCATCGTTTACGAGGATAATCATATCATCGTGGTCAACAAGACCGCTTCGGAGATTGTCCAGGGTGACAAGACGGGGGATGAACCGCTTTCAGAACGCCTCAAAAGCTACCTGAAGGTAAAGTACAACAAACCCGGCAATGTCTTTATCGGTGTAACCCACCGCCTGGACCGCCCCGTAAGCGGTCTTGTGGTTTTTGCCAAGACCAGCAAGGCGCTGAGCCGACTGAACGCGATGTTTCAAACCAAGGAGGTGAAGAAGACCTACTGGGCTATCGTCACCGCAGCGCCGCCACAGGAGGAGGGGGAGCTGGTGCACTACCTGGTGCGCAACGAGAAGCAGAACAAGAGCTATGCCTACGACCGCGAACGGCCGGAGAGTAAACGGGCCATTCTGCACTACCGGTTGCTGGCGCATTCAGAGCGCTACTGGCTGCTGGAGGTGGACCTGCAGACGGGCCGCCACCACCAGATTCGCTGCCAACTGGCCAAAATGGGCTGCCCTATCAAAGGAGACCTGAAGTACGGCGCACCGCGATCGAACCCCGATGCCTCTATCTGCCTACACGCTCGTCAAATCCGCTTTATCCATCCCGTCTCGAAGGAGATGATCAACCTCACCGCTCCCCTACCCGACGGCAACCTTTGGGCTGCCTTTAAGCAGCTGACCTAAACAACCTTTATTAACCCATCGAATCCTTTGAAAACCATTTATTAAATAGATTATTTATGAAGAGAACAGTTCTGATTACGGCCCTGATAGCCATGGGTTCAGCCCTGATGGCACAGACGCCTAAGGGCGATGAGCCCGAAAAGAGCAAACCGGCCCCGCTGCGCAGCGAGCAGTTCCTGACTCGTCCCGCCATGACCCTGCATCAGCCGCTGCAAGGCGATAGTATCAACCTGACCGGCAAACGGCTGGGCGTAGAGGATATGCTGAAAAGCAAAGTGAGCATGCACTTTGACGCGGCAAACTCTACCCTGATGCCGACCGATACGGCTGGCTACCTCTATCTGGAACCAGCTGCCGACCCAAACGCCTCGGAGGAGGTGAAGAAGGCGGCACCAAGCAAGATGTACCTGCTTAAAACACGCCTCCGCGCCGAGCGATTCAGCAAGGGTACGCTGGAAATCAGCTCTCCAGCCCGATTGGAGGTGTTTGTCAACGGCCAGTCGCGCCAAACCAAGACACAGGCCGATGACTCGCTCAAGGCGGTGAAGCCGCTAAAGGTGGCTCTGACTCTGGAACCGGAGGCTGACCAGGATATCGTTATCCGACTGTTGGCCATGGGCAAGGATAAACTGGCCCCCTGCGTTAAGTGCGAATACCGACCCGACGAGGCTTATACCAGCGTAGGTGCCAAGCTGGACGCTACGATGAAACGTCGCTACTCGCTGCACAACTCCAACTTCCGCAACCTGACGCGCAGTGTATCACTCTCATACGACGGTCGCTACCTGATTACTATGACACAGGACTATTTTGACCTAAAGAACTACCGCTCTACCAGTCAACTGATCGAAGTGAAGACGGGACGAATCATCACCGCACACTTGGACCGTGACTGGCGCTGGATGCCGCGCTCTACCAAGCTCTACCGCGTAGAGAAGGGGGCTGAAGGATACGATCTCTTCACCCTGGATCCCACTACACAGCGGCAAGAGATGGTGGCCCAAGGGCTACCTGAGGAGCGTTTTACCTGGGCACCGACCGAGGATTACCTGATTTGCTCTATAGAAGATGAGGGCGAAACGGTGAACGGTCCGTTGAAGCGTCTGCTCCACCCCGATGACCGCATCCCCGGTTCACGCAGCCGATCACACATCGCCCGCTACGACCTGGCTACAGGCGTGATGGAGCGACTGACCTACGGCAGTCACAGCGTCTATCTGAACGACATCTCAGCCGACGGTCAGCGACTGCTCTGCTCTACCTCACGCGACATGATTACCCGCTGTCCCTTCTCAGAGAGTGCTCTCTTTGAAATCAACCTGGGCACCATGAAGGTGGACACCTTAGTAGCATGGGACCCCTACATCAACCGCGCCAGCTACTCGCCCGACGGTTCTCAGCTGCTGGTCATTGGTAGCCCGTCAGCCTTCAACGGCATCGGCAAGAACTGCGATCCGCAACCCGTAGCCAACGACTTTGACACACAGGCCTTCATCGTAAACAAGGCGACGAAGGAGGTGGACCCCATCACCAAGGAGTTCAACCCCACGGTGACGCTTGTTAGCTGGAATCCCACCAACGGTCTGATCTACTTCAACACCACCGATGCTGACAACCAGCATATCTACAGCTACAACCCCAAGAGCCGCCAATTCGAGATGCTGCCCCTGAGTGAAGATGTGATTTCGCGCTTCGACCTGCCCGACGGTAACCCCACCGTAGCAGCTTACATCGGCGGTGGTAGTTACAGCGCCGGCGTATCCTACCTCTACGACATGAAACGCCGCACCTCGAAGCTACTGGCCAATCCGCTGAAGCCGATGCTCGATGAGATAGAGATGGGCACCGTAGAGCCCTGGCAGTTTACAGCGGCCGATGGTACGCTGATTGACGGCCTTATCTGCCTGCCTCCCGCATTTGACGCACAGAAGAAGTATCCGCTCATCGTCTATTACTATGGCGGTACCACTCCGACGACTAAAGGCATTGGTTCTCCCTACAGTCCGCAGGTCTTCGCCTCACGCGACTACGTAGTCTATGTCATCCAGCCCAGCGGAGCCATTGGCTACGGTCAGGAGTTCTCTGCCCGCCACGTCAACGCTTGGGGCGACTACACCGCTAACGAGATTATCGAGGGCACGCAGAAGTTCCTTGCCGCTCATCCCTTTGTCGATGCCAAGCGCGTAGGTTGTATCGGTGCCTCGTATGGCGGCTTTATGACCCAGTACCTTCAGACCAAGACCGACCTCTTTGCCTGTGCGGTATCTCATGCCGGCATCAGCAACGTCACCAGCTACTGGGGTGAAGGCTACTGGGGCTACTCGTACAACGCTGTGGCTGCCGCCTTCAGTTACCCCTGGCAAAACCCTGATCTCTTTACCAAGCACGGCTCACTCTTCAACGCCGACAAGATCAACACCCCGCTCTTGCTGCTGCATGGCACCTCAGACACCAACGTACCTACGGGTGAGAGCATCCAAATCTACAATGCGCTGAAAATCCTGGGCAAAACGGTAGAGTTTATCACCGTAGATGGCGAGGATCACTACATCAGCGACTATCCCAAACGGGAGCAGTGGCACAAGGCCATCATGGCTTGGTTTGCCCGCTACCTGCAAGATAGCCCCGACTGGTGGAACGAACTCTACCCAGAGCGTCATTGGTAACCACACTTAGAGCGATTAGCGTATGAAAACTATTTATTTATTACCCATTCTGCTCCTGGCGGTTCTGGTTAGTGCCTGCCGCCAAGGAGCCAAACAGAACCCTATGGATCAAGAAACTAAAGTATGTATCGAAACGTCGCATGGCGACATTGTGGTGAAGCTCTATAACGAAACGCCCAAGCACCGCGACAACTTCTTGAAGCTGGTCAAAGAGGGCCACTACGAGGGATTGCTCTTCCACCGCGTCATCAAGAACTTCATGATTCAGGGTGGTGACCCCACCTCGAAGAACGCCCCCAAAGGGGTACAGTTAGGCGAAGGCGACCTGGACTACACGGTGCCTGCCGAGTTTGTCTATCCCAAGTATTTCCACAAACGGGGAGCCCTCTCAGCCGCCCGCCAGGCCGATAACGTCAACCCCGAAAGGGCCTCATCGGCCAGCCACTTCTTTATCGTAACGGGTAAGGTGGTGAACGACTCTACCCTGCTGAGCATGGAGGAGCAGCACCACACCCAGCTGCTGAGCCAAGCCTTCGACTCGCTGGCACGGAAGCACATGAAGGAGATCTACAAGCTGCGCAAAGACCGCAACGAAGAGGCATTGATGGACCTACAGGAGAAGCTGATGGCCGAAGCTGAACAGATGATTAGCGGCGAGCCAGAGTTCCACTTCACCCCCGAACAGATTGAAGCCTACACCACCATTGGCGGTACGCCCCACCTGGATGGTGCCTACAGCGTATTCGGCGAAGTGGTAGAAGGCATGGAGGTAGTCGATAAAATTCAGCAAGAAAAAACAGACCGCAACGACCGCCCCGAACGTGATGTGGTGATTAAGAAGATGCGGGTGGTAGAATGAACCACCTAACACACTATAAGGCGCTTGCCCAGCTGGCTCTGCCAATCATGGTGGGCCAGTTGGGCATGCTGCTTGTAGGCTTCGCTGATACCATAATGATTGGCCATCACAGCACGCAGGAGTTGGCAGCGGCCTCGTTTGTCAACAACCTGCTGACGCTGGCCATCGTCACGGGGATTGGTTTCAGCTTGGGCCTGACACCCGTCGTAGGAGCGCTACAAGGGCAGAAACGCCAGGCCGAGGCGGGATTGGCGCTGAAGAGTAGCCTGGTGGCCAACACGCTGGTGGCACTGGGACTGATTGCTGCGGCCATGGTGCTCTACCTCTTTCTGGATAGGTTGGGGCAACCGGAGGAACTGCTACCGATTATCCGTCCCTACTACCTGATTGTTACACTGGCTATGCTGCCCGTGATGTGGTTCAACAGCGGACGCCAGTTTACTGACGGCATAGCCAAACCACAGTATGGCATGTGGATTCTGCTGGCTGGCAACGGACTGAACATTCTGGGCAACTGGCTTCTGATTAACGGCATCGGTCCCTTTCCGGAACTGGGTCTGAATGGCGCCGGCATCAGCACCATCTTTGCCCGTAGCTGCATGGCTTTAACCTATCTGTTCCTTATCGGCAGGGGCCGACGTTTCCAACGCTACCGCGTGGGCCTCTTCCGCCACCGGGGCATGAGGCCAATGGTGAAACGCCTCTTCCACCTGGGGACACCTATGGCCATGCAGTCGGGTATGGAGTGTGCGTCATTCAGCCTTTGCGCTATCTTGGTGGGTTGGATCGGTACGTTGGCACTGGCTTCGCACCAGATTATGTGTATCATCTCGCAGTTCAATTTCATGATCTATCTGGGTCTGGGTACAGCGGTCTCCATCCGCACCAGCCACTTTTATGGTCAAGGGCGAATCAACGAGGTAAGGCAGACGGCTGCCTCTGGCTTCCGCCTGATGCTGCTGCTCGAGGTGGTGCTCTCGGCCTTGCTCTTCACGGTGCACGACGTGATGGGCGGTTGGTTTACCGATAACACCGAGGTCACCGCCATGGTGTCATCGCTCTTCGTGGTCTTCGTAGCCTATCAGTTTGGCGACGGTATGCAGATTAACTACGCTAATGCTTTACGCGGTATAACTGACGTTAAGGCGCTGGCACTCATCGCTTTTGTGGCCTACTTCCTCATCTCACTACCGGCCAGTTACCTCTTCGCTTTCCCGCTTGATATGGGACTGGTGGGCGTGTGGCTGGGTTTCCCCTTCGGATTGACCAGTGCGGGAGTGATGCTATGGTGGCGCTTCCAACGCCAAACAAAGCATAAATCTGTAGTAAAAAAAGAACTAGTATAGCGTTTTTTTGTTATATTTGCCTGCGATTTGAACAGAATGCCTATGAACGAGGTGAAGAGACATCGAGGTTGGAAGGTGGCACTCTGGATAGCGGCCACACCCGTGATGCTGTTTGTCTGCATCATGGTCATGCTCTATATCCCTGCTTTTCAGCAATTTGCTCAGCGAAATGCAGCTTCTATAGTCTCCGAAGCCACCGGACTGGATATCTCCGTAGGGCGTATCGACCTCCGCTTTCCGCTCAATCTTCGCATCCGCGATGTCTTGGTGAAACAGGGCGATTTGCTGATGGCGCAAAGAGATTCGCTGGCATTTCAGGGCGATTCGCTGATGATACCAATCGATTCGCTCCCTTCGAAACAGCTGTTTGTAACAGATACCCTCCTCTACCTCAACCAACTTGAGCTGAAGGTACAGGCACTCCCCCTCTTCAAAGGGCGTGTGGAGCTGGACCGCGTGGCGTTGCAGGGGGTGGATGTCCACACTGGAGGACTGATTGAGGGAATGAGACTGGATGGCACGCTTGAGTCCTTCGCCTTAGAGAGTCACGGCATTGACCTGAACCAAGAAGAGGCCGTATTCAACCGGGTAGAGCTGAAGAATACGGCGATACGGGTGATGCTCAATGACACCACCGCCACCGAACCGACCGACAGCACCTCCTCGCCCATCGCTTGGCGCTTCTTGCTCCATCAGCTCACCCTCGACGGGGTGGATGTGGAGCTCGCTATGCCGCAAGACTCGATGCAACTGGCCGCACGCATCGGCCGCTTCGAACTGTCTGAGGTGGAGGCTGATCTAAACAAGGGACGCTACGCCATGAAGCGAATGCTGCTGGATCGCAGCGGGTTGAGCTATGGTTGCCGCGATATTCTGGAGGCACAGCCGGCAGTGACCGATTCGCTCAGCGTCGGCAAGGGGTTGGATCCCTCACATCTGGTGATTCGACAGCTGCACGCTGAACTGGATTCGGTGCACTTCTCTCCACGCAATCTGGCAGCACAAATCAACGCCTTCTCCTTCGTGGAACGCTCTGGCTTTACCGTCAATTCACTCACCGGAAAGCTCTACTCCGACTCCACCCGTATCTATCTCGCTCCGCTGAAGCTCACCACCCCTCATAGCGAAATCGAACTGCAAGCAGACAGTTATTGGGATCTGCTCAACGCACCCACCACGGGCAACCTTTCGTCGCGATTGAAGGCCTACATCGGCAAACAAGATGTGATGCTGCTGGCTGGCGACCTGCCGCAGAGTTTCCAGCAGGCCTACCCCTTCCGTCCCCTCACCATCCGCATGGGTACCGAGGGTAATCTGAATCGCATGTACCTTTCCCGCTTCGACATCGACCTGCCAGGAGCCTTTACGCTGACTGGCGAAGGTGATTGCCGCCAGCTAACGGACTCGCTGAGACGACAAGTGCAGCTGAAGTTAGACTTCCAGAGCTATGACCTCAACTTCCTCACCGCCCTAAGCGGTCAGGCACCACAGCCTACGCTGGTGATACCAGACAGTCTGACACTCCACTCCGAACTGGCCCTGAAGGGACCGCAACTCACCGCCCTGCTTAATTTGAATGAACAGGAAGGTCACGTAGGCGTAGAGGCCAACTACAACCTGCAATCTGAGGCCTACAAAGCCCACCTCAGCATCGACGACCTACGGATAGACCACTTCCTTCCAAAGGACTCCATCTATAACCTCTCTGCCTTTGCCCATCTGGAGGGCCGTGGTACCGACTTAAGCAAACGGCAGACGCTGGCTGACCTACAGATGACCTTACGGCAACTGCAATATCACCGTTGGGACATCAATAACATCCAACTCAACGGAGCAGTGAAGCAAGCCGTAGCCACCGCTTCGCTCATCAGCGACAACCCCATCTTACAGATGCAGAGCGAAGCCGAGATGCGTCTGGACTGCCGATATCTGGATGGCCACTTAGCGGTCAAGGTGGACCAACTGGACCTCTACAAGCTGGAGATTGCCCCCAAACCGCTGAAGCGTCCCTTCGCCTTCGGCTTGCAAGGCGAAGCCAGCCACGACTCGGTCAAGGTATCGCTCGATGCCGGCGATTTGAACCTCCGTCTGAAAGCCCGCAGCACCATCAAGGAGCTACTTAACCGTGGCGACCACTTCATGGCTGTGCTGATAAAGCAAATTGATGACCGCCGTTTGAATCATGCCGCGCTGCGTGAAGCCCTTCCATCGGCTCGCATGGTACTGACCGCTGGAAAGAAGAACCCCGTAAGCTACTACTTAGCCACCAAAGAGGTGAGCTACGACAACTTCCGCTTTAGCTTCGGTTTCTCACCGCGGCGAGGCATCAACGGTCGCACCGCCATCCACGGTCTGCGCATCGACTCACTGCAGCTCGATACCATCTTCTTCCGCATCGCCCAAGACAGCAGCAAGATGATTCTGCAGGGTGGCGTGGAGAACAGTCCCACCAATCCGCAGTTCGTCTTCCGCTCCACCCTCACCGGTGAGATACGCAACGAGGATGCCGAACTGACTGCCAACTACGTGGACGGTAAGGGAGAAACTGGTGTACTCTTCGGTATACAAGCCAAACCGCTTACTGAAGGCCATGGCAAAGGCAATGGCCTCCTCTTCCATGTCACTCCCGAAGAACCCATCTTCGCCTTCCGCACCTTCCATTTTGCCGGTAAAAGCAATTGGCTCTACCTGCATAAAAACGGACGCATGTACTCGAATATCGACATGGAGAGCGACGATGGATTGAGTTTCCGCCTGCAGAGTAACCCTACAGACACCATCTCGCTGCAGAATGTCAATGTGGAACTGAACCGACTGAACCTGAAGCAACTCTCGGACGTGATTCCCTACATGCCGCGACTCACCGGTCTGCTCTCTACCGAGGCACACTACATCCAAACCCCCACCACCCTGCAGTTCTCTGCCGATGCCTATCTGCAGGAGTTTACCTACGAGAAGTACCCTGTAGGCAATCTCAACTTCGGAGCCACCTGGTTGCCTGATGACGAGGAACGACACTTCATCAACGCCTACATGAGCTACAATGACGAGGAGGTCTTGACAGCCGATGGTGTGATTGAGGCCGATGGAGAACAAGATCTGATGATGCTCACCAGCGAGGTGAAGGACCTTCCGCTGAAGATCGTCAACGCCTTTATCCCTAACCAAATGGCCACCTTTGACGGCAAGATTGATGGCATCATCAACGTCTCTGGTTACACAGACAATCCGATGGTAGATGGACTGATGTCTCTGGAGGATGTGTCGGTCGCCGCACGACAGGTGGGAGCCAAATACCGTTTTGACAACCGCTCGGTGAAGGTAATCAACAACCAGTTGCTCTTTGAGAAGCTCTCTATCTTTACCACCAATATGAACCCCTTCGTCATTGATGGCAAGATTGACTTCCGCAACGTCAACCGACCGATGGCCGATTTGAAGCTGAGGGCTGAGAACTACCTGTTGCTCGATGCACCACGCACCCGCGAGAGTCTGGTCTATGGCAAGGCACTTGTTGATTTAAACGCCACGCTGAAGGGACCACTCGACGGACTGATGATGCGCGGTAACATGAATGTACTGGGCAGCACCAACCTGACCTACGTGCTGACCGACTCGCCACTGACGGTAGAGGACCGACTGGACGGACTGGTGACCTTCACCTCCTTCCGCGATACGGTGAACGTGGACGACAAAGAGGAGGTGACCCTCTCATTAGGTGGTATGGACATGCTGATGAACCTCCATCTGGATGAATCGGTGCGCCTTCGTGCTGACCTCAGCATGGATCGCAGCAAATACATTGAGCTGGAAGGTGGTGGTGATCTGAACATGCGCTATACCCCTCAAGGCGACATCAACCTGACCGGCAGATACACCCTCAGCGGCGGTACGATGAAATACTCTATCCCCATCATTCCGCTCAAGGAGTTCACCTTTGCCAACGGCAGCTACGTGGATTGGCGTGGCGACCCCATGACACCCACATTGAATCTGAAAGCCACCGAACGCATCCGTGCCTCGGTAACTGATAACGACGGCGGACAACCCCGTATGGTGAACTTCGACGTCTCGATTGGCATCAAGAACAACCTCTCCTCACCCGACCTACTTTTCGACATTGAAGCCCCCGAAGATGCCACAATACAAAACGAACTGGAATCCATGGGTCGAGACGAACGGAACAAGCAGGCCATCACCATGCTGGCTACCGGTATCTACCTGGGTGGCGGCAGAAAAGGTGGACTGACCATGAGTAGTGCCTTGAACAGCGTGCTGCAAAGTCAGATCAACTCGCTGGCTGGAGGCATGAAGAATGCCAGCATCAGCGTGGGCATCGAAGACCGCACCAGTGCCGAAACCGGAGATACCCAGAAGGACTTCAGTTTCCGCTACGCACAGCGCCTCTTCAACGACCGTGTGCAGATCGTCATCGGCGGCAAGGTATCGACCGGTTCAAACGCCAACAACAGCAACGAATCGTTTATCGATAACATCTCACTGGAGTACCGACTGGACCGCACCGGCACCCGATACATACGCGCGTTCCATAATAAGAATTATGAAAGCATCCTCGACGGCGAGATTACCGAAACAGGCGTCGGTGTGGTACTACGCCGCAAGATGAATCGTTTGAGCGAACTCTTCATCTTCAAGAAGAAGAAAAAGGATACGATACCATACTAACCTATTCACCCTTTCATCGCTTTGCCTATGTCTATCTCTTATATACTACATACCTGCCACTCTGCTACACCGGTCGCCTTGAAGAGAGCGATGACGCGGCAACTCCGCACCACACGACCGTCAGCGCTCATTACCTCACGACCGTCAGTGCACCTATCAACAGGATTGTCAGGACTCCTCTCCGCGCTGCTCATGGTGAGCCTTATTGTTCTGCTTTCTGCCTGCTCCACCACCAGCCATCTTCCTGAGGGTGAACAGCTCTATATTGGCCAAAAGCCCATGATTATCAGCAATCCGCAGCCTACCACTGTGGGCGAAACCGCTCTGGAGGAGGTGGAAGCCGCCTTGGCTGCTGCCCCTAACAACGCCTTTTTGGGCAGTTCTACCATGAGGATGCCTATTCCACCCTTTGGCCTCTATGTCTATAACGCCTTCGGTCACTACGAAAAGGGATTCGGTCGCTGGGTTTTCGATAAATTCGGCACCAATCCAGTGTTGCTCTCTAACGTCAACCCCGACATGCGAGTCAAGGCAGCCAATAACCTGCTGCGCGATTACGGCTACTTCAACGGGCGGGTGAGCTACAAGGAGTTTGTGGATAAGCGCGACTCGCTCAAGGTGAAGCTGCAATACACCGTTAACATGCGCAACCCCTACGTCATCGATACAGTAGAGTATGTAGGCTTTGCGCCATATACCAAACGTATCATGGAACTGGGACGCCGCCGCTCGCTTATCAGCCCCGGTGAGCAGTTCAACGTGCTCGATCTGAATGATGAGCGTACCCGTATCAGCACCTTGCTGCGCAACGTAGGTTGCTACTACTTCCGCCCCGACTACCTGATTTATCAAGCCGACACGACTTTGGTGAGGGGTGGCCATGTAGCGATGAAGTTGGTGCCTGTAGAGGGGATGCCACCCGTGGCCGAACAGGTCTTCTATGAAGGGAAACGCTCCTTCTGGTTGTTGGGCCGTCAGGGCGAAATGCCCAACCAATCCACCCAGTACCGCGACCTGACGATACACTACTACAACAAGCTCGATGTACGCCCCAACATGCTCTACCGCTGGGTAAACTATCAAGGCTTCCGCCGCAA
>CAMAMO010000055.1 GCA_945836915.1 uncultured Mediterranea sp.
ATCAGTAGGTTACATTGAGCATTTTTTTCTTCACACCTCCTCATCGCGCAAACGTTGCAGCAGATGGACGTCCTTGAACTCTCCTTCCATGTTCCACCAGCGTTTGATGATGCCGCAGCGACTGAAGCCGCACGATTCGAAGAGGTGGAGGCTGACCTCATTATCCGTGGCGATATGGGCTAAGAGCTGTTCCATGCGCAGGAAGCGGAAGGCATAATCGCAAATCAACCTGAGGCCCTCGCTGGCATATCCTTTGCCTTGCTGATGGGCAAGCACTACGACGCCCACCTCCGCACGGGCATGCTGAGGGTCAAAGTCGGTCAGGTCAATGGTGCCTACCACCTCGCCTGTGGTGCGAAGAGCCATCATCAGGCGCAACTGTCTATCGGCAAACAGGTCATATTGAGTGCCCTGGATGTAGTCGCGTATCACGCTGCGCGAGTAGGGCACTTGTCGGTTGCTCACCTCCCAAAGAGAGGTATCGTTTTCAATGGTGTACATGATCTCAACATCTTCGGGTTCCAGGGCGCGAAGCTGTATGTGGGTTCCTTGTAGGTACATGGTGGTTTATTCTTCGATGTGTAATTGGTTCTTGATAAGTTTCTCGTTTGTACGGCAGAAAAGGCTGGCTACCAGGGCTATTAGCGTGCAAAGAAGGCCAGTGAGGCTCAAACAACTGTAGTAGGCAAAGAGTCCGAAGTAGAGAGGAATAGCCAGCATGAGCAGGCGTAGATGGCTCCAGCAGCGGTACCTCTGCAGGGCCTTTTCGATAGATTGGGTGTTGATGCGGTGAATCAAGGCCCAGGCAAAGAGCTTGAGCGATAGGGGAGTGCAGAGGGCTGTTAGCAGGATGGTCAGCGTCTCAGTCAGATACTTGGCGCGCACGTCGTCGGCTATCCAGCCTGTCGCCTCTGGGTAGCACTCTCCCCATACGATGCATAGAATGGTGAGCAAGAGCATGATGGCATAGGCCCATTGCAGGTTTTTTGACAGTTTTTTTATGGCTTGTTCCATAGGGGTGAAGAGGTTTATGGGTGTTTATCTATGATATAATATTTATTAGAAAGGGCTTGATTTGTATAAGGTATAAGGGGAGAACAGGTTATAAATTCGGTGTTTCGTAGGGGGTGCGGTAAAGGATGCTTCGTCCTAAGGTCACCTCGTCAGTATATTCCAGTTCGTCACCCATGGCTATGCCACGTGCAATCACTGTTATTTTCACAGGCATTCCGTGGAGCTTGCGCGAGATGAAAAAGTTGGTGGAATCGCCCTCTATCGTGGTGCTGAGAGCCAGAATCACCTCCTTTACCTCGCCGCTTTTCACGCGTTCTACCAGCGAGTCAATCTGTAGGTCGGCTGGTCCTACGCCGTCCATTGGCGAGATGACGCCTCCCAGTACATGGTAGAGTCCGTGATACTGCTGGGTGGCTTCTACGGCCATCACATCGCGTACGTTCTCTACCACGCACACCTGGCTGGCGTCACGCCGTGGGTCTGCACAGAGATTACAGAGGTCGGTGTCTGAGATGTTATGGCACTTGCGGCAGTACTTCACCTCGTTTTTCAGGCGGATAACGGATTGGCCGAAGCTCTCTACCGTATGGCGGTCTTGGCGTAACAGATGGAGCACCAAGCGAAGGGCCGTCTTGCGTCCTACGCCTGGTAACTTAGAAAATTCACTGACTGCTTTTTCGAGCAGTTGCGAGGGGTATTGTTCGTTCATTTTTTGTAGTAAGGATAGTACTTGTAGGCGGAAAAATCATCGGTTTACAGGGGCTGTTAGCCGATGAAAAGCCGCAATTAAGCGACAAATATACGGAGTTTTTGGATGGTATGATGGTTTTTTGCGGAATATTTTCTATTTTTGCTGCGCAATTTTCGAAAAGTGTCGTGATATGATTATTAAGAGTGCAGAGTTTGTGATAAGCAATACCGATGTGGTCAAGTGTCCTCAAGGCGGACTGCCTGAGTATGCCTTTATCGGACGTAGTAACGTGGGTAAGTCGAGTTTAATCAATATGTTGACGCAGCGCAGCGGCTTGGCTATGACCTCGTCAACCCCTGGAAAGACGTTGCTTATCAACCATTTCCTGATTAACAAACAGTGGTATTTAGTCGATCTTCCTGGTTATGGCTATGCGCAGCGTAACGCCAAGACGCAGGCTCAGATTGACCGCATCATCAACTCCTATATCTTGCGTCGTGAGCAGATGGTTTGTCTCTTTGTGCTGGTTGACAGCCGACACGCCCCTCTGCCTATTGATTTGAAGTTCATCGAGTGGCTGGGCGAGAATGGCGTGCCCTTCGCGTTGGTCTTTACCAAGGCCGACAAGCTGGGTGGAGCCACCCTTCAGGCCAATGTGAAGGCTTATCTAACAAAACTGGAGGAGCAGTGGGAGGAGCTGCCCCCCTATTTCGTCACCTCATCTGAGCGCGGCGTCGGGCGGGAGCAGATATTGGATTATATTGAGCAGATCAATGCTTCATTGAAAGGATAAACTATTTTTTAACAAGAGATATATTATGAAGAAGAATCTATTTTCAGCCCTCATGGCTTTGTGCTTACTGATTGTTGCATCGCCCGCAAAGGCGCAATCGTTAGAGGATTTAGTGAATAAAGCTAAGGATGTGGTGCAGACCGTTACAGGGCAGGGCCGTGTTGATATGGTGGGCACCTGGATTTATAGCGGTCCGGCTATTGAATTGAAGTCAGACAATGCCCTCTCAAAAGCTGGCGGTTCGTTGGCTTCGAACGCTATCGAGAAGAAAATCAATGAAACCCTGGCTAAGGCCGGTATCAAGCCGGGCAATACCAAGTTCACCTTTGCTCAAGACAGCACCTTTACCATAAGCTGGAGCGGCAAGCAGAAGCAGGGTACCTACAGTTATGATGCGTCAACCAAGAAGGTGGCACTGAAGTTCAATAAACTGGCCACGTTCCACACGACGGTGAAGGCTACCAGCTCTGAACTGGACCTGCTGTATGATGCCGACAAACTCTTTAATCTGATTACCACCCTGACCAGCAAGAGTAACAACGCCCAGCTGAAGAGCCTCACCTCGTTGGCAAAAAACTATAACGGTATGCAGATGGGTTTCGCTCTGAAGAAAGAGTAACGGCTTGTGTAGTAGAAGGAATGATGCGTAGCGGCAGGTTGCAAAATAGCCTGTTGATTCAAAATGCATTCATAGGAAAAGCCTCCTCCCCGATATGTAGGGAAGGGGGCTTTTCTTTATGATTCAGTCATGGCGGCTCGGTCTTGATGGTTCCCGTTGGCCATGACGGATTTTTCAAGCCTTAGCGGGAATCTGTTTGAGAATGTCCACCAGGTGATCCCAGAATTTCTGTACGGTAGGAATCAGCATGCGCTCGTCGGGCGAGTGAACACCCTGCAGCGTAGGACCGAACGAAATCATATCCAGGTGTGGGTATTTGTCGAGGAAGAGTCCGCACTCCAGGCCGGCGTGGATAGCCTTTACCTTAGCCTCTACGCCAAACAGCCGCTTGTAACTCTCGGCGGCCACCTCCAGAATCTCAGAGTGGGGATTGGGCTTCCATCCAGGGTAGCCATCACCATGACTGACCTTGGCTCCAGCCATCTCAAAGACGGTGCGCACCATGGCGGCCATATCCTCCTTAGCCGAAGCGGTAGAGCTGCGCTGGCTGGTCTCTATCTTGATAATCTGACCGGGCTTCATCTTAACAGAAGCCAGGTTGGTGCTGGTCTCTACCAATCCGGGGATGTCCTGACTCATGGCATAGACACCGTGAGGTGTAGCGTAGAGCAGTTGTACCAGTCGGCGGGCTGTGTCGGGATCAATCGCCTTGGCTGGCAGCGGTTCAGACTCCATAATCAGCGTCATGTCGGGGTCAACCACGGCATACTCAGCCTGAACCTGCGCGGCGAAGACGTTGAGGTCGGCACGCAGGTCGTGCTTATGCGCTTCGGGCAGGGCCACTACAGCATGGGCTTCGCGTGCAATGGCGTTGCGCAGGTTGCCACCGTCAATTTCGCTGATGAGCAGCTGCGGGTAACGAGCCATGGCCTGGCTGAGGAAACGGGTCAGAATCTTATTGGCATTGGCACGGCCCAGGTGGATATCACCGCCTGAGTGACCACCCTTCAATCCCTTGACCGCAATCTTGCAAGCAAAGTAGTCGGCAGGCACAGCCACCTCTTCGTAGTGCAGTTCGCCAACCGAATCTACGCCACCGGCGCAGCCGATGAAGAGCTCACCCTCATCCTCTGAGTCGAGGTTGAGCAGGATGTCGCCATTCATAAAACCCTCCTTCAGAGCAAACGCTCCCGTCAGGCCCGTCTCTTCATCAATCGTAAAGAGGCACTCAATGGGGCCATGTTCCAGGGTATCGTCTGTCAGTACAGCCAGTTCCGTCGCTACACCGATGCCGTTGTCAGCGCCCAGCGTAGTTCCTTCAGCCCGCAGCCAGTCACCGTCAATAACGGTACGGATGGGGTCGTTCATAAAGTCGTGGGTCACGTCGTTGTTCTTCTCGCACACCATATCCACGTGCGATTGCAGCACCACCGTCTTGCGGTTTTCATAGCCAGGAGTCGCTCCCTTTTTGATCAGCACATTGCCCACTTCATCGACCTTATAGTCGAAGCCGTGGCTCTCAGCAAACTGCTTGAGGTATGCCACGATTTTCTCTTCCTTCTTCGAAGGGCGTGGCACTTGGCAAATCTCCTCAAAATAGCGGAAAACACCTGCTGGTTTCAGTTCATTCTTTTCCATGATAAATGTTTTTTTCCTTGTAAATTCAGTTTTCTATTATTAATTTTTACTAAAAATGCAGTCTATTAGGTTTACTTCTTCTTTTTTTGCAGAAAAAATCGGCTCAGAGTCCAATCAAAGTTCTATCTTTGCGCACTCGAAAAGGCTTTTTTCGTAGATAAACCTGCGAATTGTTCGCTTTCGAGAAACAAAAGTAGAAAAAAATGCTGTATTGCGTACTGATAACATTGTTAATAGTTGCTATAAGCGTGTTACTTTTGGGTGTGAAGGTCTTTTTCGTCAAAGGCGGTCGCTTCCCTAACAGTCACGTCAGTGGTAACAAGGCCATGCGCAAGCGTGGCATTGGCTGCGTGCAGTCGCAAGACCGCGAGGCGCAGCAGAGGGGCCGATTCTCAATCTTCGACGTCGAGGGGCGGAATTGAGTTTCTCTATATATAAATAGGAAATAATACAAAAACAGTTATAAATTTTTTATGAAGAGTATGAAATCAATTTTGAACGTTTTGGCAGCTTCGCTGTTCGTAGTTCTGTTTGCTCAGTGTGCAGGTGGTGCAGATAAGAGTGCTGCCGAGGCTCCCGCTCAAGCTGGCTTGTCGGGTATGAAGATTGCTTATGTAGAGGTGGACACTCTGCTGTCAAAGTACAACTTCTGTATCGATTTGAACGAGGCCATGGCCAAGAAGAGCGAAAACGTCCGTTTGACGCTGAACCAGAAAGCCAACGAATTAGAGAAGTCAAAGCGTGAGTTCCAGACCAAATACCAGAACAACGCCTTCCTTTCAGAAGAGCGTGCGCAGTCGGAGTACAACCGCATTGCCAAGATGGAACAGGATCTGCAAACACTGAGTAACAAACTCCAGACCGAACTGCTCAACGAGAATGAGAAAAACAGCCTGATGCTGCGCGACTCAATCAACGCTTTCCTGAAGGAGTACAACAAGACCAAGGGTTACAGTTTGATTATCAGCAACACCGGTTTTGACAATCTGCTCTATGCTGACGAGAGCTACAACATCACCGAAGAGATTCTGGAGGGTTTGAACGCCCGCTATTCTTCACCGGCTACGAAGTAATTCGAACAGGTTTTTCATAGTGAAATATCAGGGTGCACGGATGATTTCTGTGCACCTTTTTTCGTATCTGTCAGGAATGCGTCATCCGTGATAAAAGCATGAAGTGTGTGTGTGGGTAAAACACAATAAAAAAGAGGAGGCATACCAAAGTATGCCTCCTTCTGCTTTTTCGCTGATAAAGTATGCGGATTACTTCTTGAAGTAGCGGTTGTAGAGACCTTCAAAACCCTTACCGTGGCGAGCCTCGTCCTTAGCCATTTCATGAACGGTGTCGTGGATAGCATCCAGGTTCAGAGCCTTGGCGCGGGTAGCGATGCGCTTCTTGTCGGCGCAAGCGCCAGATTCAGCGTTCATGCGCTTCTCCAGGTTAGTCTTGGTATCCCATACGCAGTCGCCCAGCAGTTCAGCGAACTTAGCGGCGTGTTCTGCTTCTTCCCAAGCGTAACGCTTGAAGGCGTCAGCTACTTCAGGATAGCCTTCGCGGTCAGCCTGACGGCTCATGGCCAGGTACATACCAACCTCAGTGCACTCACCCATGAAGTGGTTGTTCAGGTCCTTAATCATCTCATCGTCGCAACCTTTAGCCACGCCAATCACGTGCTCGTCAACGAAAGTCAGGGCACCGCCCTCTTCTTCAACAACTTCTACGAACTTGCTGGCAGGAGCTTTACACAAAGGACACTTCTCGGGAGCGGCGTCGCCTTCATAAACGTAACCGCAAACTGTACATCTAAATTTCTTCATTTCTTTTTGATAATTAATTTGTTAAACGTATGTTGATTAATATAGTTGACAAGTTGTCTGGTTTTGCTAACTTGTTATCTCTTGATTTGTATTGGAATAACAATCATCCTCTTTGCATTGTTTGCAGAGGCCGCGTAAATAGTAGTGCATCTCTTCTACCTCGTGGCCATGAGTGTCTAATGGCATCAGTCGCAGGACTTCGGCATTGAAGGGCAGGTCATAGACTTTGCCACATTGCCGGCAGAGGAAGTGGGCGTGCGGGTCGGTGCGGTAATCATAACAGGTGTGGCGTTCGTCAATGCTGAGCATCCGTACGGCGCCGTGGTCCACCAGGGTTTTAAGCGTATTATAGACCGTTGTCTTGGAGAGGGTAGGCATGGATGGCGATAAAGCCGCATAAATCTCCTCCACGTTGGGGTGGGTCATGTGCGCCATCAGGTACTCCATAATCGCTAAACGCTGTACGGAGGGTTTGATTTGATGGGCCAGGAGAATATCTACAACATCCATTGTTATACCTTATTTTGTAATCATTCCAATTTTAATCTGAGCACAAAATTAGCGAATTGATTTCTTTTCTCCAAATATATTCGCCATTTTTTTTCCCTTTTCTAAAAATTGCTGCTTTATGGCGGATGTTTACCTCTCTCTATTCTTTATGGGCTGACACTATTGGCTGAGATATCTCTTAATATCGGCTAAGATTTCTCGTTGATGCGCTTGCCTGAAAAAATAGTGTTAAATATTGGTGGAAAAAGTTGCATGCATCGGATAATTGTCGTTACTTTGCATGATAAAGTGTGTGAACGAATATACATATATCATATAATAGATTACTTTAAAACAGATTTTTGACATGAAGAAAGTTTATTTGTTCGGATTGGGTCTGTGTGCTGTGTTGGCATGCACTTCTTGCAAATCCAGCAAGGAGAGTGCTTATAAGAAGGCATACGAGAAGGCTCAGCAGCAAGAGTTGGCAACCGCTCCACAGCCAGAACAGCAGGCACCGGTTGAGGTGGTTACTCCCGTGGTAGCTCCCGAAGAGCCCAAGGTGGTTGAATCAGCACCCGTTGGTACACGTCAGGAGAAGGTGACGGTGGTATCGGGCGACGCTGCCTTGAAGCGCTTCAGCGTAGTTTGTGGCGCTTTTAGCGTGAAGGCCAATGCAGAGGGCGTGAAGCAGCAGCTTACGAACGACGGTTATGCCGCTCTGGTGGTGTTCAACGCTGAGCGTAACCTCTACCGTGTGGTGGTTAGTACGTTCGACGACCGCGCGTCTGCCGAGCAGAGCCGCGATTCGTTCAAGGCCCGCTATCCGCAGAACGAGGGCTTCCAGGGTGCCTGGTTGCTCTATAATGTGGACTAATCCATTCATTTCCCTACATTTTTGACGGCTGCCCTTTAAACAAAGGGTGGCCGTTTTTCTATTTCTCTACTAAAAAGCGCTAATTTTTAGCCAAAAGCCGTTGTGAAATATCAAATATGTAAAAAAATGGACTCTTATTGTATGTAAAATGGCACATTTTCTGTAATTTCGTGCGATTTTTTTAAAATAAACCGCTTTTTAGTATCAAATTATTACAGATGGAACCGTTGAATGAAGCTTTGAAACTGATGGTGGTCGGAATGGCCACGGTTTTCTCAATCCTGCTGATTGTTATCTATTTAGGTAAGTCTCTTATCGCGCTGGTCAACAAGTATGTCCCCGAGGAGGTCGCTCCCGCTGTTGCCAAGGCCGGTAAGCCCGCTCCGATACCACCTCATATCATGGCTGCCATTTCGGCTGCCGTCAGTGTGATTACAAAGGATAAAGGTAAAGTGGCCAAGGTAGAGAAGCTCTGAATGGCGTAAACCCCTACAATTACAACGTTTAATCATAATAAAACAAACCAAAATACTCGTATGAAAAGAGAAATCAAATTCAGTTTGGTCTTCCGTGACATGTGGCAGAGTGCTGGCAAGTATGTGCCTCGCGTTGATCAGCTGGTCAAAGTGGCTCCCGCTATTGTGGAGATGGGCTGTTTTGCCCGAGTAGAAACCAATGGTGGTGGCTTTGAACAGGTCAACCTCCTGTTTGGTGAGAACCCCAACAAGGCTGTGCGTGCATGGACTAAGCCCTTCCACGAAGCTGGCATACAGACTCACATGCTCGACCGTGCGCTTAACGGCCTGCGCATGAGCCCCGTGCCTGCGGATGTACGCAAACTCTTCTATAAGGTGAAGAAGGCTCAGGGTACCGACATTACCCGCACCTTCTGCGGACTGAATGATGTGCGAAACATCATCCCCTCCATCGCTTACGCTCATGAGGCGGGCATGATTTCGCAATGCTCACTCTGCATCACCTCGTCGCCCGTGCATACCGTAGAGTACTACGTCAACATGGCCAAGCAGCTCATCGAGGCTGGCTGCGACGAAATCTGTATCAAGGACATGGCTGGCATCGGTCGCCCCGTTTCGCTGGGCAAGATTGTGGCTGGCATCAAGCAGATAAAGAATATCCCTGTTCAGTACCATAGCCACGCCGGTCCCGGCTTCAACATGGCCAGCATCCTGCAGGTGTGCGAGGCCGGTTGCGACTACATCGACGTCGGTATGGAACCCCTCTCATGGGGTACCGGTCATGCCGATCTGCTCAGCGTACACGCTATGCTGAAGGATGCTGGCTATCAGGTGCCTGACATCAACATGGAGGCCTACATGAAGGTACGTGCCCTGATTCAAGAATTTATGGACGACTTCCTCGGTCTCTACATCTCACCCCGTAACCGCCTGATGAACTCTCTGCTCATCGGCCCCGGACTGCCCGGCGGTATGATGGGCTCGCTCATGGCCGACCTCGACAGTAACCTGGAGAGCATCAACAAATACAAGGCTAAGCGCAACCTCCCCTTCATGAAGCAGGACGAACTGCTCATCAAACTGTTCAACGAGGTGGCTTATGTATGGCCCCGTGTGGGTTATCCCCCCTTGGTAACCCCCTTCAGCCAGTATGTCAAGAACCTGGCCATGATGAACGTTATCGCCATGGAGAAGGGCAAGGAGCGCTGGGGCATGATTGCCGACGATATCTGGGATATGCTGCTGGGCAAGGCCGGACAGCTGCCTGGTAAGGTGGCTCCCGAACTGGTTGAGAAGGCTGAACGCGAAGGCCGCACCTTCTTCACCGGCAACCCGCAGGACAACTATCCCGACGTGCTCGACAAGTACCGCAAGATGATGAAGGAGCAGAAGTGGGAGCTGGGCGAGGACGACGAAGAGCTCTTCGAATATGCCATGCACCCCGCACAGTACGAAGCCTACAAGAGCGGCAAGGCGAAGGAGGACTTCCTGGCCGACGTGCAGAAGCGTAAAGCTGAGAAGGATAAATCGCCCATGGACGACGCTAAACCCAAGACTCTGACTGTACAGGTAGATGGTCAGGCCTACCGCGTGACGGTGGCTTACGGTGATATCGACCTGCCCGCATCGGCTACAGAGAAGGTAACCTCGCCCGTAGGCGAAGGCAAGGAGGTCATCGCACCCCTCGAAGGTAAGTTCTTCCTGACCAAGAACACCCAGGAGAGCCCGCTCAAGGTGGGCGATAAGGTGAAGGCTGGCGATCTGCTCTGCTACATCGAGGCCATGAAGACCTACAACGCCATCCGTGCCGAGTTTGACGGAACCGTTACCGAGATTTGTCAGAACCCCGGCGATTCAGTCTCTGAGGATGATGTTTTGCTGAAGATAGGTTAATAGCCCATAGTGTCAATCATAATCTGTTTAATCGGAAAGATAGAATATATGGAAGAAATATGGACTAAACTTTACGAGATGACGGCCTTTAGCAGCATTGCCGCTCAGCCGTCGTTCCTCGTGATGTATCTCTTGGCCTTCGTACTGCTCTACTTGGGCATCAAGAAACATTACGAGCCCCTGTTGCTCATTCCTATCGCCTTTGGCGTACTGATTGCCAATTTCCCCGGTGGCGATATGGGCGTGATACAGGCCAACAGTGAGGGCATGGTGACCTTGGCTAACGGTGAGATGAAAAACATCTGGGAGATGCCGTTGCCCGAGATTGCCCACGAACTGGGTCTGATGAATTTTCTCTACTACGCCTTGATTAAGAGCGGTCTGCTGCCCCCCATCATCTTCATGGGTGTGGGCGCGCTAACCGATTTCGGCCCTATGCTGCGTAACCTGCGCCTCTCTATCTTCGGCGCGGCGGCCCAGTGTGGTATCTTCAGCGTGTTGCTCATTGCCGTGGCTTCGGGTCAGTTCACCCTTCAGGAGGCCGCTTCGCTCGGTATCATTGGCGGTGCCGATGGTCCTACAGCCATCTTTACCACCATCAAACTGGCTCCTCACATGCTCGGTCCTATCGCCATTGCCGCCTATAGCTACATGGCCTTGGTGCCCGTCATTATCCCGCTGGTAGTTAAGCTCACCTGCTCAAAGAAGGAGCTGATGATTAACATGAAGCAGCAAGAGAAGCTCTATCCTTCGACCACCGAAATCAAGAACCTCCGTGTGTTGAAGATTATCTTCCCCATTGCCGTGACCACGATCGTTGCTCTCTTCGTACCATCGGCTGTGCCCTTGATTGGTATGCTGATGTTCGGTAACCTGCTTAAGGAGGTGGGTTCAGACACCAGCCGTCTGTTCGAGGCCGCATCGGGTAGTATCATGAATGCCGCCACCATCTTCCTGGGCCTCTGCGTAGGTGCCACGATGACGGTTGATGCCTTCCTTAACTGGACCACCATTGGCATCGTTGTAGGCGGTTTCTTCGCCTTCGGTCTCTCCATCGCCAGCGGTATCTTCTTGGTTAAGCTCTTCAACCTCTTCACCAGGAAGAAGATCAATCCGCTGATTGGAGCCACCGGTCTGAGCGCCGTGCCCATGGCCAGCCGTGTGTGCAACGAGATTGCCACCAAGTATGACCCCAAGAACCACGTGCTGAACTACTGCATGTCAAGCAACATCTCTGGTGTCATCGGTTCCGCCGTTGCCGCTGGTGTACTGATATCGTTCTTAGGCTAACCTCTGCATAGAGGGTAATCCACATAAAGCGACCTGTGAGTCAATCGAAAGAGAGACTCATAGGTCGCTTCGCCATTGATACCGTAGGTCTAAGGTAACTCCCAAGTTCCTCCCAAGTCACTCTGACGTTAGAGATGGATGACTCAGTTGACCTCACACAATTTTGCCACGTTATCCTCGAACTTGTCTTTGTCGATGGCGTGGTTCTTGAGTGTAGAGCGGTAGTTATAGATGGTTTGCCTTCACCTTGCTCTCAATCATTTCCTTTTTTCATAGGAGTGAACAGATCTGTTCACTTACCAGCGGAGGATGGCTTGT
>CAMAMO010000056.1 GCA_945836915.1 uncultured Mediterranea sp.
AATAGCATTTATTCCTCTCTTTTTATTACATTCCGTTGTTTTTCTGTTGACTGTCGTCGATGATATGAGTGAAAAATGGCTCTAAGGTCTTGCACAACTTCTGGGAAATATCTATTTTTGCGCACACAGAATAAACAAATAATGACTCAAGACTATGAACATTCGTAATAGAAGATTGCCATACGGCATGATGACTTTGGCCATATCGCTAATGACTATTGGCCTTTCAGCACAAACGGTATTACCTTATCAAGACGTCACATTGACACCCGAACAACGGGCTGACGACCTGATTCAACGCCTGACTTTAGAGGAGAAGGTCAACCTTATGATGGACCAATCGCCCGCTATCCCTCGACTGGGAATACCCAGCTTCCAATGGTGGAACGAGGCCCTGCACGGGGTGGGTCGAAACGGCTATACGACGGTTTTCCCTATTACGATGGCCATGGCCGCTTCGTGGGACGATCAGCTGCTTCAGCAATGTTTTGATGCCGTGAGTGATGAGGCGCGAATCAAGAACAACCAAGCAAAGGCCAAACATGAGATGAACCGCTACCAATGTCTCTCGTTCTGGACACCAAATATCAATATCTTTCGTGACCCGCGATGGGGAAGGGGACAAGAGACCTATGGTGAAGACCCTTATTTGACCTCGCGTATGGGCTTGGCCGTAGTCAATGGCCTACAGGGAGAGAAGAATGAAAAATACAAGAAATTGCTGGCCTGTGCCAAGCACTTTGCTGTTCATTCCGGGCCTGAATGGAATCGTCACACCTTCAATATAGAGAATCTTCCGGAACGCGACCTTTGGGAAACCTACCTCCCTGCTTTCAAGGCGCTTGTTCAGCAGGGTGAGGTGGCTGAGGTCATGTGTGCTTATCAGCGTATTGATGGTGACCCTTGTTGCGGTAATAACCGCTACTTGCAGCAAATTTTGCGAGAAGAGTGGGGATTCCAAGGCGTTGTAGTTAGCGACTGTGGGGCTATACGCGATTTCTATATGAAGGACTGTCATGCGGTTTCTCCTACCCCCAGCCATGCGGCAGGAAAGGCTGTTCGTACAGGAACGGATCTGGAATGCGGATCAGTTTACAAAAATCTGCCCACCGCTTTACAGGAAGGTGAGGTTTCTATGGAGGGTATTGACCGCTCACTGAAGCGCTTGCTCGTAGCTCGAATCCGTTTGGGTGACCTCGACCCTCAGAACCTTGTACCTTGGTCAACCCTTCCTCAAGAGCGCCTCTGCTCAAAAGAACATAAGGCGCTGGCTTATCGCATGGCTCAGGAGAGTATGGTGCTTCTTCATAACAGAAACAACGTCCTTCCATTAAAGAAAGAGGGAATCGACCTGGTGGTCATGGGGCCCAATGCGACCGACAGCGTGATGCAATGGGGTAACTACAGCGGCTATCCTACGCAAACGGTAACTATCTATCAAGGTATAGAAAACAAGCTGAAGGGTAAGGGGAAGGTGAGATATGTAGGCGGCTGCGGATTGGTAAGCAATCTGGTCAGAAGCAGCCGCTTTGGAAACCTCAAGACACCCACAGGAGAAAGAGGAATGGCGGTCAGCTATTGGAACAATGCCACCATGCAGGGTGCGCCTACTGCCCAGAAGATTCTGACTACACCCTTCTCCTTGAATAATGGCGGTAATACCGTTTTCGCACCTGGGGTATCGCTTGAAAGTTTTACAGGTTGCTATCAAGCCGTCTTTGAACCACAGCAGGAAGAGGATATTGTCTTTGATCTGGAGGCAGACGATGGCTTTCGCGTCATCATCAACAGAGACACCTTGAGCAACCGTTTCTATCAGGCCCATGGTGTGCAAAAATGGACCAAATCCTATCACGTCAAGCCAGGTCAGAAGTACGCTATTCAGATTGATTATCTTCAGAAGTTTGGCATGGCGCACATGCAGTTCGACCTCTATGCACAGCAAGAGAAATCGAAGGCTGAGATCGTTTCAGAGGTGGGCGATGCGGATTATGTCATTTTCGTGGGCGGTATCTCTCCCAGTTTGGAGGGAGAAGAGATGCAGGTTAACGCTTACGGTTTCAAGGGTGGAGACCGTACGGATATCCAGTTGCCAGCTTGCCAGCGCGACCTGATTCAATCACTTCATGAGTCGGGAAAGCGTGTTATTTACATCAACTGTTCAGGTTCAGCCATCGCTCTGGTACCCGAGGTAGCCCACAGCGAGGCCATTCTTCAGGCTTGGTATCCAGGCGAACGCGGAGGAGATGCGGTAGCCGATGTGCTGTTTGGTGATTATAATCCCTCAGGAAAACTGCCCGTGACCTTCTATCGTTCAGTAGATGACCTGCCAGATTTCCTTGATTATACCATGGCCAACCGCACCTACCGCTACTTCAATGGAGAGCCGCTGTGGGCGTTTGGTTACGGCCTTAGCTATACCACCTTTGCTTTCGATAAGCCAAAGTATAAGATGGGTGAGCTTACTGTAAAGGTGACAAATACAGGCACGCGAGATGGCGAAGAGGTGGTTCAGGTCTATCTTCGTAGGATGTCCGATGTCAAAGGCCCAAAGAAGTCGCTCAGGGCCTTCAAACGCATCTCGTTAAAGGCTGGTGAAACGCAATATGTCACCATAGACCTCCCTCGCGAAGCTTTCGAGACGTGGGACGAAACCACTAACACCATGCGAGTGATTTCAGGCCAGTACGAGTTGATGGTAGGTCAAAGTAGCCGCGACAGCGATCTCAAAAAGATAAAGGTCAAGATTTGACTTTATAGCATTTTGACCGGTTCTGTATTCAATTGCTTGATCAGATCTGAGTGCAAAGATAATCCTTACGGACGAAAGCTTGCTGTTTGGAGCTAGGATACTGTGATGCCTCCTTTTACCGCTTGCAAAGGGAGGCAAACTCGCAGAACTCACAATGAGAACCCTCTTCGGCGGGCTTGAAGGGCTCGTCGGAGTTGAAAATTTCATAGATGAGCTGGTGGAGGTGAGTGTTGAACGCATCGTCCATCGGCTCAAAATCTTCGATGGGGGCTGACTGGCCACGTTCGCCATAGGTGATGACGGGCGAATAATCCTTGTCCGCTGCCTTATGGATGTAGAGCAAGGCGGGTACCACCTTTTCGCCTTTCCGCTTTTTGCGGAGGATGGAGGCATAGAGGAAGGCTTGCAAGGCGTAACCGGGGCGGTCTGCGGCTGGGGTGAAGAGTTGCTCCATGTTGGTGACCTTGGAGGGGGTACCGCCAGTCTTGTAATCCACGATGCGTAGCGTGCCCTCTTTGCCGTCCATGCGGTCCACTTTACCGCCTATCTCAACAGAATAGGGATTGCCCTCGCAGGTCAGGGTGATGGTCTCTTTTACGCTCTCTTCCATCCCCTCCATGCTGAAGGGGGCGTAGCGCAGGTCGTGGCGAAGCAACTGGTTGAGGTAGCTGTAGATTACTTCGCGGTTGATGAGTTGCAGACCGTTGTAGGCGGGCTGCTGGTCGGCTGGAACTTGGAAGAAGAGTTCCTTGAAGGCGGCATCGACGTAAGCCTTGATGCGTTGGGGATTGTCGAGCAGGGCTTGCAGGTCTTGGCTCTGTATCATTCGGCCATGGGCGGTGAGGTCGCGATAAATCAACTCACAGCTGCGGTGGAAGATGTTACCGAAGGTGAGGCTGTCTATCTCGGTAGTCACCTCGGGAGCGGGATGGATGGTGGCTACGAAGCGGAAGTAGAAGCGCAGCTTGCAGTCTAGGTAGTAGTTGAGGGCTGTGGGCGATAGGATGGCATGGTGTGGCTGCGTGGCGTCGAAGCGACGGCGCAGGTGGGCCATCATCTCAGGTGTGCGCTCTATTTCAAGCATCTGTTTGCGGCGTGGGGCTTGATCGGCCTGTAGCGTGAGGCGCATGATGGGGTGGGGAGACTCAACAAGCAGTTGCAGCATGAAGCGCGACATTTCGCCACGGTTCAAGCCGTCAGAGGAGCTGTTGTAAATCAACGTCACTTGCTCGGCGCGCTGGATGAGGCGGTAGAAGTAGTAGGCATAGACGCAGTTTTTATGGTCGATGGTGGTCATACCAAAGGCTTTGCGCAGGTTGTAGGGAATGAAGGAAGAGTCGCCTTCATTCTTGGGCAGTTTGCCTTCGTTGACGCTCAGCATCAGCAGGTTGCGGAAGTCAAGGTTACGCGTCTCCAATACGCCCATCACCTGCATGCCGATGGCTGGTTCGCCATGGAAGGGGATGGTGGCGGCATTGAGCAGGCGACTCAGCAGCTTACGGAAGGTGGTGGGTCGAACGCTGCCAAAGGCTTGCTCATCAGCTATGGCGTAGAGGCGATTCAGCAGGGTGTAGCTCTTGAAGAGGGACTCTTTATAGAGTTGGTCGTAGAGCGTATCTTCGGCCTTCTCCTCATGGTCGGCCTCTTCCTGGCTTCTAAATATCTCTTGGCCGTTCTCTTTATCACCCTTTTTACTCTTGTCAGCCGGTTGGCGGTATAGGGCGCTGATTAGGCGGAGCGCCTCCATGAGGTAACGGCAGAGGGCGCTGATGCCTTCTACGGGGGTGAACAGGGTGGCGAGGAGGTTATCGGCTTGAAGTTCGGCGGGGGTGGGATAGAAGCGGTTCTTCTCGGTAAGTTGGCGCAACAGAGGGTCGGCCATAGGGGTGAGCTGACGCACGTAGGGGTGAGCCAAGACGGGGCGAACGGCATCGAAGAGGTAGGTGCCGTTCTGGCGTTGGTACCCTTCAGTCTGTAGGGTACAGAGGGCGTTGATGAGGCTGAAGATGGGGGTTTGTGCCAAAGGGTAACCCATGGTGATGTTGATATTCTCAACCTCGTCGGGGATGGCGTGGAGCACGGGGAGCAGCAGGGTTTCGTTGCAGAGCACCACGGCGTTCTCGTTCTCGCGGAAGGGCTTCTCAGGTCGGCGCTGATACATGCTACGGAGCCATTGGGTGAGGTAGCGGGCTTGGGCATTCTCGGTAGGCGACTCGATAAAGGTGATGCTCTTGCCCTGGCGCATGGTGTCGAAATGGCTCTCGTCCAGCTGATTGGGGAACTGCTTGAGATTGCGTAGGATGAACTCGCCAGCTTCATGGATAGCGGCTACTTGCTGCAGTTGGGGCTGGCGGGTGTAGAAGAGGTCGTAATCCCAATAGAAGAGCGCCTTGCCTGCCTCTTGAAGTCGGGTAAAGAGGGCCTGTTCCACGCGGTTGAGCACGTTGAAGCCAACGAAGACGTAGCGTTCGTAGGGCATGGACTCTACGTGGAACTGCTCCATCACGGCACGCTCCAGCATTCCCTCATAGGCCATTCCCTTGGCGGCCAGTCGCTCTTTGTAGCGTAGATAGATGGGCAGCATCTTGTCCCAAAGGGAGATGAAGCGCTCCTTCAGTTCGGTACGCTGTTCGGGAGAGAAGTTGGTGAAGAACTGGTTGATGGCCTCTTGTTGCTCGGGCGTGAGGAAGTCGTTGTGGCGGCTCAGCTCATGCAGCTCTTGCAGGTTGCTGAAGAGGCGTTCGGCAGAGACCATGTTCTTATCGACGTCGTCGAAGTCGCTGATAAGCAGTTCGCCCCAGAAGTAGAAGTCATCGAGCGTCTCTTGGCGTTGGGTCTCTTCCAGATAGACCTGATAGAGCTCGCAGACCAGGGTGATGGTGTCACCCGTCAGCAGCGGACGGTCCAATGGGTAGGAGGCGAAGAGTTCGTTGATGGTAATGTAGGCGGGCGACCAGACGGGCTGTTGACTTTGACGGGCTAGGTAGTCGTTGAAGAAGAGGCCAGCGCGCTTGTTGGGGAAGACGATGGCGGTGTGCGACAGGTCGTTGCCTATCGTATGGTAGAGGTGTTGAGCTACAAGTTCAAGAAAGGGTTGCATGGCGTGTAGTCAGTTTGATTAATGGATTTCTTCAATTTGGTCGGCATCGACGTACCAGAGGTAGCCGCGCATGGCTTGCGCAGGATAGCCCATGCGACGAAGTAACTCGAGGTAGCCCTTGACCTGTTTGTGGTGGCTGGTACGAGGCTGACCGAATTTGAAGTCGATAACGATAATCTCTTCGCCGCGCATCATCACGCGGTCGGGGCGGCGGGTGTGGAGCTGGTCGTTCTCCATCCAGAGAATTTGACACTCGTTGTAGAGGCGCCAGCTGCCGTCGTACCAGCCTTGTACTTGAGGATGAGCGAGGGCGTGAGCCACGAATTGCCGTAGCTCAGTCTCTTCGTCGGCCGAGATGACTCCTTCGAAGAGGAGGCGGCTGATGGCCGTATCGGCATCGGCTGGCTTGGTGATGGACTGGAACAGGGCGTGGAGCATCAGGCCGCGGTCAATAAAGCGGGTGTAGGAATTGGCCTCGTCGCGACCAGCTAAGAAGTTGGCCGAGCGGTTAGACTGGCGGAACTCTACCTCATGGGCCAGGCTCTCCATGGCCACTTTAATAGGCAGAGGGGCTACGCTTAGGCGATTAGTTGTTTGGGGGGCAACGCTCTTTGCCGTGGGTGCTTCCGCTTGCTGTGGCTGAATGGTTTCAATCTGGCCAAGCGCATAGCTGGTCGAGCCACTATCCAGCGACCCAATCTCCATGTCGGCCAGTTGCGCCAGGGCTTCCACCAGCAGTTCGCCTATGGTGCCGCTCTTCCCTTGGCTGTAGATAATGAGGCTTTGGCGCGCACGGGTCAGGGCCACGTAGAGTAGGTTGAGGCTATCTACCCAGAGTTGCTGCTTCTCATGCTGGTAGTCGGCAGTATAGACCGACTGGTTCATTAGCGTGCCGTAGTTTACAGGCACCAAGGGCAGCAGGTTGAAGGGCTCTTCGCCAGGAGAGCACCACACCAGCTGGTCGTAGGTTTCGTTCTCCAGCCTCCAGTCGGTAAAGGGGATGATGACATGCTTGAACTCCAATCCTTTGGATTTGTGGATGGAGCAGATGCGGATGCCGTGGAGCGAGCCAGCAGCGATGGTTTTGCCCGCCAGCTGTTCGTCCCAGTAGCTGAGGAACTCCAGCGGATCGGAGCTGTGGCTCATTAGGTATTCGTTGATGCTGTCGAAGAAGGCGAAGAGGTAGGCATCTTGCTGGGGAATGCCACGGAGGTCGAAGAGGGTGTAGAGCGCCTCGACCAGTTCGTAGAGGGGCATCATGCGGAGGTGGTCGCGGTCAGTCATGAAGGTGGCAGGCAGTAGATGTGCGGCGTCGCTTCGGGTAAGCTTTTCAAAGTCGGGCTTAGCCCCTTCGGCTTGCTTCTCAAGCGTAGGTACAACCAGGGTTTGGTATTGGATGGCGAGTGAGCGCAGCACCACCTCGTCGCTCTCGTTGGCCAGGTAGCGCAGGGCGTCGATGATGAGCAGGATGGCGGGCGAGGCATCCAGGCGGAAGGCTTCGTCGCTCACCACGGGCAGACCCATCTCTTGGTCTATGTATTGGGCCAGCATGGGTATCATGCGGTTCTTGCGCACCAGCAGGGCGATTTCATCGGGCTCAATGCCTTGCGCCATGAGCCGCTCGATGCTCCGCTTCACGCGCTTCAAGGTCCACTCGTTATAGGATAACTCGGCCTCCTCTTCAGTCGGGGCAAAGAGGTTAACCTCTACATAGCCCTCCTCCTTCTGGCCGGGCGACTGCTGCATCACGTCGGCATAGGCCTGGCGTAGGTTGGTAGAGGGTTGGCCGCTCTGCTCAATATTGCGTCGGTTCAGCCCCTCGACGATGAGGGGGAAGAGGCCGTTGTTGAAGCGGATAATCTGGCTGAGGCTGCGGCGGTTGGTGTTGAGCGTCTCCACGTGGATGGTGTAGGGCAGTCCGCTCTCGGCTCGGTTCTGTCGGTTATCTCTCAGGTCGTTCAGGATGTTCCAGTCGCCGTTGCGCCAGCGGTAGATGGATTGCTTCACATCGCCTACAATCAGACTGTCTGCACCTTGGGCCAACCCTTCGTTGAGCAGCAGGCGGAAGTTGTCCCATTGCATGCGGCTGGTGTCTTGGAACTCGTCAATCATGACGTTGTGCAGGGTGGCGCCCATCTTTTCGTAGATGAACGAGGCGTCGCCTGCAGCGGTCAGGCGATGGAGCAGGGCGGTGGTGTCGGCCAGCAAGAAGCGGTTCTGTTCGGCATTGAGGGTGTGCACCTCGTCGGCCAAGCAGTTAAGCAGCTGCAGGGCACCCAGGTGTTGCAGGGTGAGGCGGCAGCTGTTCACCTCCTTCTCCACTTGCTGGCGTCGTTCTTCAGTCTCCTTCAGCAGGGGCATCAGCTCCTCTTCGGCCAGCTGGATAATCTCGTCGCGACGTTTCGAGGTCTTGACCACCCACTCCGAGGCTTTGGCCAGGCAGTTGTTCATCGAGGCGTTGGTCACGTTGCTCAGGGTACCTTCGCCTATCTTGCGGAAATAGCCAGCTACACCAGTAGTGCCTCGTTTCAGGTCGCTCACGCTTAGGTTGTGGTTATCCAGTATCTCTAAAAAGCGGTTGGCAAAGCGTTTCATCTCCTCCAGGTCAACTGCTTGCATGGTGAGCAGTTGTTCCTTGTAGTTCCTCACATAGTCAGGCGTAGCCAGGCAGAGGCGCAGTTTTTCGCCACGTTCAATGTACTCCTCTTGGAATATGTTCCTACCGAAGCTCTCCACCTCATTAGTGATGTTCCAGCGGCGGTTCTGCTCGATGCGTTCGCCGATGTAGTCCAGTATCCAGCGGAGCACGGGCGACTGGGGGGTAAGCTTCTGCATCATGCTCTTGACGGCATCCTCCATGACGCGGCCGCTATCCAGCTCGATGGTCAGTCCAGGTGTCAGCTCCAGCTCGCGGCTTAGGTTGCGCATCACCGATTGGAAGAAGGAGTCGATGGTTTCGACACGAAAGCGGCTGTAGTCATGAATCAGGTTGCTGAGTGCCTCGCCTGCCCGGTGGCGAATTTCCTCGTCGCTAAGCGGCGTAGGCAGCATGGTGCGCACCACGTGTAGGTAGGCCTCACTGTCGGGGTGGCCGATGCTGATGCCGTAGAGGTGGGTCAGGATGCGCTCTTTCATCTCTGTGGTGGCCTTGTTGGTAAAGGTTACGGCTAGTATCTGGCGGTAAGCGCGCGGGTTGAGCAGCAGATGCTTGATGTATTGAACGGCCAGCGTAAAGGTCTTGCCCGATCCGGCCGATGCTTTGTATATCAGTAGTTCCATGGAGAGCGTTGGGGTGTCGTCAAATATCGTATTGTATAGAGATGAGATGTCTTGTAGAAGAGGTCAGATGTCTTGTACTTCGCGCATCACTCTGAGGAAATTGCCTCCCCATAGTTTGCCTATCTCTTCCTCTGTATAGCCAGCCTTGAGCAGGCGCACGGTAATGTTGATGAGGTCGTTGTTGCCGTTGCATCCTTTCACGCCGCCACCGCCGTCGAAGTCGGTACCGATGCCTACGTGGTCAATGCCAGCCACCTGGATGGCATGCTCCAGATGCTGCATAAAGTCATCGAGCGTGGCTTCGGGCTTATCCTCGCGCAGGAAGTCGGGGCAGGGGCATACCTGTACCACGCCACCCTTCTGACTGAGGGCACGCAGCTGTTCGTCGGTCAGGTTGCGGTCGTGGCCAAAGAGGGCCTTGGCCGAGGAGTGGGAGGCGAAGACGGGCTTCTTGCTCCGCTTCAGCACCTCCCAGAAGGTCTGCTCGGAGGCGTGCGACAGGTCAATCAGCATACCCAGTTGGTTCATCAGCTTGACCACCTTGCGGCCATAGGGGCTGAGGCCGCCCCAAAGGGCAGTTGTGTCTGACGAGCTATCGCAGATGGCGTTGTTGCGGGTGTGGCAGAGGGTGATGTAGGTCACGCCACGTTGGTAGTAGTGGCGGATGAGGTTGAGGTCGGTACCTACGCCGTAGCCGTTCTCAATACCGATATAGATGGCACGTTTCCCTTCGGCCTTGAGGCGGCCCAGGTCGTCGGCCGTACGGGCCAGGGCGCAGCGGTCGCTATTGAGGGCTATCTGACGCTCAACGCCTGCCACCAGTTCGGCTACGCGGTCGATGGCCACTTGCGTCTCCTCGGGGGTCAGTCCATGCTGGCGCACCCAGCAAGCCAGGTATTGGCCGTCCAGCTGGCCCTCTTCCATCTTAGGCAGGCACACCTGCGAGCGTTCGCGTCGGCCCAGGTTGAAGGCGGGGGTAAACTCTAATGGGGCGTCGGTATGGGTGTCGATGCTGAGGATGCGGCTATGGATGGCTTTGGCCTGTCGGTAGAAGTCAGCTTGTGCTACCAGATGGCGGATGATGCGATGGGCTACTGTGTCGCCTCCTAAGGTGAGCGCCTCGGGGTGGAACTGTACGCCCCAGATGGGGTAACCTTGGTTGCTCTCAAAGCCCTCGACGATGCCGTCGGCGGTGCGGGCCGTGATGCGGAGCGAGGGGGCGATGGCCTTGACCGCTTGATGGTGGTGGCTGTTGGTGGTCCACTCAGTATGGTCCATCATCTGGGCCAGTTGTGAATCGGGTTCAATCAAGATGCGGTGGGTACCTACGTAGCTCGACTCCTTCTGCTGATGGAGGATGTCGCTACCTGGGCATTGCGAGGGGATATCCTGATAGAGCGAACCGCCTAAGGCCACGTTGATGAGCTGCTCGCCGCGGCAGATGCCCAGCATGGGCACGTTGAAGTCGTGAGCCATGCGGATAAGGGCCATGTCATAGATGTCGCGGATGGAATCGACCCGTCCCAGTTCGGGCAGGGGAGCCTCGTTGTAGTAAGAGGGGTGGATATCCTCGCCACCCGAGAGGATGATGCCGTCGAGGCGCTTCATCAGGTGGCGCATGGTCAGCGAGTCGGTTGTAACGGGTATCATCAACGGCACACCGCCAGCACGGATAACCGATTCAGTATAGGTGAGGTTTACCGAGGAGGAGCGCCCAGAGTGGCTGCATGAGATGCCTATCAGGGGGCGTTGCTGATGGGGTTGGATGGCGTTTTGACCTTGAAGGTCGTGCGGCATCATGGTGGCGAAAGCCGTCACCAAGAGCAGGGTCAGAATCTGTTTTTTCATATCGAGTGAGTCAGTCAGAATTATTAATGTTTCAAAAATTGCACAAATATAGTGATTATTTAGAATAAAACCACTATTTTTGCAGCCGAATTTATGAGCAGTAGCCAAAAATGGCTGTCGTGTAATCCAGAACACCACGTAAAAAACAGGAAATATGAAACAACAAGTCTCTTTATCGTTTATGCTGATGGGCATACTGTTCTGTGTATGCTTGATTGCAGCCAATCTGTTGGAAACCAAAGTAATCGAAGTTTGCGGACTGTCGCTAACGTGCGGTCTGCTGGTTTTCCCTATTTCGTACATTATTAATGATTGCATTGCCGAGGTGTGGGGCTTTGAGAAGGCCCGCATCATCATTTGGAGTGGTTTTGCCATGAACTTCTTCGTCGTGGCTTTGGGCCTGATAGCGGTTCAGTTGCCAGCGGCCCCCTTTTGGGAGGGTGAGGCCCACTTCAACTTCGTCTTTGGCATGGCGCCACGCATTGTGGTGGGCAGTCTGCTGGCCTTCTTGGTCGGTTCGTTTCTCAACGCCTACGTGATGAGCAAGATGAAGCTCCGCAACCAGGGGCGTTACTTCTCGCTACGCGCCATCGTTTCAACCTTGGTGGGTGAGACGGCCGATTCGCTCATCTTCTTCCCCATAGCCTTTTGGGGCTTGATAGGCGTCAAAGAGCTGGCTGGCATGATGGCGGCTCAGATTGTTCTGAAGTCGCTCTACGAGGTGCTGGTACTGCCCCTCACCATTCGGGTTGTCAAGGCGGTGAAACGGATGGAGGATACTGATGTGTATGATGAGGGGGTTTCTTATTCTATTTTCTTCTCTTTGAAGAAATAGAATGATTTATCGTTAACTTGTTTACTTGTCCTCTGGTTTTTTAAAGTTACTCCGTCTTTCTCTTTTGCGCGGGCAAAAGAGAAAGAAGCAAAG
>CAMAMO010000057.1 GCA_945836915.1 uncultured Mediterranea sp.
TTCTTGGCATCGCGTATCAGCATCTGCGCAAAGGTGCGGGCTGGGTAGGGGTTTGGACGTTTCTCCTCAGAGAGGGTGAGGGTAATCTGCTTGGTGGCTTTCGCTTCAAGGTCGATGACGAGGGCTACCTCGTCAGGGGTGCCGTTGCCGTCGAGGTCATCAATCTGTGAGGGAATCTCTTGAGCTTCACAGGTGGCTATGGCACTTCCAACGGTAAAGGGGAGATTCAATTCGTGCAGGTTGATCACCACAGGGGCGTCAATCTGAGGTTGCTGCCAGGGATTCCTCACTTCTATCTGAAGGCTTTTCTGCACCATGTGCTGTGCACTCATCCACGTGGGGAGGGCACAGCACACGGCAGAAAGCAAATAGTGGATTGCTTTCATATAAGCTTGGCAAATTTAGATTTTACAACTGAATGGCTTGGGCCTTTGAGGTTTCGTTGTTGTACTCCTGACCATTAACCTTCACCTCCTGGGCATTGCGGATAATGAGCGCATCACCTTTCTTGGCGTCTATGGTGACATTGTCGATGGTCACACCCTTGGCCTGACTGATGACTATACCCTCCTTCGCCTTGCTGATGACAACGTTCTTCACGCTGATGTTGTCGATAGGCATTTCAGGCAGACCGTTGAAGAACATGGCTCGACCGGCTCCGTTGCAGACTACGTCGCTGATGTGGATGTTGCGGAAGGCAGGAGTCTCTTCTGTTACGGGGGGTACATTGGCCTTCATGCGCTCTGCAATCTCCTCTTCAGTCTCCTCACCGGCTCCCTTACCACCATAGAAGAGGTCGAACAAGAGGGGTTCGTGAGGAATGTCAATCATGTTGATGCGGTTGATGTAGATGCTCTCTACGACACCACCGCGGCCACGGGTGCTCTTGAAGCGGAGGCCTACATCGGTACCCAGGAAGGTGCAGTTGGATACATAGATGTTTTTGACACCGCCTGACATCTCGCTACCTACCACGAAGCCACCGTGACCATGGAGCACAATGTTGTCGGTCACAATCACATTCTGACAGGGTTCACCACGACGGCGACCATCTTCGTCCTTGCCTGATTTGATGCATATCGCGTCGTCGCCAGCATCAAAGATACAGCTTGTAATCAGGGCGTTGCTGCATGACTCCAGGTCGAGCGCGTCGCCGTTCTGTGAGTACCAGGGATTGAAGACCTTCACCTTATCCAGCGTAATGTGGTCGCATGACAGGGGATGGAGGCACCAGCAGGGAGAGTTCTTGAAAGTAACACCCTGAAGCAGAACCTTTTTACACTTCACGAAGCTGAGCAGTACGGGGCGCAGCCAAGCGCGGATTTCGTTCCACTCCTCTTCGGTCTCAATGCCTTCGGGCACATTGAAGTTTTTGCAGGCTTTGGCGCCTTTGAGCGAACCTTCATTGGGGTACCAAACGTCGTTTTCTACCACGCCACCCTTCTTTAACTGGTTCTTCCACTGACTTTCAGTGAGTTTACCCTTCTTGACAGGACGCCAACTGTCGCCTCGGCCGTCGAATACGCCTTCACCGGTTATGGCAATGTTTTCTTGTCCACGAGCGGAGAGGGGTGACTGACAACGGCGGGTTTCCAATCCCTCGAATGAGGTGTCAATAATCGGATAGGCAGAGAAATCGTCGGTAAAGATAATCAAGGCATTCTTTTCTGTATAGAGATTGACGTTGCTAAGCAGTTCAATTGGACCCGTCAGCCAGGTGCCTGCAGGGATAATCACCTGACCGCCGCCCTTCTCATTGACCGCTTTGATAGCGTTATTGATGGCTTCAGTGTTCAGCGTAACGCCATCACCTTTTGCGCCAAAATCTACAATCGAGAGGGAGAGATTGGGGAACGTTGGTTGCACAACTTGAGGCATCTCAAAGGGCAAGGCCTTATAAACCTCGGAACTGATGATGGCCTCTTCGACCTGAGGGGCTGGAGTGGTGCACGAGAACAGGGGCAGCGTGCAGACCGTCAGCATCATCATGCTTTTCTGAAATGTGTTCATCATGTGATAATTGTTATGTTATTATTAATTTTGTTCATTAATGTGGACTATCGAAACCTGAGAGGCTTATTATCCATCCATCCGGCGGCTCTCACGAGTGGCCGGATGGTGAATAATAAATGATTCATTTTACCTAATTCTAACCTTAAATAAATATTATGATAAAACCTCTTGATTGATGGTCGCTTTTAGTTGGAGTGGGGGTATCCACTAATTCGGACTCTCCCTTTCCGAGTGCAAAATTAGAGGTAGATAACCTAATTAGTGTGCATTATTTGACGATTATCGTGTATTTTTTGTCATTTCGTACAATTTATTGCACACTTTTGCAGAAAGTATGCAATTTCTGCGTATCTTTGCGGCCGATTACTAACATTTATAAGATACAATAGGTATGAGTTACAATTTGTTGAAAGGAAAACGTGGTATTATTTTTGGTGCGCTCAATGAGCAGTCTATTGCTTGGAAGGTGGCCGTGAAGGCCGTGGAAGAGGGTGCACAGATTACCTTGTCAAATACGCCCGTGGCTGTACGTATGGGTGAGGTATCAGCGCTGGCTGAACAGCTGAAATGTGAGGTGATTCCCGCTGATGCCACCAGCGTGGAGGATTTGGAGAATGTGTTCAAGCGATCAATGGAGGTGCTGGGTGGCCAGATTGATTTCGTGCTCCATTCCATCGGTATGTCGCCCAACGTGCGCAAGAAGCGTACTTACGATGACCTGGATTATGATATGTTGGAGAAGACGCTCGACATCTCGGCTGTGTCGTTTCATAAAATGATTCAGAGTGCCAAGAAGATGAATGCTATCGCCGATTATGGTTCGATTGTGGCCTTGAGTTATGTGGCTGCACAGCGTACCTTCTATGGCTACAATGATATGGCAGATGCCAAGGCACTGCTCGAGTCGATTGCCCGTAGCTTCGGTTATATCTATGGACGCGAACACCACGTCCGTGTGAATACGATTTCACAATCGCCTACGATGACCACTGCCGGTTCGGGTGTGAAGGGTATGGATAAATTGTTTGACTTTGCTAACCGCATGTCGCCTCTGGGTAATGCCAGTGCTGACGAGTGTGCTGATTACTGCATTGTGATGTTCTCTGACCTGACTCGCAAGGTGACGATGCAGAACCTGTATCATGACGGTGGCTTCTCAAGTGTGGGTATGAGCTTGCGTGCCATGGCCACTTATGAGAAGGGACTGGATGAGTATAAGGATGAGAATGGCAACATTATCTACGGTTAATCACACCTTAAAATATATCTTGCGCTGATGGCTGCTCTCTATCTTATTCCCGTCACTTTGGGTGAGACTCCGCTGAATCAGGTTCTCCCAGCTTATAATACGGAGGTGATTATCGCTATTCGTCACTTTATCGTGGAGGATGTGCGTTCAGCACGTCGCTTTCTGAAAAAGGTGAACAGAGAAATCGATATTGATACGCTAACCTTCTATCCTCTTAATAAGCATACCTCGCCCGAAGCGATTTCTGGTTATTTGAAACCGCTTGAGCAAGGGGCTTCGATGGGGGTTATCTCAGAGGCGGGGTGCCCGGCCGTTGCCGATCCCGGTGCGGAAGTGGTGGCCATGGCTCAACGGAAAGGACTGGAAGTGGTGCCTTTGGTGGGACCATCATCCATCATCCTTTCGGTCATGGCTTCTGGATTCAATGGGCAGAGTTTTGCATTCAACGGTTATCTGCCTATAGAACAGAACGAGCGGGTGAAACGGCTGAAGGTGTTGGAGCAGCGGGCTTACAATGAGCATCAAACGCAACTCTTCATCGAAACGCCATACCGAAACAACAAAATGGTGGAGGAGATTCTGCAGACTTGTCGGCCGGGAACGCGACTCTGTATTGCAGCTAATCTGACTTGTGAGGATGCCTACGTCCGTACGCACACCGTCAAGGAGTGGCAAGGTCATGTGCCTGATCTGTCGAAACGGCCTTGCATCTTCTTATTATATAAATAAGGTATAGTAGATTATTTGATATGGAAAAGCCCAGGTAATGATGACCTGGGCTTTTTTTATCTCTTCAAGAAGGCTAACGACTGCTCTGCATGGTAAGAGGAGCGTACTAAAGGGGCGCTCTCTACTTGCTTGAAACCTTTGGCCATGCCTATCTCTTTGTATCTCTGGAACTGCTCGGGGGTGACATACTCGGCTACGTTGTAGTGGCGGTGGCTGGGTTGCAGATACTGGCCGATGGTGAGAATCTCACAACCTACGGCTCTGAGGTCATCCATTAACTCCTCCACCTCGGCTGGAGTTTCTCCTAAGCCAACCATAATACCCGTTTTGCAGGTGATGCCACTCTCTGCTATCTGACGGAGTACTGTTAAACTGGTTTCATAACGAGCCACACTGCGCACCTCGGGGGTAAGACGGCGAACAGTCTCCATGTTGTGAGCAATGATGTGTGGGGCAGCTTCAATGACTTGCTGAACCAATTCACGCCGGCCTTGGAAATCGGGGATGAGTACCTCGACGGTTGTATCGGGGTTGGTCTTTTTACTTTCATGGATGGTCTCTGCCCAATGGGCTGCTCCTAAGTCGGGTAAATCATCGCGGTCAACAGAGGTGATAACTGCATGGCTCAGCTTCATCAATTGGATGCTATGGGCTACATGTTCAGGCTCTTTGGGGTCGAGGGGAAGAGGGCGGCCAGTCTGCGTGTTGCAGAAACGGCAGCAGCGGGTGCAAATGTTACCACCAATCATAAAGGTGGCTGTACCGCGCCCCCAGCATTCGCCCATGTTGGGGCAGCGACCGCTGCTGCAAATGGTGTGGAGGCAGTGTGATTCAACAATTCGCTTGGTTTCAGTGTAACGCTCATTGGCGCCAATGCTTATTTTTAGCCATTCGGGTTTCCGAACGCGTTGTTTGGGTTCCATAGGGGTATGATTAATGGGTTGTTCCTTTCAGTTCGCGATTGAAGAAGTTGGTCAGACGGGTGTAGAGGTGCAGACGGGTCTTACCGCCATAGATGCCGTGGTCGCGGTTGGTGTAGAGCTGCATCTCAAAGGGCTTGTTGAGCTGCACCAACGCTTCGGCATACTCCGCACAGTTTTGGAAGTGAACGTTGTCGTCAGCCAGACCGTGTACCAGCAACAAACTGCCGTGTAGCTTCTCTGCACGGTCAAAGGTAGAGGTGAGACGGTAGTTCTCTCCGTTCTCTTGAGGGGTACGCATAAAGCGTTCGCCATAGACGGTGTCATAGTAGCGCCAGTCTGTCACAGCGGCTACGGCTACGCCAGCTTTGAAAACAGGACGTCCTTCACTCATGCTCATCAGGGTCATGTAGCCACCGAAACTCCATCCCCAGATACCGATGCGTGACTTATCGACATAGCTCTGCTGACCCAGCCATAGGGCAGTCTCTACTTGATCGCGGGCTTCGAGATAACCCAACTTGAGGTAAGTACACTTGGTGAAGTCTGCTCCACGACCGCCGGTGCCCCGGCCATCAACGCATACCACGATATAGCCTTGCGAAGCCATATAGGTTTCCCAAGAGACGCTGAACTGATCCAGTACCTGCTGTGATCCGGGGCCACTGTATTGGTACATCAAGACGGGGTATCGCTTGTTAGCTTCTAAACCACAGGGCTTCATCATCCAGCCATTGAGTTCCACCCCCTCACTGGTGGTGAAGTGGAAGAACTCTTTCTGAGGCATGGCGTAGCGGGAAATGGTCTCCTTGAGCTCTGCATTGTCGAGCAGCGTGGTGAGCTGGCGACCGCTGTTGTCGTTCAGTGTAATGACCGTTGGGGTGGTGAGGTTCTGATAGCGGTTGACGTAATAGGCCATTGAGCTGCTGAAGATGGCGCTATTTGTGCCTCTTTGACTGCTCAACTTCATCTTCTTTCCTTTCTTATCTATTTTATAGATAGCTTTGCAGAGGGGACTCTCTTCGTTGCTGGTATAGTAGAAACTACCGTCACTCTCGCTGTAACCTAGGAAGTCAATCACCTCGTAGTTGCCGCTGGTCAGCTGTTTCTGTTGGGTGCCGCTCATACTGCACCAATAGAGGTGACTGTATCCGCTCCGCTCGCTGACAAAACTGAAGTGGTCGTCATAGAAACGGATTTGGTTGAGGGCGTTCTCGCTAATGTAAGTATCGCTCTCGTCGCGCAACACCTGCTTGCAGAGGGTGGTGCGAGGGTCGGCTAAGTAGAGGTTCAGTTGATTTTGGTGGCGGTTGAGGGTAACTACAGCCAGCTGATTGGGGTTGCGGGTGAAGAAGATACGTGGAATATAGCCGTCAGCGTCGAGGGGCACTTGAACCTGACGGGTAACCTTACTCTTGATGTCGAAAGTGTGAACGGAGACTTTCGAGTTGGCTTCACCTGTCTTGGGATATTTGTAGGTATAGGCTCCAGGATAGCTCTCGAACGCACTATTGTGAGGTGCCATACCAGCATAAAGGGGGAAACTGAACATCGGCACTTCGCTTTCATCCCATCGGATGTAAGCCAGCATCTTGCTGTCTGCGCTGAACTCCAAGGCGCTGTTCATGGAGAACTCCTCCTCATAGACCCAGTCGGGGATGCCATTGAGTATCTTGTTGCGCTCGCCATCTTCAGTGACCTGACTCTCACTGTTGCCATAGAGTAGCTTGACAAGGAAGATGTTATTATCTCTCACAAAGGCTACCATGTAGCCATCGGGTGAGAAAACAGGGGCTTGTTGAGGACCGCCGTCGCTCAATTTCTCCACCACGTTGAGAATTTTTCCATCGAGGTTGCGCTTCAAACTATAGATGTAGTGTTCTGCGCGGTATGAGCGGCGATAGATGTAGTTGGTTTTGGTTGCTATGAGTAGTTTGCTGCCATCGGGGGCAAACTGATAGCTGTCGAAATGCTTGAAGGGGCATTCGCGAGCAGTAGTTACATCAAAGAGCACCTCCACTTGCTGGCCTGTTTTGAAAGAGTACTTTACGACTTGTGTGCCCTCTGCATTCATCTGCGTATAGTGGTCTCCATCGCCAGGTATCGCCTGAATTTGGGCGATGTTGCGGGGATAGAACTTTCCACCAACCACCTCTTCGAGGGTGAGTTCCTGTTGACCTTGAGCCTGAATCATGAGGCTTAAGCTACATAATAATAAGGTAATAAGTAAACGGTTCATTTTTTTAGTTTATAGGTTTATTAGTTGACGAGTTGACAAGTTGACAAAAATGGATATTTTATTCATCGGAGAAGTGGACCAGTACCTGGCGGTAGTTATTGAAGATTTTCGATTTGGAAATAAAGCCAAGGTAGTGTCCCTCTTCATCTACCACGGGGAGGTTCCATGCTTTGGTGTCATCGAAGACCTGCATTACCTGCTCCATGCTGTCGGTATCATGCAGTCGGGCTGGCGGTGATGTCATGAATTTGCCTACAGTAAAGCGGTGGTAGAGCTCCTGACGGAACATGATGTTGCGAATATCGTCGAGCAGCACGATGCCTATCAGTTTGTCTTTGGCATCGGTGACTGGGAAGACATTGCGTTTCGTGGATGAAATGGCATGAACCAACTCGCCTAAATCCATCTCAGGATGAACAGTCTTGAAATCTTTCTCTACGACGTTCTCCATCTTCATCAACGTAAGAACGGCTCGGTCCTTATGATGAGTCAAAAGTTGGCCCTTTTGAGCCAGACGCATGGAGTAGATGCTGTGGGGCTCGAAGGCGATGATGGTAAGGTAGGAACTGACAGAGACCATCATCAGAGGCAGGAAGAGGTCGTATCCACCAGTCAGCTCCGCAATCAGAAAGACGCCTGTTAGCGGTGCGTGCATCACGCCACTCATTACGCCAGCCATACCCATTAAGGCGAAATTCTTCTCAGGCAGATAGGTGGTGGCATCAAAATCGTTGCTGAAGTGGGCAAAGACAAATCCGGCAATACAACCTAAATAGAGTGAGGGAGCGAAAATACCGCCACAGCCGCCACCACCGTTCGTGGCACTCGATGCAAAAACCTTGAAGAGGATAATCAGAACCAAATAGAACAGCAGCCACTGGCTATGGCCGTAGAAGAAGGAGTTATTCATTACCGTATCCCATTGAGCGGTAGAGGTGCCATTGAGCAGCAGTTCGATGGTGTCATAACCTTCACCATAGAGTGGGGGAAAGAGGAAAATGAGGATACTCAACATCCCTCCGCCAAGGGCTAACTTGCGGTAGGGAGTAGCCAATTTGCGGAAGAGTCCCTCAGTAGCGTTCATCGCGCGGGTGAAGTAGAGTGAGACTAAACCACAAAAGATACCGAGCAGAATAACGTAGGGAATGCGCTCAAACTCGAAAGGTTGGTCTAAGTGGAACTTAAACATAGCATCAGTGCCGGTGGTTATGTAGCTTACCGTGGCAGCTGTTACAGCTGAGATGAGTAGCGGGAGCAAAGATGTCATGGTCAGGTCAATCATCAGCACCTCCAAGGTGAAGACCAGTCCCGCTATGGGGGCCTTGAAGATGCCAGCCACTGCTCCGGCGGCACCGCAACCCACTAGCAGCATGAGCGTGCGATGTTCCATCTTGAAGAAGCTACCCAACGTACTGCCAATTGCGGAACCTGTCAGTACAATAGGCGCCTCCGCTCCGACTGACCCACCACAACCGATGGTAATCGAACTGGCTATCAAGCTACTCCACGTATTGTGACGTTTAATACGTCCTTGACGGCGCGAGATAGCATAAAGAATCTTCGTTACACCATGACTGATGTCATCCTTAACGATGTAGCGTACAAAGAGCCCGGCCAAAAAGATACCCACAACGGGATATACCAGATAGAGGTAGTTTGCCTCGGTAGTATCAAAGTTCTCCGTGAGGAAATTCTGTATCCAGTGGATGAGCATCTTCAATATCAAGGCAGCAAAAGCTGTGAAGATACCCACCAAAAAACTTAATATAAGGATGAAACGCTTCTCCTTTATGTTGCGCTCACGCCAAATCAAGAGGCGCTTGATCCATTCTTTATGGTCAAATTTCATAGTCGCTATGGATTACTCTTATATAATATAAGTTATAGACTTGTCAGCTCGTCAACCTGTCATTTATCAATTTGTTAACTTGTCAGCTGATAATACTCTCAGGGTCGGATAATCTTGATTTCTCCCTTTGGACCCAATTTGATGATGCTTGATGGCGTAGCCTCTTTCTGCTCATCGCGACGGTAATTCACGATGTAATCTACAGCCTGTTTAATCTCATCACTGATTTCACTGAAGTTGCGGGGCGACGGAGAGCCACTCACATTGGCTGAAGTGGAGACTATCGCTTTGCGGAACTGACGGCAGAGCTGCTGTGAGAAGAGCTCAGAAGTGACGCGGATGCCTACGCTGCCATCTTCTGCTAACAGGTTAGAGGCTAAATTACGAGCCCCACTGTAAATGATAGTCAGTGGACGGGTGGCCAACTCAATAAGGTCCCAGGCTACATCGGGAACCTCATTGACATAAAAATCGACCTTGACAGCCGAATCTACTAACACCAGAAGCGCCTTGCTGTCAGCCCGCTGCTTAATCTCATAGACTCGTTTTACCGCTTCAGGGTTAGTGGCATCGCAGCCAATACCCCAAATCGTATCGGTAGGATAGAGGATAATTCCACCCTCACGCATGATTTGAACCGCTTTTTTTATCTCTTCATTCATTATTTTCGCTCGATTGATTGAAATCAATCGCAAAATTAGTAAATTCGCTGCGAATTCCAGCTAACTTTGGCCAATATTTATATTATAATGTGTAATAGTACCTATGGAAGAGATACAATTTCATCATAGATTGCCTATCCAGCTCCGTTTTAACGATGTGGATAAGTACGGGCATGTCAATAACACCGTCTATTTCTCCTTTTATGATTTAGGCAAGACCTACTATTTTCAAGCGGTTTGTCCAGATTTGGACTTGGAACGTGAGGGGGTAGTGATTGTTCATATCGAAACCGATTTTCTGGCGCAGATTACAGCCAACGAATCCGTAGCTGTGGAGACTGCTGTAACAGCTATTGGTACGAAGAGTTTCGACTTGGTGCAGCGGGCTATCAATACGGATACGGGTGAGGTGAAGTGCATCTGCCGTTCTGTGATGGTTGCTTTTGATGTGAAAGCTGGCCAATCCAAACCAATTGATTCACATTGGATAGATGCATTCTGTCGTTTTGAGGGCAGAGATTTGAGGAAGAAAAGATAAAAAGCTGACATTTTATCATTATTTAAGCAATTTATTGGCTTTTATCGTGTGATATTCGAAAACTTTCTCTATCTTTGCAGTGTCAAACGATGACAAATTGTATTATGGGCCATCGCAAGACGCCTAACTTAAAACCTTTTTTAGCGTAATATTATGAATATTGAGCGTATTATGGCCTCTTTGGAGGCAAAACATCCAGGTGAATGCGAGTACCTTCAAGCTGTGAAGGAAGTGTTGTTGTCTATTGAAGACATCTACAACCAACATCCTGAGTTTGAAAAAGCCAAAATCATCGAGCGTCTTGTTGAGCCCGATCGTATCTTTACCTTCCGTGTAACGTGGGTTGATGACCGTGGTGAAGTACAAACTAACTTAGGTTACCGTGTGCAGTTCAACAACGCTATCGGCCCATACAAAGGCGGTATCCGTTTCCATGCTTCTGTAAACCTCTCTATCTTGAAATTCCTCGGTTTCGAACAGACCTTTAAGAATGCCTTGACTACATTGCCCATGGGTGGTGGTAAGGGTGGTTCTGACTTCTCTCCTCGTGGTAAGAGCGATGCTGAAATCATGCGCTTCTGCCAGGCCTTTATCCTTGAATTGTGGCGTCACCTCGGTCCTGACATGGACGTTCCCGCCGGTGATATTGGCGTAGGTGGTCGTGAGGTAGGTTACATGTTCGGTATGTATAAGAAACTGACTCGCGAATTTACAGGTACCTTCACCGGTAAGGGTCTGGAATTCGGTGGCTCATTGATTCGTCCTGAAGCTACAGGCTTTGGCGGTCTCTATTTTGTAAACCATATGCTCCAGAACAAGGGCATTGATATTAAGGGCAAGACAGTTGCTGTCTCTGGCTTCGGTAATGTGGCTTGGGGTGCTGTAACAAAGGCTACCCAGTTGGGTGCCAAGGTTGTGACGATTTCTGGTCCTGATGGCTATATCTATGATCCCGATGGAATCAGCGGTGAAAAGATTGACTACATGCTCGAGCTTCGTGCTTCTGGTAATGATATTGTAGCTCCTTACGCTGAGCAGTTCCCCGGTGCAACCTTCATAGCCGGTAAGCGTCCTTGGGAGGTGAAGGTAGATATCGCTCTGCCTTGCGCTACCCAGAACGAACTCAACGGCGAGGATGCTCGTCACCTGATTGACAACGATGTATTGTGCATCGGTGAAATCTCAAATATGGGTTGTACGCCTGAGGCTATTGACCTCTTCATCGAAAATAAGAAGATGTATGCTCCTGGCAAGGCTGTCAACGCAGGTGGTGTGGCTACCAGCGGTTTGGAAATGTCGCAAAACGCTATGCACATCAGCTGGAGTGCAGAAGAGGTGGATCAGAAACTCCACACTATCATGCAGGGTATTCACGAACAGTGCGTGAAGTATGGAACACAACCTGACGGCTACATCAATTATGTGAAGGGCGCCAACATCGCCGGATTCATGAAGGTGGCTCACGCTATGATGGGGCAGGGTGTCAT
>CAMAMO010000058.1 GCA_945836915.1 uncultured Mediterranea sp.
CGTCAGCTGGATATTCAGCCTGATGCCAGCCTCAGCCAGCATGCGCAGGAAGAAACGCTTCACCTTGCCGAACCAAGTCGAATCATCACCGATACGCTCATCCTCAGCCAACTGCGCCAGATACTCCTCCGTAGCCGTACGCATGTTCCAGCCATGCTTGCCTGCCAAGCGGATAATACGCTCCTTCACCTCAACCGAAGCGTTGGCAAACACGTTGTCCAGGAAATCGTCAAACCGGTCGCCAAACAGCTTGCGCAGCCCGTAGTGGGCCACGGCCTCATGCAGCACCGTCTTCATGATGTCGTTCACGCTGCCATGGTTACCAAGCACCACAGTGATACGTCCGCTACGGCGGTCATACCAGCCCTTCGCACGGGCACGCTTGCCGCTCAGCTCACGTCCGCTCTCCACTATATCTATCTCGATACCCATCGCAGAGGCCATCTCCTTCACCTGCTCGCGCATACGGGCTCTCTCGCGGTGAGCGTACGCCTTCTGCTGCCTGGTGCTATACCTCGACACACCCATCAGCTTCGAGATAGGGTCGTTCTCAAACGCCACCGTCTCATCATCCACAGCGCTCTGACCATCACGCATCACATCGCCAAACAGCGACTCGTTCAGCTTCTCAATCTCAGCGTCACTCACCGCACCCTCCTGTCGCTTCTGAGGTTCACGGCCAGCCTCTCTCACCATCTCATCCACCTCACTGGGCGTCAAGATGCGATTCACCTTCATCGCACCCGTTATCACCCAAGGGTCAGTCTCCGGATTGGGATTCGTGCGGTACTTGTACGACCCGTTGACCGGAAGCTCAGGCAGCCCGGCCAGCGAATGCTGGAACTTGCCGCTCGCGTTATAGCCATAGCTCATAGCCTCCTCTTGGTAATCCACGTCAGCGGCATACTCCACCTCGGCCCAAACAAAGTCCTTCGGAAACAGCTCTTTCTCGCCAGTCTCAGGATTCAATCTGTTGAACTGAAGCGCATAGGGTATCTCACCCAAGTGCCATCCTGGACGATAGGCCAGCTTACCGCTGCCGCCCTGTGTACCCTTACTACCAGCCTTCACCTGCTTACGGCCCGTCTTGCTCTCACCAGCCACGGGAGCAGCATCCGCATCAAGCCACACACCAACAGGAGTAGCCGCACCGTTAGGATTGGCCACCATAGGAGGATAGAGCTGTCCGCCCTTCAGCACAAACACCTTATACCCTACGCCCGTCCGCTCCGGAGCTTCCTCCTCACGAACACGGAACAGCAAATCTTCTTCATCCGAAACATTTTCGACCTCAACGCTTGGATTCTCAAAATTTTCCACTATCTTTGCAGCATCAGAAAGCTCTTCGGATGTTATTGTGGTTCCAACATGGGGTTGGAGGGCCTCGATAAACCGGAGGGCTTTCTGCTTATTGATGTTTGTAGCGTTTCCGTTAATAATCCATTTCACGATACCCTTCTCTTCTTTTGGATAAAGTGTTGTAATCTCGTTCACCTCAAGAACGACTCCTCCCTTTCTATTTTGTTCAGCGGCCCGAACAGCCACGATGAAGTTCCTGCCATCCTTTTGCAGCTCGGTCAATATAACTCTTCCTGAATCCCTACCATTCGTATTATCAAACACGGCTATTGGGTCATTGATGGAAACAGGAAGGTTCTTTACATCCGAAATATCAAAAGGATGATTGTTTCTGTATTCCTCCCTGGATTTGCGCACTAACTTATCGAAGTCAAGCAGAATTTCAACATTTGAAATACCCCCATTAGTCAAGAACCTACCTGGTTTACCAAGATGCAAGATTCTGTTGCTTTGAGTCGGGTCTTTAATCAGTTCATCAAGTCTCTGGTTGAACCGTCTATTCACCGACTCCAACGACTCTCTGCCATAATCCAAAGGATTCACACCATCAAGCAAGTCATACAGTACTCTGTCTGCTACCTCCTCAGCACTTGTATAGTGCAGGTTGAAGAACTCAGCTACGCCCTTCCAGAAGCGTTTCAACGCATCCTTAACACGCTCCAGCGCAGCAACAGCATGGGCCTTCTCCATAAGGCTATTACCCTTCTCGGCCATCACCTCGCGCTGCTTCTCTCTCAGCTTCTCGGCACCCAGGCGACCCGAATAGGTAGCCAGCACCTCATCGGCAATCTCCTCGTCGCTCTCCAGCTCAGGATAGTACTGCTTCACCTCCTCCCAAACAGGCGACTCCTTCATCAGCTCCACGATGTTCGCCCACTCCTTCGGGTTCATCCTCCGCATCGCATAGGCCCAAAGGTGAGCATACTCATGAATAGGCGTCTCCGCATTAACCCGCTCAGGGTCAATGTAAATCCGACCACCCTTCACGAAGCCATACACCTCACCATTCCCCCTGCGGAAATAGAGGATGTCATTCCCGTTCACCTCCTGCCGCTCGGCAAGACCCGAAGTATTTTCATATTTTTCTTTTGTTCCATCAAGATTTTTAAGTATCTTTGCACCATTAGCGCTTGAGATGACAGTTAATGATCCCTCACCTCGTGAGGAGTAGGCGGTCTCAAGCGCTCTCTTTTTTGCCTGCATCCTTGCATCCCCATTTATCTACTGAAAAGGGAGACCATCCACTCACCCCAAATCGGTGCCTATCCGTTCACCCTCCCACAGATTTTTTGCAGTTTTGCAGTTTGCAGTTTTTTTCGACGGGGTAGATTGGCTGTTCATCTATATAGGGAGAGGCAAAAAAAAGAGGGGGATGTATCAAACGCTTTATGATACGCCCCTCTTCCTTTTAACTTTGAGTTAAGTCACTATCTTCACAGACGGATGACTTTGTTAACCTTAAATCTAATACTATGAAAAACACGTAGCAAATTTAGGGCTTTTATTACATATTACAAATTATATCGCGCAAAAATCATCGGATTATAAACAATTTTAATATTCTGAATGACTCTCTAACCATTTTTCGGCTTTGTGCAGCGTCTCAATTTTTCCTACATCAAAGAAGTTCATCTGCTGGGGCTGATAGCTCTGGATGTGAGCTTGATGGCAGGTGGCTACATAAAATGGGATGATGGAGAATTTTCCTGTCCAAGGTGTTTGGCCCATCCAGCGGTAGATTTTTGGCGAGATGACATGCACCCCGCTAAAGGCTAACGGGGTAAACGTGGTGGCTTTCAAGTCTAACTCAGGAGGCAGTACTTCGCCCGTACTTTTATTCATCCAACCCTGCATCCGGCCGTTAGCATCGAAAAGCAGGTAACGCGACGTTTCGCGCTGACTGACTAACAGTGTCGCATCAGCTTGGCTCTCTACATGGTTACGGTAGATGGCACCAAGGTCGATATCTGTCATGATGTCGGCATTATGAACCAAAAAAGGTTCGTTTCCGTCTAAATAGGGACGAGCTTTCAGGATGCCCCCACCCGTATCAAGCAATTGATTGCGCTCGTCGCTGACGTGGATGGTCAGACCAAAGTTCTGTTTGGCTTGCAGGAAGTCGATAATCTGTTGGCCAAAGTGGTGCACATTGACTGTTATCTCATCAAAACCAGCTGCCTTTAGACGCCCGATGACACGCTCGAGCATCGGCACACCGCCTACCGGGACCAGTGCTTTGGGTTGATGGTCTGTCAGTGGACGAAGGCGAGTGCCCAGTCCGGCTGCAAATACTAACGCTTTCATTGGTTTCCTTTGATGATACGATTAATGCTTTGCTTTGAAGTTCTGTTCAATGTTCTGTTCACGGTGGGTCAGGTTGACCTGCACGCCGAATGTTTGGTTGAGGTGTTCAGCAAGATGTTGGGCACAATAGACGCTACGGTGCTGACCGCCTGTACAACCGAAGCAGACGCTGAGGTTGGTAAAGCCTCGCTCCATATAGCGTTTCACGCTGGCATCTACCAAAGCATAAGCGTGTTCAAGGAAGGTGGTGATTTCTCCGTCATCTTCCAGGAACTTGATGACCGGTTCGTCCAGTCCGGTGAAGGGTTTGTAGCGTTCATACTTACCGGGATTGTTCACCGCACGGCAGTCGAACACAAAGCCGCCGCCATTGCCCGAAGTGTCCTCTGGAATTCCTTTCTTATAAGCAAAGCTCATCACCTTGACGGTAAGGCGTCGTTTCTGCAGTTCGTCGGTGAACTGTTTCATCTCAGTCAGTTCACGCAGCACCTGGCAGAGGTAAGGGTATTCGGGGTAAGGCTCTTGCAGCAGCTGGCGTAGGTTCTCGATGGCGAAGGGTACACTCTGGATAAAGTGGGGCTTTTTCTCGAAATAGCCGCGGAAGCCGTAAGCTCCGAGCACTTGCATCGTGCGGAAGAGGACGAAGTGGCGCAGTTGTGCATAGAAATAGGCTTCGTCAACAGGTTGGTATGTGCGCAGAGCGTCGATGTACTCCTTGAGTAACTCCTCACGCAAGCTTTGGGGATAGTTGGCCTTGGCTTGCCACAGGAATGAAGCCACATCGTAATAGACCGGACCTTTACGACCGCCCTGAAAATCAATCAGCCAAGGTTCGCCATCTTTAATCATCACGTTCCGACTTTGGAAGTCGCGATACATGAAGGTGGCTGAACTGCTGCGTAGCAAAACGTCAGCCATCTTCTGGAAGTCATCCTCCAAAAGGTCCTCTTGGAACGTTAGGCCAGTGGCTTTGAGGAAACAGTACTTAAAGTAGTTCAGATCCCAAAGAATACTGCGGCTGTTGAACTCAGACTGAGGAAAGCAGACGCCAAAATCCATGCCGTCAGCTCCGGCAAACTGTATGGCGGGGAGCAGACGCATGGTCTTACGGAGCAGTATCTTCTCCTCTTCACCGAAGACGCTGGTCTTACGTCCCTTCTCAATGGCGTTGAAGAGCAAGGTATCGCCTAAGTCCTCTTGTAGGTAGTAGAGGTCATTGTCTGACTGGATAAAGACTTGCGGCACCGGCAAACCTTTTTCGCGGAAATGTTTGGCCATATAGAGGAAGGCACGATTCTCTTCAACTGACTCTCCGCTCACTCCAATCAGGGTGGGGGTACCCTTCAGGCGGAAGTAGCGGCGGTTAGAACCCGATGCGGGCATTTCATCGATTTGTTCGGGTTCGTGGCCGGTATAAGCCACGTAGAGCTTTTTAAGTTCTTCTATTATCATGATAATAAATAATGGTCTGTAAATTGGCCGCTAAGGTAATACTTTTCTTTTAATCTGCCCACTTTTCATCTATATTGTTTCAAAAAAATGGGCCGATGCTTGTTTCTGATGCAGAGAAACACTATATTTGCGCAAATTTTCAAAAAGTGAGCAATATTAACCAGAGCAAGCAAGTGATGCTACCCAATCTGACTGAATACATACAACAGAGCATTGTCCGCCATTGGAACATGGATGCGCTGACTGATTATAAAGGGGCTACATTACAATACAAGGATGTAGCTCGAAAAATGGCAAAATTCCACATCGTGCTTGAAGCCGCAGGTATCAAGACGGGTGATAAAGTGGCGATATGTGGCCGTAACAGTGCCCATTGGGCGGTGGCTTTTTTAGCAACGGTAACGTATGGTGCGGTGATAGTGCCTATCTTGCACGAATTCAAGTCTGACAATATCCATAATATCGTCAATCACTCAGAGGCGAAGTTGCTCTTGGTGGGTGAGCGCGTATGGGAGAATCTGGATGAAAAGGCGATGCCAGCTCTGCTGGGTATTGCTTCGCTTGAAGATTTCTCCATCTTAATCAGCCGTCATGATGGTCTGTTGAAGGCTTATGAAACACGCAATGCCATCTATGGCGAGCGCTATCCCCGCAATTTCCGGCCCGAGCACATCCACTATACCCAGCCAGAAGGAGGTGACCAGTTGGCGGTCATTAACTATACGTCGGGTACGACGGGGTATAGTAAGGGAGTGATGCTCTCTTGCCATAGCCTTAGTTCGAATATCGCCTATTGTGCGGAAATGTATCCTATCAAGGCGGGTGATCATATTGTATCGATGCTGCCTCTTGGCCATGTGTTTGGTATGGTGTTTGATTTCCTGTTTGGTTTTACGGCTGGTGCTCATCTCTTCTTCCTTACCCGTATGCCGAGTCCGAAGATCATTGCGCAGTCGTTTGCAGAGATTAAGCCGCGCATCATTGCTTGTGTGCCCTTGATTGTAGAGAAGATTATCAAGAAAGATATTATTCCGCAGGTGGATAACCGCTTAGGCCGTTTGCTTTTACGCGTCCCTCTGCTGAATGATAAGATCAAGGCTGAACTCAAAAAACGGGCCATGGAGGTGTTTGGCAATAATTTCGACGAAATCACCGTTGGTGGTGCCCCCTTCAATGCGGACGTAGAGCGTTTTCTCAAGCAGATAGGCTTCCCCTATACAGTAGCCTATGGTATGACGGAGTGTGGACCCATTATCACCTCCTCGCGGTGGGATCGCTTGAAGCTCTTTTCGTGTGGCCGCGCCGCTTCGCGTATGGAGGTTAAGATTGATTCGCCTGACCCTGAAAAGCAGGCGGGTGAGATTATTTGCCGAGGAGACAATCTGATGATGGGTTACTATAAGAACGAGGAGGCGACCAGTCAGATTATCGACGTCAATGGCTGGTTGCATACAGGCGACTTGGGTACGATGGACGCTGAGGGTAACATCTTTATTCGTGGACGCAGTAAGAACATGCTGCTTACCGCCAGTGGTCAAAACATCTATCCTGAAGAGATTGAAAGCAAACTCAATAACATGCCTTACGTGGCAGAGTCGCTGATTGTCTTGCAGAAAAAGCAACTGGTGGCCTTGATTTATCCCGACTTTGACGATGCTTTCGCTCACGGTATGAAGCAAGAGGATATTGAAAAGGTGATGGAGGAGAACCGAGTGGCTCTCAATGCCGAGCTGGAAGCCTATAGCCAGATAGCTAAGGTGAAGATTATCTTTGAGGAGTTTGAGAAAACTGCGAAAAAGAGCATCAAGCGTTTCCTCTATCAAGAGGCTAAAGGATAATCATCTTTTTTAAAAAGTTGCAAAAAAGCGCTTATTGTCGTACTTTCGCCTCCGATTAAGGTTAACACACTTGTCAACGAAAAAAGAAACAATGATGGAACTTAACGCTCATAATAAACAGGAATACCCGCCCATGCATACGGCGGAGCATATTATTAACCAGACGATGATTCGCCTTTTTGGCTGCGGACGATCGGTCGAGGCGCATATTGAACGGAAGAAGAGTAAACTGGACTATGCGCTGCCGCAGGCGCCTACTGAGGCGGAGGTGAAAAGGCTGGAAGAGGCTGTCAACGAGGTAATTGACCGCCATCTGCCCGTCACCGTAGAGTTTATCACGCAGCAAGAGGCTTGCGGACGGTTCGATATGGAGCGTCTGCCTGAGGGGGCCAGCGAGACGGTGCGCATTGTGCGCGTAGGCAACTATGATGAGTGCCTCTGTATTGGTACCCACGTGGCGAATACGGCCGAAATCGGTCATCTCCAGATTCTGAGTCACAGCTACGACGAAGAGACCAAGCGGTGGCGTATGCGTTTCAAGTTGCTCCCCTTAGGGTAACTTCTGTCCCAATTATTTGCTCATTTCGCAGATTATTGCGACCTTTGCCGCCCCAATGAGATGTTTGATTTAATTTTTTAGCGCATGAAAGAGGTTATTTCAGCCCTGTTTGACTTTGATGGCGTGGTGATGGATACCGAAAGCCAATACACCCACTTCTGGCAACAGATAGGAGAAGATTATGGCTTCCTCCATCTGGAATCGCAGGTTAAGGGACAGACGCTGACCTACATCTATCAAACCTTCTTTGCCGGAAAAGAGAGCGCACAACGCGAGATTACAGAGCGTTTGAACCGCTTTGAGCAGCAGATGCAATTTCTGCCCGTGCCCGGTGTAGAGTCCTTTATCCACTCCCTTCGCAGCCATGGCATCGCAACCGCTGTGGTAACCAGCAGCAACGCCCAGAAGATGGCAGCCGTCTATCAGGCCCATCCGGAAGTCAAGGCGTGGTTTGACCGCATCTTTACGGCTGAGCAGTTCGCTGCCTCCAAGCCCGATCCGGATTGCTACCTGCTGGGTATGCGCACCTTCGGCTCTACGCCAGAACATACTTACGTCTTCGAGGACTCGGTTAACGGGCTGAAAGCTGGCCTGGCCAGTGGTGCCCGTGTCATCGGCTTGGCCACTACTTTCCCCCGCGAAACGGTGGCCCAGCTCTGCCATCGGGTGATAGATGACTTTCAGACCTTTACGCTCGACGCGATGTTGCGGGTCTAACCCCCTCTCTCATCATCAGTAAACGATACAACAACGAACTAAACTATAATAATCATGGCTGGATATATTTCAGATGATACCCGTAAGGTAACGACTCATCGCCTGATTGAAATGAAACAACGAGGCGAAAAAATTTCCATGTTGACCTCATACGACTACACCATGGCCCAGATTGTGGATGGCGCTGGCGTTGATGTCATTCTGGTAGGCGACTCTGCCTCTAACGTGATGGCTGGTAATGTGACGACCTTGCCGATTACCCTTGATCAGATGATTTACCACGGCAAATCGGTGGTGCGCGGCGTCAAGCGTGCCATGGTCATTGTCGATATGCCCTTTGGCTCTTACCAAGGCAACGAACTAGAAGGATTAGCTTCGGCTATCCGCATCATGAAGGAGAGCCATGCCGATGCCCTCAAATTAGAGGGTGGAGAAGAGGTGATTGGCACCGTGAAGCGCATCCTCAGCGCCGGTATTCCGGTGATGGGACATTTGGGCCTGATGCCTCAGAGTATCAATAAGTATGGAACCTATACGGTGAGAGCCAAGGATGAGGCCGAGGCTGAGAAGTTGCTGCGCGATGCCCACCTGCTTGAGGAGGCTGGCTGCTTTGGCCTGGTGCTCGAAAAGATACCCGCTGCGTTGGCTGCCCGTGTGGCTCATGAGCTCACCATCCCCGTCATCGGTATCGGTGCCGGAGCCGATGTGGATGGTCAGGTGCTGGTGGCTCAGGATATGCTCGGTATGAACAATGGCTTCCGTCCCCGCTTCCTGCGTCGCTATGCCGACCTCTTTACCGTGATGACCGATGCCATCAGCCACTACGTATCGGATGTGAAGAACTTAGACTTCCCGAATGAGAAAGAGCAATACTGATACCCTGTGGACGGGCGATTTCGTAGAGATGTGTATCGCCCATTTCCTCATTTTCTCTGCCCTCTTCATGGTGCTACCCTGGCTACCTGTAGCCATGAAGGAACAGATGAGCCTCCCCCTCACCGAGGGGGTATGGCTCTATGTCGCTTTCTTGGTGGGTATGTTGGGGGTTGGTCCCTTTCATGCCTACCTCAGCGATGCCTATCGGCGCAAGCATGTCTTTCTCTTCTCGGCGGCACTGACGGCGGTAGCCGGTGCGGGGTATCTTTTTGTCGCCAATCCGCTGCAGGCCTACCTCTTGGCCCTTTTTCAAGGGGCTTGCTTCTCATTAACGCTGGTTAGCGACCTCACGGTGGATATCGACATTACCCACTCCTCGTGCCGTACATCGGGCAATCTGGTCTATGCCTGGGTGGGCCGTATGGGGGTGATGGCTGGTGCTTGGCTGGGTGCCTGGCTCTATCTGCTGTTCAATTTTCAGGCCGTAGTCTTGGGCGCTATGGTCCTTGCTTTTGTAGGGCTTTTCTTTGGCAGCCAGATTTATCTACCCTTCCGTGCCCCTAATGGTGAGCCCCTTTTCACTATCGACCGCTTCTTTCTGCCGCGAGCCTGGTTGCCAGCTATTGGGGTGGTGGGGTTATCGGCCGCTGCAGGCTCGCTCTTGCCCCTGTTGTTAGGGGGCGACAGGTGTCCGTTGATAGGTCTTGGCCTCTTGGCCGTAGGTGTCATTCCCTTGATTGGGCTCTTTGTGCGGCTCTCTCACCATTGCCAGCGCGGTACGGCCAATGCCACTTGCTATCTGGCCATTGAAAGCGGTATGCTGCTTGGGTTGATCTACAGCTACCTGCACCCCGATACCGTCGTTATTCATCTGCATGCCCTTATCGGGGCGGTGGTATCCCTCCTGTTTCTGCTCTTTGTAGCCTATCCCTACTACCGCCACCACCGTCTGCGCTAACGGCTCACCGCCGACTTAGAGGTCGCTCAGTAAGACGTCATCAATCTGCTCAAAGTAAGCCTTTCGAGCCTTCATCAGCACACACCATTCGTGGCTGTAGGTCTGCTCCGTATCAATCTTGAAATCCTCGCTGCCGTGGCAATCCAGGCGGTTGAGCAGCAGCCCAACGCTGAGCTTGCTGGCGTCAATCGAGGGTTGGTAGGCTATCTCTTCGCTCTTCTCATCGGTCAGCACCTCGTGTAGCAGGTTGATTTCCTGCATCTTGAATAGGGTGTGGTTGACCAATCGGATGGGTATCTGGTAGGTTTGGCTCAGCTCGGAGGCGGTGTAGGGCTTCTCGTTCTGGCAGAAGCGCTTCACGATGCGCGACATGATCAGGATGGTGATAAAGTCGCGGTAGCGTCGGCTGATGTTGCGGGTATCCTTCTCAAAGTTGAAGTTACTGATGTTCTGCCCGGCATAGGTGAGTTGCGCCCCGAAGAGGCAGATGGTCCACGACACCTGCACCCAGAGCAGGAAGAGCGGCAGCGCGGCAAAGCTACCGTAGATGGCGTTGTAGCGCGACACCCACATCTGTCCGCCAATATAGAGGTATTGGAAGATTTGGTAGGCCGTACCGGCCAGGATACCCGATACCAGCGCATGTCTGAACTTTACCTTGGTGTTTGGCATGAAGATATAGAGCGCCGTAAACATGAACCACGTCAGCAGGTAGGGGATGCTGCGGATAAGGAACTTGCCCAGAGGAGCCAGCAGCGAGTAATCCGCGAAGTTATTCACCATGGTGCCCACAAAGATGGATACACCGGCCGAGACCACAATCAGGATAGGCATCAATAGCAGCATGGAGAGGTAGTCGGTTACCTTGCGATAGACGCTACGCGCCTTTTTGACCTGCCAGATGTTGTTAAAGGTTACCTCCATGTTATCGATCAGCACCAACACCGACCAGAATAACATCACCAAACCCACCCCCACGAAGACGCCGTTTTTCGTCTCCGACAGGTAGGAGTTGACAAACCTCAGGATGTACTGCACCGTCTCCGTATTGCCGCCAAATCCCTCCATCACCTGGCTCTCCATAATCTGGTCGAAGCCAAAGCCGCGGGCAATGGCAAAGACAATGGCCATGATGGGCACGATGGCCAGCAGCGTACTGTAGGTCAGTGCCGAAGCCTTGTTAACCAGCCGGTCCTTGGTGAAGTTGTTGATACAGAGCGAGATGGTCTTTACCACCGTCAGGATATAATAGGTGGTTCGCGTCACTTCATCCTCCGTAATGCGCCAGATGTCGTAGGTAAGGAACTTCCAGATTTTTGAGAGATGTTTGTTCATTCTTTATTCGTTGATGGGTTGACAGGTTGACGGGTTGAGAAGGTTTTTAGTAGAAAAAGGAGAAGAGCAGAGGGCCTGTAAGCCGAGTTCTGTGCCTCACAGGGTTGGTGTGAGGTGTCTGTCATTTATCTGAGCGACATGTCGCCATGCCGCTTTAGCGGTCCACCCTCCAGCTCGGGCGAGCAGCCCTCAAGCGCCGGTATACATGACCTTACAACTCCCAAGACGCACGGCCTCTGTGTCGCCACAGAGCCGGTGAGCTCTTACCTCACCTTCTCACCCTTACC